>NZ_CP070950.1:2531096-2847483 GCF_017084525.1 Conexibacter sp. SYSU D00693
AGGAGCCCGGCGCGCATCGCGTTGAGCGCGATGAAGACGAAGGCCAGCGCGAGGAACAGCGTCGCCATCAGGCCGATGATCTGGCCGCCGGCCGCGAAGGGGTTGGTGAAGACGTCGCGCGCCGCCTCGGCGCTGCGGTCGTCGCCGTCCACGTAGGACGAGGCGGCCGCGCCGACCGCGGCGTAGTAGACGAGGCCCGACAGCGCCGAGCCCACCGTGCCGGCGACCACGAGGCCGCTGGTCCAGCGCGGGGTCTCCGCGCGCCGCCCGCGCGCCGCGCGGAAGAGGTAGAGCAGGCCGATGGCGACGCCCGCCCAGCCGATCGCGGTCAGCAGCGCCGAGCCGACGTAGGAGAGCGCCTCGTCGTCGAAGTAGCGGGCGCGGGCGTCCAGCAGCGACGGGCGGCCGATGTCCTGGCCGTTGACGTCGCGCAGCGCCTCGACGACGAAGACGTCGGGGCGGTCGGTGCTGAGCACCATGTTGAGGATCGCCCCGCCGATGACGAGCAGGCCGCCGATGAGCGCGCCGAGGCCGGCGCGCAGCCGCCCGTCGGCCTCGCGGGCGAGGTTCTCCGCCGGGGCCGGCGTGTCGGGCACGACGGGCGTGGCGCTCACGAGCCGGCGCCCTCGGCGCGGTGGCCGGCCTCGACCGTGCGCTGCACCTCCGCGCTGCGCACGCGCGTGGGCAGCGGCCCGCCGTCGAGCCCGTCGCGGTCGACGGTCCGGGAGAGGCGGTCGCCGGCGGCGAGCACGAGGTCCAGGGCCGGGGCGGCGAGCCGCAGGCCCGCCTCGATCCGCCGGCGCCAGGCGAGCTGTGAGGGCGTCAGCTGGGCCACGGCGGCGATCGTACCTGCCGCTCGTCGCGGTCAGCCGCGCCGTAGAGTGCGGCGCGATGCCGGAGGACCAGCGCGGCTGTCCCGCCTGCGGCGGGCCGCTCGTGCCCTGGCGCACGGTGCCCTCGAGCGACCCGTCGGCCCCGGGCCCCGTCGCGCTGCAGCGCTGCGGCACGTGCGGGACGGCCGTCACGACGACGCCGCTGCCCGAGCAGGACCTCCACGAGACGGGCGCCTACTCCGAGGACGCGCCGCGCGGCAGCCGCCTCGCCGCGCCGCTGCTGGCGCGCTTCGACCGCGAGCGCCTGGGCCTCCTGGCCCGGGCGGTGCCGCCGCCCGCGCGCCTGGTCGACGCGGGCGCGGGCCGGGGGCGCTTCGCCGCCGCCGCCCGCGCCGCGGGCTACGACGCGCACGGCATCGAGCCCTCGCGGCGAGGCGTCGACGCGGCGCTGACGCACTACGGCGTCCTGCTCGAGCGCGCGGGCGTCGAGGAGGCGACGGTCGCGCCGGGGTCGGCCGACGCCGTCTCGCTCTGGCACGTCCTCGAGCACGTCGACGACCCGCGCGCCGCGCTGCGGGCGATCCGCGGCTGGCTGCGGCCCGGCGGCGTCCTGCTCGTCGGCGTCCCGGACCTCGCGTCGGTGCAGGCCCGGATCGGCGGCGCGCGCTGGTACCACCTCGACGTCCCGCGCCACCGCACGCACTTCACGACCACCGGCCTGCGCATGCTCCTGCGCGCCGAGGGCTTCGCGGTCGAGGCCGAGGCGCACTGGATGCTCGAGCACGGCCCCTTCGGCCTCTGGCAGTCGGCGGTCAACCGGCTGACGTCGACGCCGAGCTACCTCTACAACCTGCTCAAGCGCAACGCCCCGTTCCGGGTCTGGGACGTCGCGGTGACCCTCGCCGCGCTGCCCCTCGTGCCGGTCGCGCTGGTCGCCGAGTGGCTCGCGGGGCGCAGCGGGCGCGGCGGGACGGTGGCGATGCTGGCGCGGCGCGCCGGCGACTAGCGCGGGCGCAGCCGCCCCATCGCCAGCCGCACCGGCGTCCACAGCGACGGCCGGCCGTGCAGGAACCCGAAGGGCGGCGCCATCTCCGGTGTGCCCCGCACGTCGCCGGTGCCCGACGCCTCCCACAGCCCGCCCGGGCCGTCCGCCGGGATGCGGCCCGACGCGTAGAGGCGGTGGGCGATGCCCAGGACGCGCTCGGCGACCGGCCGCGACGTCGCGTAGAGCAGCTCGAGCGCGCGCGCCTCGCCGCCGACCGTGAGCTCGTCGCGCGGGTGCTTGGCGCAGTCGACGACCGCGCGGGCCAGCACGTCGGGGTCGTAGGAGTCCGGCGGGCGATGCGGGCGCTTGCCCGTGGCCGTCGTCGTCGAGTCCCACAGCGGCGTGTCGACCGACCCGGGGTTCACCAGCGAGATGCGCACCGGGTCGCCCGCGGCGTGCAGCTCGATGCGCAGGGAGCTGAGGAAGCCGCGCAGCGCGTGCTTGGCCGCCGCGTAGGAGGAGAAGGTCGGCAGCGGGATCTTCGTCATGATCGAGCCGACCGCGACGATGGCCCCGTGGCGCGCGGCGAGCGCCGGCAGGCATGCGCGGATGACGTTGACCGCGCCGCCGAAGGTGATCTCCATCGTGCGGTCGAACGCCTCGGGCGAGACGTGCTCGAAGCGCCCGAAGACCACCGCGGCGGCGTTGGACACCAGGAGGTCCAGGCCGCCGAGCTCCTCCTCCACGCGGGCCACCGCCCCGGCGATGCCGTCGCGGTCGGTGACGTCGCAGGGCAGGACGAGCGCCCGCCGCCCCTCGCGGCGCACGCGCTCGGCGACGACCTCAAGCCCCGGCCGCCCGCGGGCCAGCAGCGCGACGTCGCAGCCCTCCCGGGCCAGGCGGTGGGCCGTGGCGGCACCGATGCCCGAGCTCGCGCCGGTGACGAGGGCGACCTTGCCTTCCAGCTCCATGGCGTCCCACGTGCCCGGCGGCCCCCGGCGGATGCCGAACCGGGCGCGCTACCCTCGCTCCATGGCGGACTTCGGCGGCCTCTTCGGCGACCCAGACGAGCTCCAGCGCCGCATGGCGGAGTTCGCGGAGCAGATGCAGGGCCAGCAGCGGCTGGCGTGGGCCGACAACGCGATCAAGCTCGCGGTCGAGATGACGGTCGCGGCGGTCAACCGCGTCAACGTCCAGGGCACCACCGAGCAGCAGGCCGAGCAGATCCGCCAGGTGATGGCGATCGTCTTCCCCGAGGCCGTCACGCTCGTGCGCGAGGCCCGGCAGGGCCTGCAGTAGCCGCGCGCTACACCGCCGGCGCGCCCTTCTCCTGCTCGCGCGCCTCCCGCCCGGCCTGGATGACCTCCCTGAAGGACCGGAAGCGGAAGATGAACACGAGCGCGGCGAAGCCGACGGCCAGCGAGGTGACGGCGATCGTGATCTGCTGGCCCACGGAGTAGGCGGCGACCGTCGCGCCGGACGCCGTCCCGGCGAAGACCTTCACGAGGAACGCCTGCTGGACGCCCGCGCCGCCCGGCGTGAACGGCACCGCGGCGGCGACCGCGTTGACGCCGAGCACGAGCAGCACGTTCTTCACCGAGCCGCCGACGTGGAAGGCCTCGAGCAGGCACCAGAACGCGGCGAAGCGGAACCCCCAGCCCGCGAGCTGCACGAGCCACACCTCGCGGAAGTAGCGTCGCCGGTCGAAGGCGATCGTCAGGCCCTGGCGCACCCGCGCCCAGAACGCCTTGACCCGCGCGCTGAGCAGCGCGAAGCCGACGACCGTCGCGATCCCCAGCACCGTCAGCAGGAAGAGCGTGAACTGCGGATGCGACGCGAAGAGGCTCAGGTCGAACGCGTTGAGCTTCGCGAAGTCCGGCGGCTTGGGGAAGACGCCCTGGGTGAAGGCGAAGATGAGGATCAGGCCGCCGACGCTGACGTCGAACCCGGCCTCCACGAAGAACGCGGCGCCGACGGCGGGGTACGTCGAGCCCGGCACCGACGAGCGGGTGAGGAAGAGCTTGATGACGTCGCCGCCACGCGCGGGGACGACGTTGTTGAACCCGTAGGCGGCGAGGTACGCGCCCCAGATGCGGCGGAACTCGATGCGCTCGTCCGGGTAGGCGGCGCGCAGCACGTGGAAGAACGCCCGCGCGCGGATGCTCAGGTAGGTGACGAAGAGCACCATCCCGAGCAGCAGCGGGACGAGCTCGATCGACGCGAGCTGGTCGAAGAACGAGCCGGCGGCGTCGAAGAAGTTGCCGACGTCGTCGGTGATGGCGGCGGGCGGCGGCGCGAGCGACGCGCTCACAGCCCGCAGGCGGCGTGCACCGCCGGGTCGGCCAGCGACCGCGCCACGACGTCGGCGTCCAGCACGAGGTCCTCGAGGTAGGGCACGCCGACGACGGTGAGCCCCGCTGCGCGCGCGGCGGCGATGCCGGTCGGCGAGTCCTCGAGGCCGATGGCCTGCGCGGGGTCGACGCCGAGGCGCTCGCAGGCGGCGAGGTAGATGTCGGGCGCCGGCTTGGGGTTGGCGACCTCGTCGCCGGCGACGACGTGCTCGAAGCGGTCGCGCATGCCGGCGCTGATGAGGACGCGCTCGACGAACGCCCGCGGCGAGTTCGAGGCCAGGGCGATCGGCCGGCCGGCGGCGAGCAGCGCGTCGACGAGCTCGACCGCCCCGGGGCGCGGCGCGAGGGCGCCCAGCGCCTCCTCCATGACCAGCTCGTGGAGCTCGGCCATGAGCGCGCGGCCCTCGCCCGGCTGCTCGAGCATGACCTCGAGCTTGCCGGCGGCGATGAGGTGCGACGAGCCGATGAGGTCGCGCTTGTGCTCCATCGTGAAGACGCTGCCGTGGCGCTCGAAGAGCGTCGTCTCCGCGCGGGTCCAGGCGTCCTCGGTGTCGAGCAGCAGGCCGTCGTTGTCGAACACGCAGGCGGCGGGGCTCGGCACCGATCGCAGGCTACCGGCGCACCCCCTCCACCAGGGTCGCGGCGGCGGTCGGCGCGGTCCGCCCGGGCTCGAGGCCCGCGCCGCGCAGCAGCTCGTGCAGCTCGGCCAGCGAGCGCTGGCGCCCGCCGTCGCAGACGGCGAGCATGTGGACGTCGACCCACGAGACGACCGGCTCGGGCACGTGGGGCTCCTGGAGCTGCTCGACGAGGACCAGCGAGGCGCCCCGGGGCATCGCCGCCGCGACGACGTCGAGGATCCGTGCGCAGCGGGCGTCGTCCCAGTCGTGCAGGACGTCCTTGAGCAGGTAGACGTCGGCCCGGGCGTCGATCCCGTCGAAGATCGAGCCCTCGCGCAGCTCGACGCGCTCGGCGACGCCCGCCGCCTCGAGGTGCCGCCGCGCCTCGGGCAGGACGCCGGGCGCCTCGACGAGGACGCCCCGCGCGTCGGGCCGCGCGCGCAGGACCCCGGCCAGCACCGTGCCGGTCCCGCCCGCCACGTCGCAGACCGTGCCGCGCCCGGGCCAGTCCCACGCCCTCACGATCCCCGGCAGGTCGAGGTGCGTGAGCGCGCGCATCGTGCGGGCGAAGAGCTGCTCCTCCTGGGGGTGCCGGGCGAAGTGGTCCCAGGTCGAGCGCCCGTGGACCAGCGGGAAGGCCGGCTCGCCCGACCGGACCGCCTCGGGCATCGCCGCCCAGGCACGCCGCGTGGACTCGAGCGCCAGGTAGCGCACCCAGCCGTCCATCTCGCCCGTGCGCAGCGCCCGGCCCTTGCGGGTGAGCGAGAAGCGCCCGCGGCGGTCCAGGCGCACCCAGCCCTCGGTCGCCAGCGCGCGCAGGATCCGGTGCAGGTGGCCCGCGTCGAGGTCGAGCTCCACCGCCAGCTCGGCCGCCGTCGCCCGTCGCCGGCCGCCCAGCGCGTCGGCGACGCCGAGCTCGCAGATCGTCGCCAGCGCGTGCAGGCGCATGAACCCGAGCGTCGAGGCCCAGACCGCCGCGTGAGCGGGCAGCGGGGCGTCGAGGGCCCGCACCAGCGCCTGGCGCAGCCGCAGCGCCGCACGGGCCGGTCCGGGCGGCGGCGGGGGCAGCTCGACCATGCGCGGACCCTAGTCGCGTGCGATGCACCGATCGGCGTAGCATCGCCCGCAGGGCATGAGGGGCATCTCGGAGCGGCAGCGCGTGCTCGCGCTCATCTGGCTGGTGGGCTCCGTGCTGACGTGGCTCACGCTCGTGCTGCCCTACGACAGCGCGGACATCCCCTTCGGGTCCCGCGCCACGGTCGCCACCGTGGCGCTCGTGTGCGCCGCGGGGCTGTGGTGGGGACCGCCGCTGCCCGCCCGCGCCATCCACCTGCTGCTCGTGGCGGGCGCGGGCGTCGTCGCGTTCTGCACGAGCCTGGGCATCCCGGCCGTCGAGGCGCCCATGGTGCTCCTGCTCGTGGTCTACGCGTTCGCGACGTTCTCCCCGCGCGCCGCCGTGGGGCACCTGGTGCTGAACATCGCGCTGCTGGCCGTGGTCCTGGCGACGGCGCCGGCCGACCGCGACGTCGCGCCGTGGATCTCCTTCGTGATCGTCTCCGGCGTCGCGGTGACGCTGAGCATCGCCCTGGCCCGGATCGTCACCGCCCGCGAGCGCGAGCGGGTGGACGCCGAGCGCGACCGCCGCATCGCGGGCGAGCTCCAGCGCACGCTGCTGCCGATCGCCCTGCCCGAGGTGCCGGGCGCGGCCCTCGCCGCGCGCTACCTCCCGGCCGCGGGCGACGAGGCCGACGTCGGCGGCGACGTCTACGACGCCTTCGAGCTGCCCGACGGCCGGCTCTGCCTGGCGGTGGCCGACGTGGCGGGCAAGGGCCTGCGGGCCGCACAGGCGGTCGGCGGCCTGCGCAGCGCGCTGCGCGCCTACGCGCTCGAGGACGCCGACCCGTCGCTCGTCCTGCGCCGGATGGACGCGCTGGTCCAGCACGGCGGCGTCAGCACCGAGATGGCGACGCTGCTCGTCGTCGTGGTCGACGCGCAGCGCCGGACGATCGACTGGGCCTCGGCCGGGCACCCGCCGCCGCTGCGCCTCAGCACCGCCGGCCCGGTCTTCCTGCCGGGTGCCCCGGGGGCGCCGCTGGGCTGCGAGGACGTCCACCCCGCGCCCCGCCACACCGAGGCGCTGGCCGACGGCGACGCGCTGCTGCTGTTCAGCGACGGGCTCGTCGAGCGCCGCGGCGAGACGCTCGACGCGGGCTTCCTGCGGCTGGCGACGGCGGCGGCGCGGGCCGGGCACGTCGCGCTGCCGATCCTGCTCGACGCCGTCCTGCCGGTGGCCGCGCGGCCCTTGCAGGACGACGTCACCGCGCTGGTGATCCGCTTCGAGGGCGGCGCGCCGTCGCCCGAGGCGGCAGCCGGCGACGTCGCCGCGCAGCCGCCGGTGGCGAGCGCGCCCCTCGGCGCGCCCGCCTAGGACCGCCGGCTAGCGGCGCCGGCCGACGAGGTAGCCGACCAGGAGCCCGGCCACCAGCGCGCCAATGGCGGCCGCCGGAAGCGGGTTCTCCTTCGCGGCCTGCTGGGCCTGCGTGGCGGCGTGCTGGGCGGCCTGCGCCGCCTGCTGGGCGCCCTGCTGCGCGCCGTCGGGCGCGCGGTCCTGGGCGGCGCCCTTCGCGGCGCCGAGCTTCTCCTGCGCCGTGCTCTTGAGCTCCTCGGCCTTGCCGCGCAGCTCGGCCTTCTTCTCCTCGACGGCGTCGTGCGCGCGGGCCTTGACGTCGGCCTTGTGCGCGAGCGCGGCGGCGGTCTCGCCGAGCTGCTCGCGCGTCTCCTCGATCTCGGCCTGGATCTCGGCCCGCTCGTCGGTGGTCGTGGTCTGGGTGTCGTCGCTCATCGACGGGCCTCCTGGACGCGCTGCTTGGTGAAGCGGACGTCCTCCTGGACGTCGGCGATGGTCTGCTCCGGCGCGGGCGGCAGGGCGCTCGTCGCGCGGTTCTTGCCCAGCAGCGCGAGCACGCCGGCCGTGGCCAGGAGCACCGCGCCGACGATCACGGCGGCCAGCCAGGTGTCGACGGCGGTGGCGAGGCCGGCGATGGCCGCGGCGACCAGGGCGCCGGCGCCGAAGAGCGCGAGGAGGCCGCCGGCGCCGAGCATGCCGGCGCCGATGCCGGCCTGCTTGCCCTTCGCCGTCAGCTCGAGCTTCGCGAGCTCCAGCTCCTTGCGCACGAGCGTCGAGAGCTGGGTCGAGAGGTCCTTGACGAGGTCGGCCGTGGGCCGGTCCGCCGCGGAGCCGTTCGACCGCTCGGGGGTGCGAGTCGTGTCGGTCATGGCCCTCTAGGCGCTACCCGGCGGCAGGCGTCTTAGGCACCCTTGACGGTGGCGTTGGCACCCTGGGACGTGCATGCGTGACGGCTTCCCCCTCTGGGCGTCCGACGAGGATCCAGCGAACCGCCCGGATCCTCCGGCCGCCGCGCCGGGGAGCAGCGCCGGTGGTCCGGAGGCTCCCGGGGACGAGCAGCCCGCCGGGCGCAGCTCGTGGCAGGAGCGCCAGCGCGCCGCGTCCCCCCCGCGGGGTGCCGCGGCCACCGCGGAGCTCGCCCCGCCGCCGCCCCCGCGCTCGCGCCGGGTCGCCGCCATCGCCGCCACCGCCGCGGGCGGCGCCGCCGTGGCCGTCGGGTCGCTCTTCGCCGCCGGCGCGCTCGACGGCGAGACCGAGGTCGCCCAGCCCAAGGAGATCCAGGCCACGCCGGGCCGGATCCCGCCGAGCCGCACGGGCGCGATCTACGCCGGCGCCGGCAAGTCGGTCCTGCAGGTCCGCCGCAACGGCGGCAGCGGCACGGGCTGGCTCATCGACGGCGACGGGACCGTGGTCACCAACGCCCACGTGGTCGGCGCCTCCGAGCGCGTCTCGCTCGTCCTCGACGACGGCAAGCCGCCGGTCCGCGCCCGCGTGATGGGCACCGACCCGTCGACCGACCTGGCCGTGCTGCGCGTCTCGCGCCGGGCCGTGAGCGGCGTCAAGCCGCTGCCGCTGGCCGACTCCGACGACGTCGAGACCGGCCAGCTCGCGGTCGCGATCGGCTACCCGCTGGGGCTCCAGCGGACGGTCACCCAGGGCATCGTCTCGGGCGTCGGTCGCTCCATCGAGGCGCCCAACGGCTTCTCCATCGACGAGGTCATCCAGACCGACGCGCCGATCAACCCCGGCAACTCCGGCGGCCCGCTGCTCGACGAGCGCGGCCGCGTCATCGGCGTCAACTCCCAGATCGCCACCGCGGGGGGCGGCGGCGGCAACGTCGGCATCGGCTTCGCCGTCCCGTCCAACACCGTCCGCGAGGTCGTCCCGACGCTCAAGAACGGGGGGCACGTCGTGCGGCCGTACCTCGGCGTGGCGACGGGCGCGGCGCCCAGCGGCGCCACGGGCGCCGTCGTGCGCGAGGTGCGCCCGGACAGCCCGGCGTCGCGCGCCGGCCTGCGCGCCGCGCGGACGCTGCAGGGCCGCGACGGCGACACGATCGTCAGCGTCGACGGCACGCCCGTGCGCGCACCCGAGGACGTGTCGCGCGCGATCAACGACCGCGAGCCGGGCGACCGCATCCCGATCACCGTGCTGCGCAACGGCGACCGGATGACGGTCGAGGTCGAGCTCGCCGACCGGCCCTCGACCGCCGGCCCGTGAGCGCCGCCGCCGTGGCGGCGCCGGTCGCCCTCTCCTTCGCCGAGCCGTGGCTCCTGCTCGGGCTGCTGCTCGTCCCGCTGGCGCTCTGGTGGTACCTCATCGACCAGGGGCGCCGGCGCGCGCAGGTCTCGGCCTTCGCCGCGCCGGCCGTCGCCGCGTCGGCGATCCGCGACCGGCCCGGGTGGCGCCGGCACGCCCCGATCGCCTGCTACGCCCTGGCCCTCGCGCTGCTCGGCGTCGCCTTGGCCAAGCCGGAGCGGACTGTCGCCGTCCCGTCCGAGCAGGCGACCGTCGTCCTGGTCACCGACCGCTCGGGCTCCATGGAGGCGCGCGACGTCGCGCCCAACCGCCTGGACGCCGCGCGCCAGGCCGTCAGCCGCTTCCTGGACCGCCTCCCGCGCCAGGTCCGCGCCGCGGCCGTCGCGTTCAACCAGCGCGCCGAGGTCATCGCGACCCCGACGGTCGACCGCCAGGAGCTGCGCGACGCCTTCGCGACGCTCACCCCGGCCGGCGGCACCGCGACGGGCGACGCGCTCGCCGCGGCGCTGCGCCTCGTGCGCCCCCGCGGCACCGAGTCGGGCCCCGAGGCACCGCCG
Organism: Conexibacter sp. SYSU D00693; assembly: GCF_017084525.1. Classification (GTDB taxonomy): domain Bacteria; phylum Actinomycetota; class Thermoleophilia; order Solirubrobacterales; family Solirubrobacteraceae; genus Baekduia. Next base: position 2,541,106 of record NZ_CP070950.1, read on the forward strand.
GCCGCGGTCGTCCTGCTCACCGACGGCGCCAGCGTGCGCGGGCGCGACCCGGTCGACGTCGCCCGCGAGGCGCGCCGCCAGCGCGTGCCGGTCTACACCGTCGCGCTCGGCACCCAGCAGGGGACGATCCGCGTGCGCCGCCCCGGCGGCCAGGGCACCGAGGTGCGCCGCGTGCCGCCGGACCCCGCGTCGCTGCGGCGGATCGCCGCCGTGGCGCGCGGCGAGGCGTTCACCGCGGCGGACGCCCCGCGCCTCGACCGCGTGTACGAGGAGCTCGGCTCGCGGGTGGGGCGCCAGGACGAGCGGCGGGAGATGACGGCCGGCGTGGCCGGGGCCGCGCTGCTGTTCGTGCTCGCCGGCGGGGCGCTCTCGCTCGCGTTCTTCGGGCGCCTGCCCTAGTGCGTCTCGTGACGCACGCCGTTTAGACGGGCTTCAGGCCGTGCAGCTTGGATGAGGCCATGCGCCCTGCCCTGCGCCGCCTGCCCGTGACCGCGATCGCCGTGGCCGGCCTCGGGCTGCTCGGCTCCTCCGTGCAGGGCGTCGCCGCCGTGGACACGGACCTCGCCGCGGCCACCAAGCAGCACCGCCACGCCGCGCCCCAGCACCGCGACGGGCGCGACTGCCCGAAGCCCCACCGCAAGCAGCAGTCGGTGGCGCCGGACTTCCGCAGCTAGCCGCCGGCCGGCAGCCGCACCTCGACCTCGAGCCCGCCGAGCGGCGCGGGCCGCGGCGTGATCGCCAGCCGGCCGCCGTGGGCCTCGACGACCGAGCGCACGATGGAGAGGCCGAGGCCCGAGCCGCCCGCGCCCGCCCGCCGCCCCAGGCGCTCGAAGGGCTCGGTCAGGCGCGTCGCGTCGTCCTGCGAGAGCTCGGGCCCGGTGTTCGTCACGCGCAGCCAGGCCCACGCGCCGTCGCGGCCGGTGACGACGGTGACCCGGCCGCCGGCGCGGTTGTAGCGCACGGCGTTGTCGACGAGGTTGACCGCCAGGCGCTCGACGAGCGCGCGGTCGCCGACGGCGGGCGCGGGCGGCGCGTCGATCGTCACGTCCACCTGGCCGGGCGGCACGGCCGCCACCGCGGCGCGCGCCGCCGCGGCGAGGTCCAGCGGCTCGCGCCCGCCCGACGCGGCGTGGGAGCGAGCCAGGACGAGCAGCGCCTCGAGCAGCTCCTCCGTGCGGTCGGCGGCCTCGACGACGTGGCCGAGCGCCTCGCGCAGCTCCTCAGGCGTGGCGTCGGGGTCGGCGAGGGCGACCTCGGCCTCCGTCCGGATGACGGTGAGCGGGGAGCGCAGCTCGTGGCTGGCGTTGGCGACGAAGCGGCGCTGCGCGCCGAAGGAGCGCTCGAGGCGGTCAAGCATCTCGTCGAGCGTCGCGGCCAGCTCGCGCAGCTCGTCGTCGGGGCCGTCCTCGAGGCCGACGCGCGCGTCGAGGCGCTCGTCGGAGATCCGGCGTGCGGTGGCGGTGATGCGGGCGATGGGTGCGAGCGCGCGGCCGGCGAGCGCCCACCCCAGCGCGACGGCGAGGAGCGTCGCGCCCAGGAGGCCCACGACGTACTGGCCGGCGACGTCGGCCAGCGCGTCGTCGGCCAGCTCGGGCGGCAGCGTGCGGTCCAGCTGCCCGCGCAGCACCACGTAGGAGGCGGCCAGCAGCGCCGCGGTGCTCAGGACGAGCACCCCGGCGTAGAGGGCGGTGAGGCGGACGCGGACCGAGGGCGCCCGCCGCCGGCGGCCGCCCGGCGTCACACGCGGTAGCCGGCGCCGGGGACCGTGTGGATGACGGCCGGGTCGCCGAGCTTGCGCCGCAGCGTCATCACGGTCATGCGGACCGTGTTGGTGAACGGGTCGACGTTCTCGTCCCACACGCGCTCGAGCAGCTGCTCGACGCTGACGATCGCGCCGCCGGCCTCCATCAGCGCCTGCAGGACGCCGAACTCCTTCGGGCTCAGCGAGATCGGGCGGCCGGCGCGCTCGACGGTGCGCCGGGCCGGGTCCAGGACCACGTCGCCGTGCTCGAGCACGGCGGGCAGCGCCTGGCCGGTGCGGCGGGCCAGCGCCCGCAGGCGCGCGACGAGCTCGGCGAAGCGAAACGGCTTGGGGAGGTAGTCGTCGGCGCCCAGGGACAGGCCGGTGACGAGGTCGTCGGTCGTCCGCGCGGCGGTGAGCATGAGGATCTTCGTCTCGGGCTGCTCGCTGTTGAGCGCGCGGCAGACGTCGTCGCCGTGCAGCTCGGGCAGGTCGCGGTCGAGGACGACGACGTCGTAGGGGTGCACCCGGGCCTTGGCGAGGGCGCCGGCCCCGTCGTTGGCGACGTCGACCGCCATGCCCTCACGGCGCAGTCCGCGCGCCACGGCGGCGGCGACCCGGACCTCGTCTTCGGCGATGAGCACGCGCATTGCCCTGTCGACTGTACGCCCGCGTGCTCAAGGCAGCCTGAACGCCGTCTTACGGGTGGCTGACGGCGGAGCTCGTACCGTGCCGGGGGTGACGCTCGAGCCCGTCCCTGACCAGGAGCACCGGCCGTTCGGCGGCGACGACCTGCCCGAGAGCCGTCGCGCGCTCGAGTCGGCGCTGCAGGAGGCCAAGCGCGTCGTCGTCGGTCAGGACGCCCTGCTCGAGCGCCTGCTCCTGGCGGTGCTGGTCGGGGGCCACGTCCTGCTCGAGGGCGTGCCCGGCCTGGCCAAGACGCTGACGGTCAAGACGCTCTCCCAGGTCGTCGGCGGGCGCTTCGGCCGCGTGCAGTTCACGCCGGACCTCGTGCCGGCCGACCTCGTCGGCACGCGCATCTGGCGGCCGGACTCGAGCACCTTCCAGACCGAGCTCGGCCCCGTCTTCGCCAACCTCCTGCTCGCCGACGAGATCAACCGCGCGCCCGCGAAGGTGCAGTCCGCGCTGCTCGAGGTCATGCAGGAGCACCAGGTGACGATCGGCGGCGAGACGCACGTGGTGCCCGAGCCGTTCCTCGTCCTGGCGACGCAGAACCCGATCGAGTCCGAGGGCACCTACCCGCTGCCCGAGGCCCAGCTCGACCGCTTCCTCTTCAAGGTCCTCGTCGACTACCCGAGCCCCGGCGAGGAGGCGGCCGTCGTCGGCCGCGTCGTCAGCGGCCTGCCCGACGCGCGCCAGGTCCTCGAGCTCGAGGACCTCAACCGCTTCGCCGGCGCGGCCCGCGAGGTGCTCGTCGACCGCGAGGTCGTCGGCTACGCCGTCCGGCTGGCCGACGCCACGCGCCGCCCGAGCCGCCACGGGCTCGACGAGCTCGAGCCGCTCATCGCCTTCGGCTCCAGCCCGCGCGGGCCGATCGGCCTCGTCCAGGCCGCCCAGGCGCTGGCGATGCTGCGCGGCCGCGGCCACGTCGTCACCGGCGACGTGCGCGACCTCGCCCACGACGTGCTGCGCCACCGGATCGTCCTCTCCTACGACGCGCTCGCCGACGGCGTCACCACGGACGACATCCTGGACCGCGTGCTGGCCACGGTGCCGGCCCACGGGGCGGCCGCGGCGTAGTGGCGGCTGCGGCCTCCACGGGGGCTGTCGGCCACCGCATCGGCGCCGGGCTGCAGCGCCCGCCCGGGGCTCAGGGCCCGGGGCCGATCCCCAGCGCGCTCGTCCAGGGCCTGGCCCTGCGCCTCGAGCAGCGCGTCGGCGGCCTGCTGCCGGGCGAGCACCGCGCGGCGGGCACCGGCTCCGGCACCGAGCTCGCGCAGATCCGGCCCTACCGGCCGGGCGACGACCCGCGCTCGCTCGACGCGGCGGCCAGCGCGCGCACCGGCGTGCCGCACGTGCGCGAGCACGTCCCCGAGCGGGTCCTGACCTCGTGGATCGTGGTCGACGTCTCGCCGTCGATGGCGTTCGGGACGGCGCTGCGGCTCAAGAGCGACGTCGCGCAGGGCGCGGCGAAGGTCCTCGCGCGGCTGGCCGGTCGCGGCGGCGGGCGCGTGGGCGTCGTGCTCGCGGGCGCGCCGGGGATCCCGCTGTCGCCCCCGCGCGGCGGCCGGCGGGCGGTGCTGGCGGTCGAGGCGGCGCTCGAGGGCGGTGTTGCGCCGGACCCGACGGGCGAGGGCGGCGCCGCCGACGAGCGCTCCGGGCTGGCCGCGGCGCTGGACCGCGTCGGCCGGGTGACCCAGCGCGCCGGGTTCATCGCCGTCGTCAGCGACTTCCGCGAGCAGGACGGCTGGGAGAAGGTCCTGACCGGCCTCGGCCAGCGCCACGCGCTGTGCTGCGTCGAGGTCCACGACCCGCGGGAGGCCGAGCTGCCCGCCGTCGGCCGCGTCCTCATGGCCGACCCGGAGACCGGGCGGCTCGTCGAGGTCGACACGTCCGACGCGGCGCTGCGCCACCGCTACGCGGCGGCCGAGGCGTCCCGGCGGGCCGCGCTCGTGCAGGCCTTCCGCCGCGCGCGGGCGGCGCACGTCGACCTCTCGACGGGTGAGGACTGGCTGCGCGGCCTCGGCCGGGGGCTCGCCCCGCGATGAGCCTCGCCGTGCCGGTCGCGATCAGCTTCGCCAGCCCGCTGGCCTTCCTCGCGCTCCTGCTCGTCCCGGCGATCCTGCTGCTGCGCAGCGCCGCCCAGCGCCGGGCCCGGCGCCATGCGGTCCGCTTCCCGGGCGTCCCCGTGCTCGCGGGCGTCATCGGCCACGAGCCGGCGTGGCGCCGCCACCTGCCGCTGGCGGTCCTGCTCGCGGCGGTCGCCGCCCTGGTGGTCGCGCTCGCGCGACCGGAGCGCACGGTCGCGGTGCCCGACGAGCGGGCGTCGCTCATGCTCGTGCTCGACGCGTCGCGCTCCATGGAGGCCGAGGACGTCGAGCCCAACCGCCTCGAGGCCGCCCGCCGGGCGGCGCTCGCGTTCCTCGACAAGATCCCGGAGCGCGTGCGCGTCGGCGTCGTCGGCTTCTCGGACCGGCCCTACACGGTCGTCCGTCCCTCCCCCGACCGCACGCCGACCGAGGGCACCATCCGCTCGCTCGAGCCCGTCGGCGGGACGGCGACCGGCGACGCCCTGCAGGTCGCGCTCGACGCGCTGCCGCGCCGTCCCGCCGTGGGCTCGCGGCCGCCGACGGCGATCGTCCTGCTCTCCGACGGCCAGGCGACCGACGGCGTCGACCCGCTCGTCGTCGCCCGCCGCGCCGGCGCCGCGCGCATCCCGGTCTTCACGATCGCCCTCGGCACGCCCGACGGCGTCGTGCCGGGCGGGCCGTTCGGCGGCTCGCTGCCGGTGCCGCCCGACCCGGAGACGATGCGCGAGATCGCGGCGATCTCCGGCGCCGAGGCCTACGAGGTCGACGACGCCGAGCGGCTCAAGGAGATCTACGAGCGCCTGGGTGCGCAGCTCTCGACGAAGAGCGAGCAGCGCGAGATCACGGTGATGCCGGCGTTCGCCGGGCTCGTCCTGCTGCTCGGCGCGGCGGCCCTGGGCGTCCGTCGCCAGGGCCGCCTGCCGTAGGCGCCGCGCTACGCGGGCGCCGCCTCCGCTCCGGCCTCGGCGCGCTGCGCCGCGGCCATCTGGCGGATCTGCGCGAACTGGACGACGGTCCCGCCGGCGCCCCAGTTGCCGTCGGGCACCTCGTGCACGAGGACCCAGACGCGCAGGCCGTCGGCCTCGGCGTCCAGGCCGGCGTGCCGGACGACCGCGGCGGTGGCCTCCTGCACGAAGCCCGCCTTGCGCCGCGCGCTCAGCGCCCCCTCGGGCACCGTCGCGTGGACGCGGAAGACGGGCGGCGCCTCGGCGTCCCCGCCGACGACGAAGCGCTGCTCGGAGGCCGAGGCCCACATCAGCGAGCGCATGAACGGCGTGTCGGGCGCGCCCTCCCAGCGCAGGAGCGTGGCGCCGAGCTCGGCGAGCAGCGCGTCGGTGGTCGGCTGGTCGAGGGTCCCGTGGGGCGTGACGACTTCGAGGAGCGGCATGGCGGTGGATCGGCCTCCTGCGGCGGCTTGACGAGAGTATGACGACCGTCATAGTGCCTATGATGGCCGTCATGGTCAAGCGCGCCGACACCCGCGACGTCATGGTCCGCGGCGCCGCCGACCTGCTGCGCCGCCGCGGCTACAGCGGCACCGGCTTCCGCGAGGTCATCGCCTCGACGGGCGCCCCGCGCGGCTCGATCTACCACCACTTCCCGCGCGGCAAGGCGCAGCTCGCCGAGGAGGCCGTGCGCTGGGCCGGCGAGGCCTTCGGCGCCGCCGTCGGCGACGCCGACGACCCGCGCACCGCGCTGCGCACCTTCGGCCGCTTCTTCGCCGCCGAGCTCGAGCGCAAGGACTTCAACGTGGGCTGCCCGGTCGTCGCGGTCGCCGTCGAGGACCACGACGGCGACGACGGCCCGCGCGACGCCGCCGGCGAGGTGTTCGCGACGTGGCAGGGGCGCCTGGCGGCGCTGCTGCAGGACGCGGGTGCCGACGAGGGCCGCGCGCTGCGCGTGGCCGCGCTCAGCGTCGCCGCGATCGAGGGCGCGGTGGTGCTGTGTCGCGCGCAGCGGTCCGTGGCGCCGCTCGAGGCGACGCTGGCGGAGCTGGACGCGGTGGTCGTGGGCGCGACGTCGGGCTGAACCGGCCCTACGAGTCCCCCGCCTGCGCCGGCGGCAGCTCCAGCCGGGCCGGCCCCACGTGCAGCACGGTCGCGTCCCCGCGCCACGCCACGGTCAGCGGCTTGGACTGGCCCGGCTCGATCTCGGCGATCTCGCCCAGGCGGCGCTGGTCGTACTTCGAGGCGCGCAGGGGCGCGGGCGGGCCGCCGGGGCCGTAGAGGCCGTGGCCGAAGGCCTCGGCGAAGCGGCCGTTGGCGGGCTGGCGCCGCCCGTCGGCGCCCTCGGCGAAGAGCTGGTCCACGCGGACGGTGATCGCCTCGTCGCCGTCGTTGAGGACGCGGCCGCTGAGGATGCGCTCCTGCTCGCGGCCCTCGGGCGCGAAGACGACCGGCTGGCTGACCCACTGCAGCTGCGCGCCGGCGGCGGCGTCGCCGTCGTCGCCACAGCCCGCGACGCCGAGGGCGGCGGCCGCGCAGGCCGCCGCCAGGGCGCCGGTGAGCCGGCGGGCGCGCATCAGCGGCGGGTCGGGCGCTTGGGCGTGTCGAACCAGACGCAGCCGACGGGATGCTGGTTCGTGCGCGGGTTCCAGCTGGCGCACGGGATCTCGGCCGCGGCCTTGATCGCGTTCACCGGCCGCTTGAACAGCGAGCCGGGGCAGCCGGACAGGGTCGCCGGGTCCGACGTGATGCCGCCGCCGGGCGCGAGGCCGACGTTGCCGTCCCAGCAGTTGCCCATCCCCTGCTCGTCCCAGAAGACGTCGACGCCGTTGGGGGCCGGCCTGCCGTCGCGGTCCTTGCCGAACGTGTTGGCGATGAACCTGTTGCCGTTGGAGGTGTCGAACTGCGCCTCCGGGCTGGTCTCGCCGCGGATGACGCCGGGCACCCAGAACAGCCGGACGCCCGAGCGCCAGTTGTCCCAGACCCTGTTGCGCCGGATGATGTTGTCGTTGACGCCGTAGAGGATGAACCCGGCGCCGACCGGCACCTGGAACTGCGGGCAGACCTCCTCGCGCTCGAGCTTCTCGAACGGCGTCGCCGCGCAGTGCTGCTGCAGCTCGGTCGTGAAGAAGTTCACGTTGTTGGAGTAGACCTCGTTGTCCTCCCACTTCGAGCAGTCCTGCGGCATCCCCGGGTGGCCGGAGGCGAACGAGTCGTCGGAGATGCCCGCGGAGTTGTGGTGGAACTTCGAGTCGTGCACCCAGGTGCCGTTGCCCGCGGTGCCCGAGTAGCCGAGCACGTTGTCGTGGGAGTCGACGTTGCGGATCTCGATGCCGTAGCTCTGGCAGTGGCGCTCGGGCCCCGAGCCGGGGTAGACGCCGGAGTCGCCGTTGCCGTAGGCCTCGATCGTGTCGTAGAGGCCGTTGTCCGACGTGAAGGTCAGGACGCCGTAGTTCTGGTTGTAGACCGCCTCGAGGTGCTCGAGCCGGAACCCGTTGGTCTCCACGACGTCGACGCCGTTGAACGCGCCCTGCTCGACCGAGACGTTGCGCAGGACGAAGCCGTCGGCGCGGTCGGCGCGGATCACGTCCTCCTTGACGCGGTCGCCGATGATCCGCACGTCGGTCGGCTTCTTGCCCATGCCCTCCATCTGCAGGCGGCACTTGGCGTCGCAGGTGCCGTCGTCGTTGGAGTCGCCGCCGATGAAGATGAGGTTGCGCGACGTCGGGCACTTCAGGTGGAAGGCGTACAGCGCGTAGGCGCCGTGGCCGTCGCCCGGGTCGCGCAGCGCTCCGCACCCTGGGTCGTTGTGGCGGACCTCGCGGCTGGGCTCCTCGCGGTAGGTGCCCGGGAGGATCTGGATCCGGTCGCCGGTCTTCGCCGCGTCCACCGCCGCCTGGATGTGCTTGAACCTGCACTTCTTCAGCAGGGCGAGCCGCTGCCTGCGCAGCTTCGTGGTCTTCCGGCCCTTGCCCTTGAAGACCTTCTTGATCGCCGTCCCCGAGCCGGCGTTGCACACGACCAGGACCGGCCCCGACGTGCGGACCTCGGGCACGGTCGCGCCGTTGGGGTCCGGGAACTTCGTGGGGCGCTCGGGGTGCGCCTGGGCGGTCGCCGTCAGCAGCAGGGCGGCGAGCAGCGCCAGGGCGCAGACGCGGACGTTCATGCGACCAAGAGAAGCAAAAGCTGAACAGGCGTTCAACCTTTGCAGGAGCTAAGCGCCGAGCGCTTCGAGTGCCGCCCGCGGGTCCGGCAGCGCCCGTACGGGACCGGCGTGCGGGACGAGCAGGAAGCGGTCCAGGCGCTCGAGGAACGCGCGGTCGTGGGAGACGGCGACCACCGTCCCCTCGAACTCCTCGAGCGCCGCCTCGAGCGCCTCGCAGCTCTCGACGTCCAGGTTGTCCGTCGGCTCGTCGAGGAGCAGCAGGTTGTGGCCCTCGATCTCGAGCAGCAGCACCTCGAGCCGCGCGCGCTGGCCGCCCGACAGCGTCCGGTAGGGCCGGTGCGCCGCCGTCTGCAGGTCGTAGCGCGCGAGGCCCTGCATGGCCTGCTCGCGGTTGCCGGTGCGCTCCTGCACCGCGTCGAGGACGACGCGGTCCATGAGGTCGGGCCGGACGTTGAGCTGCGTGAAGAGCCCCGGCGAGACGCGCGGGCCGACGAGCAGCTCGCCCTCGTGGGCGACGTCCTCGCCGGCGAGCAGCCGCAGCAGGTGGCTCTTGCCCGAGCCGTTGGGGCCCACCAGGCCGACGCGCTCGCCGAAGTGCACCTCGTCGTCGACGGGCGCGACGAGGCCCGGGATCGCGAGGTGGCGCAAGGCGAGCACGCGCCGCGCCGAGTCGCCGCCGCGCAGGCGGACCTTGATCTGGCGGTCGCCGACCGGCGCCGGCGGCGGGCCGTCGGCGGTGAAGCGCTTCCAGCGCGTCTCCATCGCGTCGGCCTTCTTGGCCCAGTCCGACGAGTACTTCGCGCGCTCCTTGAACTTGCGCACGAGCTCGCGCAGGCGCCGCTCCTCGTCGCGCCAGCGCTGCAGGGCGTCGCCGAGCTTGCGCTGGCGGGCCTCGCGCGCCTCGCGGTAGGTCGCGTAGGACCCGGGGTGCGTCCAGGCGCCCCGGCCCTCGAGCGTCACGACGGCGCCCACCGCCGCGCGCAGGACCGCCCGGTCGTGGCTGATGAGCAGCACGGTCTTCGGCGTCCCCGCCAGCGCGCGCTCGAGCTCGCGCTTGGCCGGGATGTCCAGGAAGTTGTCGGGCTCGTCGAGGAGCAGGACGTCGGCGTCGGAGGCCAGCAGCGCGGCGAGGACGAGCTGCTTGCGCTCGCCGCCGCTCAGCGTCCCCGCCGGGCGCGGGCCGACCTCGTCGAGCCCTGCGCGCACGACGCGGCGGCACGCCTCGTCCCAGCGCGCCTCGAGCTCGTAGCCGCCCAGCTCGGACCAGTCGGCGATCGCCTCGCCCAGCGCGACGCCCGCGACCTCGGGCGCCTCGCCGGCGGCCAGCGCCTGCTCGGCCCCGGCCATGCGCTCGCCCGCGTCGCGCAGGGACGACGGCGCCGCCACGAGCAGCAGCTCGCGGACCGTGCGCGCGTCGTCGCCGGTGCCGACGTCCTGCGGCATCCGCGCCAGGCGACCGCCGACGCCGGACTCGCCGGCCTCGGCCTGCAGCTCGCCGGCGATGACGCGCAACAGCGTCGACTTGCCGACGCCGTTGACGCCGACCAGGCCGGCGGTCTGGCCGGGCGCGACCTTGAAGGTGACCTCCTCGAACAGCGGGTCGCCGCCCGGGTGGGCGTAGGCCAGCCCGGTGACGGCGATGTGCCCCATGCGTCGAGGATGGCATCAGCCGAGCCGCCGCACGGTGGTGGTACCTGGAAGGTGCCAGGCACCTTTCATCCCAGGGCGACGGGGCGGCCGTCGACGGGGGAGGACTGGACGATCGACGTCGTCGTCTGCCCGAAGGGGGTGAAGCGGTCGATGAGCTCCTCGAGGTGGTCGACGTCGCGGACGTGCGCGCGCAGGACGAAGCAGTCCTCCCCGGTGATGCGATGGCACCAGACGACCTCGGACGACGCGGCCGCGGCCTCGGCGACCTTGGGGATCATCCGCGGCGCCGGGCGCACGCGGACCACGACGCTCAGCGGCCAGCCGACCGCGCGCGGGTCGACGTCGGCGCGGTAGCCGCGGATGACGCCCGTCGCCTCGAGGCGCGCGAGGCGCTCGGCCACCGCGGGGGCGCTGAGGCCGACGCGGCGGCCCAGCTCGGCCAGTGACAGGCGGGCGTCGCCCTGCAGCTCGGCCACGAGCTGACGGTTCAGCGGGTCGAGCACGGCGCGGACCTCGGCTTCGCAGGCATCGCGCGCAGCATGCCGTCGATCGGCCATTCCGTCGAGCCGCGCCGCCGTCGAGCCTCTCGGACCGTGCCTCCGCAGGGCTGGTTCCTCGTCTCGGCGACCTTCCACTACCTCGGCCCGGCCTTCGCCGTCCTGCTCTTCGCGCGCCTCGACGTGCTGGGCGTCGCGTGGCTGCGCATCGCCGTCGCGGCGGCGCTGCTCGCGGCGTGGCGCCGGCCGTGGCGCGCGCTCGCCCAGCTCGACCGCGCCGGGCGCCGGCTGCTGGTCGCCTGGGGCGCCGTGCTGGCGGCCATGAACTGCTGCTTCTACCTCGCCATCGACCGCCTTCCCCTCGCCACGGTGGCCGCCGTCGAGTTCGCGCCCGTGGTCGTGCTCGCGGCGCTCGGCGTGCGCAGCGCACGCAACCTCGCCGCGCTCGTGCTCGCGGTCCCGGGCGTCTACGTCCTCACCGGCGTGCACCTCGAGGGCGAGGCGCTGGGCGTCGCGCTGGCCGCCGCCAACGCGCTGCTCTTCGCCGCCTACATCGCCCTCGCGCACCGCGCGAGCCGGCTCGCGGCGCTCGACGGCGTCGACGGCCTCGCCGCGTCGATGGTCGTGGCGACGGTCGCGGTCTCCCCCGTCGCGCTCGCCGACGCGCTCCCCGCGTTCACCGACCCCGTCGCGCTCGCCGCGGGGGCGGGCGTGGCGGTCTGCTCGTCGGTGGTCCCGTACGTCGCCGACCAGCGCGCGATGGCTGCGCTGTCCCGTGCGGGCTACGCGCTGCTCGTCGCGCTCCTGCCCGCCACCGCCACGGTCATCGGCCTCGTCGTCCTCGCGCAGGTCCCGTCGGCCACGGACCTCCTGGGCGTCGGCCTGGTCGTCGCCGGCGTCGCCCTGCACCGCGACGGCGGCTAGAGGCCGTCCTGCTGGGCGCGCAGCCAGAACGCCGCGGCCTCGACGCGGTTGGCCGCGCCGAGCTTGCGCAGGACGTGCTTGACGTGGCTCTTGGCCGTCTCGTCGGCGATGAAGAGCCGCTCGGCGATCTGGGCGTTCGACGCACCGCCGGCCAGCAGGGCGAGCACCTCGCGCTCACGCGGGGACAGCGACGCCACGGGCCCCTCCTCGAGCTCCGGCGTCGGGCCGCCGAGCAGCGCCTCGGCGGTGCGCATCGCGGCGCTGGGCTCGTCGCCGTGGGAGACGAGCTCGACCCCCGCCTCGCGGTAGTCGCTGACGACCGCCTGCGCGCGGCGCAGCAGCCGCTGGAGCTCCTCGCCCTGGGCCTGCAGCCGCTCGGCGAGGCGGTTGCGCTCGATGGCCAGGCCCAGGCCCTCGGCGAACGCCCACAGCGCGTCGCGGTCGACCTCGTCCACCCGCCGCGGCTTGTGGCGGTGGTCGGCGTGCACGAAGCCGATGACGCGGCCCTCGGGGAGGATCGGCGCGGCGACGTAGGAGTGCGTGTCGTAGACCTCGGCCAGCGGCTTGAACGTCCGCGGGTTGTCCATCACGTCTTGCACGGTCATCGGGATGCGCCGGCGGACCATCTCGCGCTCGAGCACCTGGTCGCGCAGCTGGAGCGGGAAGCGCCGCGAGAAGGCCAGCAGGCGCTCGGCGGTCGCGGGGTCGCCGTCGACGTGGAAGCTCTCGGCGATGAGCTCGGGACCGCGCACCTGGTAGACGACGCAGCGGTCGAAGCCGCAGGCGCCGCAGACCTCCTGCGGAGCGCGGGCGATCAGCCCCTCGACCGTGCGCACCCGGCGCAGCCGGGCCAGCGCCTCGTGCACCGCCGCGAGCGTGTCCAGGCGCCGGCGCAGCTCGAGCTCGACGCCGCCCTCGGCGCCGCCGGACGGCGTGCCGGCGTCGTCGGCGGGCGGCCACGGGGGCAGGCGCGCCATCGCGGCGGCGAGCTCCTCGCGCAGCGTCGCGGTCTCGACCACGAAGCGACGCTAGACCATCGCCGCGCGCTCGTGGGCCGGGTCGTCGGTGAGCGGCGGGGCCTGCGCGGCGGGGACGTGGGCCGGCAGGTCCGGCCCCGGCCGCCAGGCGTTGCGGCCGAGCCGCGCGCGCAGCGCCCGCTGCGCCCTGCCGTGCGCGTTGCCCACGTGCCAGACGAGGTGCGCGCTCAGCGGGAACGAGGCGTTCCAGAACGTCCGCGGCGCGGGGTCTCGCGGCGCCGGCTCGGCCAGCTCGACCTCGGCGGCGACGTAGCCCTCGCCGTCGGCGTAGGCCATCCGCGCCAGCGGCAGGCCGTCGGCGTCGCAGACCTGCGTCTCGCCGAGCATCCGCGTGCGCCACCGAACCCCCGGCGCCATCGGCGTGGCCATGTCGAGCTCCCCGACGTGCGAGGGCTGGGCGACGGGCACGCCGAGCATCCGCGCGACGCGCCCCGGCAGCTCTCGCGCGTACTGCACGAGGAGCTCCTCGTCGCGGGCGAACCACGGCCGCGTGAGCGGCCAGCTCGGGTACGAGAGGAAGTGCATCCCGCCGCCGAGCAGGCGGACGCGGCCGCGCAGGCGCTCGACGGTCCGGGTCCTGCCCCACTCCCAGCCGCACGCCAGGCCGATCGGCCCGAGCGCGGTCTGCGCGACCCCGTCGTCGCCGGGCACGCCGGGGCTCGAGTACGCGTTCTCCCAGAACGACGGCAGGTCCTTGTCGTGCAGGTGGATCGCGCCGTCGGGCTCGCACAGCGCGTAGGTCCCGCGGACCTCGTCGCCACGCACCGCCAGGAAGCCGCCGCCGACGAGGCAGCCGTGCTCGCGGGCCAGGCGGCGCAGGACCTCCAGCGGCGCGCCGAGCAGCGGCCGGGCGACGTGGTGCATCTGCGGGCCGTAGGCGTTGGGGGAGGTCATCGCCTCGGGCAGGAAGACCGCGTCCGGCTGGTGCTCGCGCGCGGCCTGGCGCACGAGGTCCTCGACGCGGCGCAGGTTGTGCTCGACCTCGCCGAGGCGCAGCCGCGGCTGGATCGCGACGACCCTGGTCATGCCGCCTCCCGCTGCGGCGCGGCGCGGTCGACGATCGCCTGGACGTCGAGCCCGCGCGGCAGCGCGCCGGCCATGCCGGGGTCGCCGTCACCGAGGCGCGTGGCGCAGAACGCGTCGGCGACGAAGGACGGCGCGTGGCGCACGAGCTGCGCCGCCTGGAAGCAGCGGGCCAGCCGGCCGGCGACCTCGCGGGCGCGGGCCTCCTCGAGGCCGCCGTCGGTGCGCAGGTCGTCGCGCAGCGCGTCGACCGCCGCGTCGAGGCGACGGCTGGCGCCGCGGGCGCGGTCGAGCTCGTCGACCACCGCCTGCGCGGACTCCGGCTCGCGCGCCAGCGCGCGGACGACGTCGAGCGCCTGGACGTTGCCCGAGCCCTCCCAGACCGACATGAGCGGCGCCTCCCGGTAGGCGCGCGGCAGCCGGGACTCCTCGACGTAGCCGAAGCCGCCGAGGCACTCGAGCGCCTCGCCGAGGTGGGCCGGGGCGCGCTTGCACACCCAGAGCTTCAGGGCCGGCAGCGCGAGGCGGCGCAGCGCGGCGGCGGTCGCATCGCCGCGCGCGGCGTCCTCCGCGGCGCGGGCGAGCGCGAGGCCCGACCACGCCGCGGCCTCGCTCTCGAGCGCGAGGTCGGCGAGGACCGCCGTCATCGCCGGCTGGTCCACCAGCCGGCGGCCGAACGCGCTGCGATGCGTGCACCAGTGGATCGCCTCGGACGTCCCGAGGCGCATCACGGCGGCCGAGCCGAGCACGCAGTCCAGGCGCGTGCCGGCGATCATCCGCATGATCGCCCGGACGCCGTGGCCGGCCTCGCCGACGAGCTGGGCCTCGGCGTCGCGCAGCTCGACCTCGGCGGTCGGGTTCGAGCGGTTGCCCAGCTTGTCCTTGAGCCGGTCGATGCGCATCCCGTTGCGCGAGCCGTCCGCCCGCCGTCGCGGGACGAGCAGGCAGCTCAGCCCCTCGCCGGTCTGGGCCAGCACGAAGAGGGCGTCGGACTGCACCGCCGAGACGAACCACTTCTCGCCGGTGACGCGCCAGGCCCCGTCGCCCTCGTGGACGGCCGTCGTCGTGCAGCGCCGGACGTCCGAGCCGCCAGCACGCTCGGTCAGCGCCATGCCGACCAGCGCGCCCTCCTTCTCGTGCGCGGGCAGCGGGCGGGTGTCGTAGCGCCCGCTCGTGACGAGCGGGACCCAGGTCGCCGCGACGTCGTCGTCCAGGCGCAGCGCCGGGACCGAGGCGCACGTCATGGCGATCGGGCACGTCACTCCCGCCTCGGCCTGGGCGATGGCGATGAACCCGGCCGCGCGCGCGACGTGCGCGCCGGGTCGCTCGTCGGCCCACACGCCGCCCGCGACGCCCGCCTCGACGGCGAGGCGCAGCACGCGGTGCCACGACGGGTGGAAGGCGATGTCGTCGACGCGCGCGCCGGAGCGGTCGTAGGGCACGTGCCGGGGCGGATGCTCGTTGGCGTCGAAGCCGGCGTCGAGCAGCGCCGTGCTGCCCGCGCGAGCGCCCAGCTCGCGCAGCGCCGGCTCGTGCGCGGCGGCGCCGTGGGCACGCAGCGCGTCGACGAGGGCGAGGTCCGAGCCGACGAGGTCGAGGCCGGCCAGGCGCGGGACCTGGTCGCCGGCGGCGTCCACAGGCAGGGGCGCGGTGGCGGTCATGGAGCGATCCAACCCGCGGCGCGGGCGCCGGGGCAAGGCGGTTCACCACCCCGGGGCACGACTTCCCCCCCGCGGGGTGATGCGACGGCGCGCAGGGCGCCCGTACGGTCGCCCCATGGCCGCCCCGACCGC
The DNA here is from genome assembly GCF_017084525.1 of Conexibacter sp. SYSU D00693. Lineage (GTDB taxonomy): Bacteria > Actinomycetota > Thermoleophilia > Solirubrobacterales > Solirubrobacteraceae > Baekduia. The sequence continues at coordinate 2,556,652 of NZ_CP070950.1, forward strand.
CCGCCGCGCCGTCCCCGAGACCGTCGACGTCGTCGTCGCCGGCGCCCGCTGCGCGGGCTCCGCGGCCGCGATCGCCCTGGCCCGCGCGGGCCGGCGCGTCGTCGTCGTGGACCGCGCGCACTTCCCCTCGGACACGCTCTCGACGCACGTGAACTTCCCGTCCGCCGTCGCCGAGATCGACAAGCTCGGCGCGCTGGACCGCGTGCTGGCGTGCGACCCGCCGCGGGCGCACCACGGCATGGTCGAGGCGGCGGGCGTGCGCTGCCTCGAGCGCTTCGCGACGGTCGACGGGATCGACTTCGGCATCTGCGTGCCGCGCCCGCACTTCGACCACGCGCTGGTGCAGACGGCGCGCGAGGCGGGCGCGGAGGTGCGCGAGCGCACGAGCCTCGAGGAGGTCCTGTGGCGCGACGGCCGCGTCGCCGGCGTCGTCGTGCGCGACGCCGAGGGCGAGCGGCGGGAGATCCGTTGCAAGCTCCTCGTCGGCGCCGACGGCCGGCGCTCGACCGTCGCGCGGCTCGTCGGGGCGGCGCGGCCCTACCGCGGCTCGCGCAACGGGCGCGGCTGCGCGTTCTTCACCATGGACGACCCGCAGCTCGGCACGGCGTGGCGCGACCGGCTCGTGCAGTTCCGGGCCGAGGAGACCCACGCCCTGGTCTTCCCGTGCCCGGACGACCGGGTCCTGTGCCTCTTCATGGGCCCGGCGGCCGACGTCGCGCGGTTCCGCAAGGACCCCGACGGGATGTGGGAGCGGATGCTCGACGAGCTGCCCGCGGTGCGCGAGCGCCTGGGTGGCGCGACGAACCGCTCCAAGCTGCGCTCGACGGCCGACACGGTCGCGTTCTTCCGCCGCTCGAGCGGCCCGGGATGGGCGCTGGCGGGCGACGCCGGCCACTTCAAGGACCCGATCATCGGCCAGGGGATGCGCGACGCGATGCGCTTCGGCCGGCTGCTCGGCGAGGGCGTGGCGCCCGTGCTCGACGACGCCCGGGCGCTCGACGCCGCGGCGGTCGCCGTCGAGGCGCGGCGCGACCGCGAGTGCCTGCCGACCTACCACTGGGGCAACCGCGAGTCGCGCGTCTTCTCCGTGTCGCCCCTCGTGCAGGAGGTGCTGCGCGGCTGGGACGGCGCCGACCCGCCGCGGCTGCTCGAGATGTTCGACCGCGTCACCGAGCCGCACCGGGCGCTGAACCCGCTCGTCGGGGCTCGCGCGATGGCCCGTGCCGCGCTGCGCCCCGGCGTCGACCGGCGCGCGCTCGCCGCGGAGGTCCTCGAGGAGCTGCGCCTCGACCTCGACGTCTGGCGCGAGCAGCGCCGCGGAGGGTTCCGGGTGGCGAAGCCCACGCGCGACGAGCGCCGCGACTGGGTCTGGCCGCCGGCGGAGCGCTCGGCGCCCCGGCCGCAGCCGGCCGCCGCGGACGAGGCCGCGCCCGCCGAGGTGGTGGCGGCGTGAGCAGCGGGCCGCAGACGCGCCGCGTCGTCGCCGTCCAGCTCGCGGTGGAGCTCGGCGAGGTCGAGCGCAACCTGCGCCACGTCCGCGACGTCGTCGGCCAGGCGGTGCGCGAGCACGCGCCGGACATGGTCTTCCTGCCCGAGAGCGCGAACACGCCGAACGTCCACCACCCGGCGATGCGCCGCACGACCGAGGCGGTGGCGGGCGAGACGCTCGCGACGCTGCGGCGCCTCGCGCGCGACCACGGCTGCGTCGTCGGCGGCGGGTTCCTGGCGGTGCGCGGCGGCGACGCGTACGGGACCTACGCGGTCTGCGAGCCCGACGGAGCCGTCCACCTGCACGACAAGGACCAGCCGTCGATGTGGGAGAACCACAGCTCCCGCGGCGGCGACGACCCCGGCATCGCCGACACCGCGCACGGGCCGATCGGCGTGGCCAACGGCTTCGAGTGGCTGCGCAGCCGGACGGCTGCACGGGTTCGCGGGCGGGTCCGGCTCATGGCCGGCGGCATGTGCTTCCCGTCGTTCCCGAAGTGGGCGGTCACCGCGCCGTGGTTCTGGCGGCGCGAGCACGCGACGATGGTCGAGCTCGCCCGCGAGACGCCGCCGCGGATGGCCAGGGTCCTCGGCGTCCCGTGCGTGCATCCCTCGCACGTCGGCGAGGTGACGATGCGGACGCCCTTCGCGCCGGGGGTCCCGTGGCCGACGGAGATGCTCGGCGAGACCCAGGTCTGCGACGCGTCGGGACAGACGCTGGGGCGGCTGTCGTTCGCCGACGGCGAGGGCTGGGTCTGCGCCGACGTCGACTGGGTCGAGCCGTCCGCGGCGCGGCCCGAGAACCCGGTGCCCGAGCACTTCTGGATGCCGGTCCTCCCCTGGACCGTGCACGCCGTCTGGTACGCGACGAACGCCGCCGGGCGCGCGGGCTACGCGCTGCGCAAGCGCCGCGGGGACTTCCCGTGGCAGGCCTGGCCGCCGGAGGTCCGGGAGGCCGACCTCCCGGACTGCGTCCCGGCCGGGATGCTCGCCCTGGACGGCGAGGTGCCCCAGCCCGTGGCGTGAACGGTGCCTGGCACCTTTCAGAAGACGTTCACCGACAGCCAGTCCTCGGCGAAGAAGGCGAGGAACATCGGCACCAGGACCCACATGATCGGGTGGACCTGGCGGGCGCGTCCGGCCGCCGTCATGGCGACGACGTGGCCGAGGACGCCGAGGCCGATGCCGGCGGCGATCGAGAAGGTCAGCGGGATGCCGGCGATGATGAGGAACGCCGGGACCGCGTCCTGGACGTCGCCCCAGTCGATCGCCTGGACCAGGCGCGTCATGAGGAAGCCGACCATGACGAGCGCCGGCGCGATGGCCGGCACGACCGTGGTGTCGCCGACGTAGGGCACCGACTGGCCGATGACCGTGATGAGCGGGACGAACGGGATGGCCAGGAGGAACAGGCCGGCGGTCACCAGCGACGCCAGGCCCGTGCGCGCGCCCTCCGAGACGCCGGCGCCCGACTCGACGTAGGTCGTGACGCTCGACGCGCCGGCCGCGCCGCCGAGCACCGCGGCGCCCGAGTCGACGAGCAGCACGCGGCGCATCTCGGGCAGCTCGCCCTGCGCGTCGTCGAGCTTGCCGGCGCGCCCGAGCGAGACGGCCGTCCCGATCGTGTCGAAGAAGTCCGTCATGAACAGCGCGAAGATCACGGGGACCAGCGCCCAGGTCAGCGCGTCGGCGAGGTTGTCGGGGTCCAGCGCGTCGCCGATGGTCGAGAACTGGTCGCTGCCGGGCCAGTCGGCGACGGCGTCCGGGCCGTCGAGCACGCCGAAGACGAGGCCGAGCACGGTGCTGGTCGCGATGCCGGCGAGGATCGAGCCGCGGATGCCGCGCACCGTCATGGCGGTCGCGACGAAGATCCCGGCCAGCGCGATGAGCGGCGGGCCCGCGGTGAGGTCGCCGAGGCCGACGCCGGTCGCCGGGTTGTTCACGACGATGCCGCCGTCGCGCAGGCCGACGAAGCAGATGAAGAGGCCGATGCCGACGCCGATCGCGAGCTTCATCGAGGTCGGGACCGCGCGGACGACCGCCTCGCGCAGCCCGGCCAGGACGAGCGCCACGGCGATGAGGCCCTCGATGACGACGCACGCCATCCCGACCTCCCAGGGCACCTGGCGCCCGAGGATGATGTCGAACGCGACGACGGCGTTGATGCCCAGGCCGCTGGCCAGCGCGAAGGGGTACGTGCTGAGCAGGCCCATCGCGGCGGTCGCGACGGCGGCGGCGAGCGCGGTCGCCACGACCACGGCGCCGAAGGGCAGCCCTGCCTGCGAGAGGATCGCCGGGTTGACGACGAGGATGTAGCTCATCGTCAGGAAGGTCGCGACGCCGCCGAGGACCTCGGTCCTGACGGTGCTGCCCCGCTCGCGGATCGGGAACATCCGCTCGAAGATGCCCGGCTCACCCGGGGTCACGCTGGCGCTCACGCGCGGGAACGCTAGGGCACGGCGCGGGCTCTAGGCTCGTCCCGATGGTCCATCCGGACGAGCACCAGGGCGAGGTCCTCATCACCAGCGAGGAGCTCCAGGCCAAGGTCCGCGAGCTCGCGGCGCAGATCAACGCCGACTACGCCGGGCGCGACGTCCTGCTGGTCTGCGTGCTCAAGGGCGCGGTCCTCTTCCTCGCCGACCTCCTGCGCTGCCTCGAGGTGCCCGCCGAGGTCGAGTTCATGGCCGTCTCGAGCTACGGCGCGGCGACCGAGACCAGCGGCGTCGTGCGGGTCCTGAAGGACCTCGACCGGTCGATCGACGGCCGCCACGTGCTGGTCGTCGAGGACATCGTCGACTCCGGCCTGACCCTGGACTACCTGCTGCGGATGCTCGAGGAGCGCCGCCCCGCGTCGCTCGAGGTCTGCGCGCTGCTGACCAAGCCCGAGCGTCGCCAGGTCCAGCTCGAGGCCCGCTACGTCGGCTTCGAGATCCCGGACCGCTTCGTCGTCGGCTACGGCCTCGACCACGACGAGCGCCTGCGCGGGCTGCCGCACATCGCGGCCCTGTCGTAGGGACCGCTCAGGCGGCGCGGGCCGCACGCCGCGCGGCCTGGCGCTCGCGCGCCACCTGCGTCGGGCAGTCCGGGCAGAGCTCCGCGCCCGCGCAGCGGTGCGTGAGGCAGCAGCCGGTGCGCCGGCGGAACGGCGCGCCGTCGACGACCTCGAAGCCCGCCGGCCCGCGGAACGGCGTGTCTGCGTCGAGCACGGCGCCGCCGAGCGCCCAGGCGCGGTCGTGGCCGTAGGCGCCCGCGCACCAGTTGGCCGCCTGGCCGATGCGGTCGCCGACCGAGCGCCACAGCGGCCTGCGCGCGCGGTGCTCGCTCAGCGCCTCCACCAGCGGCTCCAGGTGGAGGTGCAGCGCCTGGGCGAGTGCCGCGGGGTCCGCCGGGCAGGTCCAGCCGTCGCACGGCAGCGCGACGCCGTCGACGTAGCCGAACGCGCTGTCGTGGACCTCCAGGCGGTCCAGCGGCGGCAGCGCCCCGTGCACGAGCAGCGCGCTCATCGCGGCCGCGGTGACGTACCACGTGTGGCTCTCGACCAGCCCGGTGACGCTCATCGCGACCGGCGCCCCGGCGGCGACCTGCGCGGCGCGGCCTAGGAGCTCCTCGCGCAGCGCGGCGTCGCGTGCGCAGGCGTCGCCGGGACGCCAGCCCGCGGCCTCGTCGGTGTGCGGCAGCGCCCGGAGCGGTAGGGCGAAGTCGTTGTGGCGCGCGACGGTGAGCGGCGCGACGGGGTCCGCGGGCAGGGCGGACGGCGCGATCGCCATTAGGACATCCTAACGGGGGCGTGGCCCGCGCTCCCCGCGGGGCCGAGCGACGTCCGCGCACCGACGGACCGGATGGAGGGGGTTCGATGGACCGGTGGCTCGGCCCCTAGCGTCGGCGCGCTCGACCACGACGATCGGAAGGTGCTGTCCCGTGCCCTCGACCACCTCGTCCACGTCCACCCTCGACCGCCGCGGCGTGCTGCGCGGCGCGGCGGCGGTCGCCGGCCTGGGCGCCGCCGGAGCGCTGACGCGCGGCGCCGGCGCCGAGGCCGCGCCGCCCGACGTGCGCGTGCCGCTGCCGCCCACGCGCGTGAAGCTCTCGCTCCAGGTCGTCGACGAGGGCCGCCGGCAGCGCTTCCTGCTCACGTCGACCAAGCCGCCGGTCCACGTGCAGGGCCGCACGTTCCCCGCGGAGGCGCGGCAGGGCCCCGACGACGGCAGCTACTTCATCTTCAACGACGAGGACCAGTCCGAGAAGGGCGGCATCACCGTGTCGCGCGACGTCGCGCAGATCGCCTTCGACTACCCGACCGCGCAGGGCTTGACGTTGAACACCGTCAACGCGGGCGCGCTGGGCGCGGCGCAGCTGCACATGGAGCAGATGCCCGACCCGGCGATCCCGATCGAGGAGCTGCGCCCGGAGGACACCCCGACCCGCGTCCTGCTCGCCACCTCCAACGCCGGCGACGGAGCCTTGCTGTTCCTCTACGACTCGGCCGGGCGCCCGCGCATCACGCTGCACGTCGACGGCGACGACGTGCCGCGCATCTCGATCCTCGACGCCGACGGCGAGGTCGTCGCGCAGCTGCCCGAGACGGCGCCGGCGAGGACGCAGGCCGCGGGCCGTCGTCCGTCGCTCAGCGCGCTGCTGGGCCGCCGGCGAGCGCGAGGAGCTTGGTGACCGTCGCCCAGTTGCGCCCCGTCACGGTGTCCTGCGCCGCCCGCTCGACCGCGGGCGGGAGCTTCGCGTTGCGGATGCCGTCCGGGAGGTGGACGTAGGCGGCGCGCGAGCCGACCGCCAAGCGCTCGGTCCCCCAGTCGCGCTCCTGGAGGGCCTGGACGCGCGCCGCGTCGCGCGGGTCGGCGAGGACCTGGACGAGCGGCTGCTTGGGGTCGTCGAGGTCGCCGAACGGGTTCTCGTCGACGACCGTCTGCAGCTCGGCGGCCTCGAGCAGCACGACGGGCGCGTCCGTGCCCGTCCGCTCGAGGATGGCGGCGCGGAGCTTCGCGGCCGTCGGCCGGCCGCCGGAGAAGACGGCGTTGCCGGACTGCAGCAGCGTCCGGACGTCGCGGTGGCCGAGCTCCTCGAGCAGCGCCCGCAGGTCGGCCATCGCGACGCGGTTGCGGGGCCCGAGGTTGACCGCGCGCAGGAGGGCGACCCACGTCGTGGCCACGGCGCCGCGCGGATGCCTAGGCGGCGGCCATCTCGCCGAGCGCCTTGAGCACCTGCTCGTCGTGCTCGGCCGGCTTGACCTTCGGGATGACGTGGCGGACGACGCCCTCCTCGTCGATGACGAACGTCGCGCGCTTGGCGCCCCAGTAGGTCTTGCCGTACATCGACTTCTCGACCCACACGCCGTAGGCCTCGCAGACCTCGTGGTGCTCGTCGGCCAGCAGCGTGAACTGCAGGTCGTGCTTCTCGCGGAACTTGTGGACGGCCTTGACCGGGTCGGGCGAGACCCCGAGGACGACGGCGCCGGCGTGGTCGTAGTCGCGCAGGTGGTCGCGCACGCCGCAGGCCTGCGTCGTGCAGCCCGGGGTGTCGGCCTTCGGGTAGAAGTAGAGGACGACCTTCTTGCCGCGCAGGCCCGACAGCGACACGTCGTTGCCGTCCTGGTCGGGGAGCGTGAAGTCGGGGGCCTGCTCGCCGGCGTGCACCATGCTCCGAGCGTAGCTCGCCGGTGCAGGACCTAGCATCGGCGCGTGTCCTCCCCGCGCTTTGCCACCCTCGCGATCGACGACGCCGAGCGCCACAGCGTGGTCGGCGGGACGTTGCAGTGGATCCCGGTGCGCGAGCCGCTGGGGATCGGGGCGTTCGGCTGCAACGCCTACCACGCGGCCAAGGCGGGCGAGGACGTGGTGGAGCGCCACGACGAGCAGGGCGCGCCGGAGGAGGGCGGCGGCCAGCAGGAGCTGTACCTCGTCGTGCGCGGAGCGGCGCGGTTCGAGCTCGACGGCGAGGAGGTCGAGGCGCGCGCGCCGTTCGTCGTCTTCCTCCCCGACCCGTCGGTGGAGCGCTACGCCGTCGCGCTGGAGGACGACACGCTGGTCTTCACGGTCGGGGGCTGGAGCGACCGGCCGTACGTCAAGGCCGAGTGGGAGGAGCGCTTCTTCGCCGAGGCGGCCAAGCGCCGCGAGCAGGACGGCGGCGCCGCGTAGTGCCGCCCGCCGTCTCGCCGCACGCGCCCCGGCTCGGGCGCGACGCACCGGTGCTCGACGCGTTCCCGGTCGACCCCTACGGCGTCGAGCTCGAGGACACCCTCGTGCGCGGCGCGGTGCTCCAGCACGAGCAGCTGGCGACGCTCACGCTCACCGACGTCGTCCTCGACGGCTGCGACCTCGCGGGCACGGTGGCGCGGCGGGTGACGCTGCGCCGCGTCGAGCTGCGCGGCTGCCGGCTCACGGGCACGCTGCTGTCGCAGGCGACGCTGGAGGACGTGCTCGTCGACGGCGCGTCCGCCGAGCTCGTCGGCCTCGCCGGCGCCCGGCTCTCCCGGGTGGCGGTGTCCTCGAGCCGGCTGACCGAGGCCTCGCTGCAGGAGGCCGAGCTGCGCCACGTCCTGCTGCGCGACGTCGACCTGACGGGCGCCGACCTCAGCGAGGCGACGCTCTCGGCCTGCGAGCTGCGGGGCTGCACGATCGAGGAGCTGCGGGGCGCGGCGGCGCTGCGCGGCGTGGCCATGCCGTGGCAGGACGCGGTCGCCGCGGCGCCGGTGCTCGCCCAGGCGCTGGGCATCGAGCTGCTCGACTAGGCGGGCTACTTCAGCAGGCGCGACAGCCGGCGGTCCTTGAGGACGCGCCCGCCCGTCTGCTCCTGCGGGCAGTAGCAGAGGACCTGCTCCTCGTAGTGGACGGCCTCGATGGTCGTCCCGCACCGCGGGCAGGGCTCGCCGTGGTGACGATGGACCTTGAGCGGGATGGGCATCTTGTCCGGGATGGGCAGCCGGACCGTCTGCTCGTAGTGGTCGATCGCGCCGCCCAGGCAGCCGACGATCGCCTCGCGCAGCGCGCCCGCCTCCTCCTCGGACAGGTCGTCGCCGCGCTTGAACGGCGACAGGCGCGCCTCCCACAGCACCTCGTCGACCCACGAGCGGCCGATGCCGGCGATGACGCGCTGGTCGCGCAGCACGGCCTGCAGCGGGCGCGCGCCGTGGGGCTCGAGCAGCGCGGCGAGGTCCTGCGGCGGATCGGGCCACGCCTCCGGTCCGAGGGTCGCGACCGCGTCGTCGGCGGCGAGCGCCTCGTCGCCGCGCAGGACCTTCACCCACGCCGCCTGCTTCGTGCCGAACTCGCGCAGGCGCAGCTCGCGGCCGTCGTCGAGGCGCACGAGCAGCCGGGACGTGCGGTCGCGAAGCCCGGCGCGCTTGTCCCACAGCTGCAGGCGCCCCGCGCTCATGAGGTGCACGAGGACGTGGAGCTCGTCGCCGACGTCGACCACGAGGTGCTTGCCGATGCGCCGGACACCGGCGATCGCCTGGCCGTCGAGCGCGTGCAGGGGCGGGTCGAAGGTCTTCAGGGCGTTGATGCCGGGCGCGAGCGTCGACTCGATCGTCGCGCCCGCGAGCGCCTCGGACAGCCGGCGCGCGGTGATCTCGACCTCGGGCAGCTCGGGCATGGGCTAGCCCACTATGACGTCCAGCGCGTGGTGCGCCCGGCGCAGGCGGCACGCGTCGGGCGTGCAGGTGGCGAGCTCGACGTCGAGGTCGACGCGGCCCGCGCCCGGCGCGAGGTCGAGCTCGAGGGCCTCCGGCAGGCGGTCGAGCGCGAGGTGCACCGGCTCGGCGAGGAGCGCCGACCGAGCGGTGAGGCGGACCGGCGCGTCCATCGCCGTGTCGAGGTCGTCGTCGGGCAGGACCAGGCCGGTGAGCGGGACCGGCGCGCCGGGCGCGAGGACGACCGGATCCGCGACGGTGCGTCCGACGTCGAGTGCGAGGGCGAGCGCCGGGTCGGCGGCGGGGTCGACGACGACGATCCGGTGCGCGCCGGTGTCGGCGACGACGAGCCGGCCGCCGGGCAGGAGGTCGAGGCCGCCGGGCTCGGTGAAGCCCTCTACCGGGACTGTCCACAGGTGGCGCCCGCGCCAGACGCGCAGCAGCCCGTTGAAGGTGTCGGCGACGTAGAGCGCGCCGTCGGGCGCGGCCGCGACGCCGAGCGGGTGCTGCAGCCGCGCGCGGTCGCGGTCGCCGTCGGCGTCGCCGAAGACGAACAGGCCCTGGCCGACGAGCGTCTCGACGTCGAGCGTCGCGCGGCGCAGGAGGCGCAGCGCGCTCGTCTCGCTGTCGACGAACGCGAGGTCGCCGTCCGGCGTGACGGCGAGGCCGCTGGGCTGGGCCAGGAGCGCCCGGTAGGCGGGCCCGTCCACGATGTTCTCCCCCGCCGTGCCGGCGATGACCTGCGGCTCGCCGTCGGCGTCGATCCCGATGAGCCGGTGGCGTCCGGCCTCGGCGACCACGAGGTGGCCGTGCCAGCGCACGACGTCCCACGGCGACGTCACCGCGTCGGTGACCAGCTCGCGCTCCCCGCCGCCAGCCGGGATCCGCCACACCAGGTCGGCCGCCGTCTCGCAGACCAGCAGCGACCCGTCGTCGTCGAAGCGCACGCCCTGGGGCATGTAGAGCCCGCCGTGCTCGGCCAGCACCTCGCCGTCGAGCGCCAGCTCCAGCACCCGGTCGTGCCCCGTGTCGGCCACCGCCAGCCGGGCCCCCTCCGGGCTCGCGCAGACCTTGCCGGGGAACAGCAGCTCCGATGCGACGGGGTCTGACCCCGAGCGTGCGACGGGGTCTGACCCCGATGCGACATGCCCTGGCACCGATGCGACGGGGTCTGACCCCGAGCGCGCGACGGGCTCTGACCCCGATGCGACATGCCCTGGCACCGATGCGACGGGGTCTGACCCCGAGCGTGCGACGGGGTCTGACCCCGAGCGTTCCTGGAGGAGCTGCTCGATGCCCGCGGCGAGGCGGGGCGCGTTGCCCTCGCCGGAGACGGTGAGCGCGACGCGGCCGGTGGCGTCGATGAGCACGAGGGTCGGCCAGGCGCGCACGCCGTAGGCGTCCCAGAGCGTGCGGTCGGCGTCGTCGAGGACGGGGTGCTCGATGCGGTGGCGGGCGATGGCGGCCCGGACGGCCTCGTGGTCGTGCTCGTGGGTGAACTTCGGCGAGTGGACGCCGACGACCACGAGCTCGTCCGGGCCGAAGCGCCGCTCGAGCCCGCGCAGCTCCTCCAGCGCGTGCAGGCAGTTGATGCACGCCAGCGTCCAGAAGTCGAGCAGGACGACCCGGCCGCGCAGCGCCTCGAGCGAGAGCCCGTCCGTGCCCAGCCAGCCGCCGCTGCCGCGGAGCTCGGGGGCGCGGACGCGGGCGCGGTCGAGCACGGCGCTAGCCGATGCGGTCCAGCTCGCGGGGGCGCAGGAGGGCGATGAGCTCGCCCGACGGGCCGTGCAGGCGCACGCCGGCGGCGCCGCCCTTCTTGAGCTCGATGCGCCCGCCGGTGAGGTCGGCGACGACCTGCGGCAGGTCCGGGTTGTGGCCGACGAGCAGCAGCCGGTCGTCCTGCGCGGTCTCGCGCACGAGGCCCAGCGCGTCACCGCCGCCGAAGCCGCCCGCGAGCGCCCCGTGCTCCTCGGGCTCCACGCCCAGCGCCTCGCACGCCAGCCGCGCGGTCTCCCACGCCCGGACCTTCGGCGACGCGAAGACCCGCTGGAACGTCAGCCCGAGCGCCGCGAACGAGCGGCCGGCGGCCCGCGCCTGGTCCTCCCCGCGCGGCGTCAGCCGCCGCGCGGCGTCGGAGGCCTGAGCATCGTGGGGCTCGGCCTCCCCGTGGCGCAGGACCCAGAGCTGACGGGGCACGGCGCCCAGGCTACGGCTTCGCGTAGGCGCGGGTCGGCGCGCCGTAGCGCGTCGCCCCGCCACCGGCCTCCTGCCACCGCACACGCCACTGCCGGCCCTTGGCGTAGCGGGTGCCGAAGGAGAAGTAGCCCCGCGCGTTCGACGTCACCGTCGCCAGGCGCCGCCACGAGCCCGAGCCGCTGCGGACCTGCAGCTCGACCGTCCGCGTGCCCTCGCCCGGACGGACGAGGCCCCAGAGGCGCACCTTCGACGAGCGCTTGGACGCGCGCGAGGCCACCAGCGGCAGGCGGAAGCCGTCGAGCGCCGGCTTGGCCTTGCCCGACGAGCTGCGCAGGCCCGACTCGAAGCCGCCGTAGCGCGCGAGCCTCGACGCCCCCGCCACCGGCGCGTCGTCGCGCAGCAGGTACTGCGAGAACGACCGCACCCGCGGGTTGTCGTAGGCGATCTGCTCGGAGATCGAGCGGTACTCGGCCTGGCGCTGGAACGACACGCCCGCGAACGGGTCGGGCTCGGACTGGATGCCGAACTCCGTGAGGTGGATCGGCAGGCCCTTCTTGACGACGCCGGCGTTCGCCGCGCGGTCCAGCGCCTTCGTGAGCCGGCCGAGCACGCCGATCGTCACGTCGTTGGGCCCGTCGGGGACGAAGTACGGGCCCGCCTTGCGCGTGTAGGCGTGGTGCGACCAGCCGTCGATGCGCAGCCGGCCGCAGCCCCCGGTCTTCCGGTACTTCGCGTTCAGGCACAGCACCCCGCGCAGGAACGTCAGCGGCGCCACGTCCTTGCCCGTGCCGATCGGCGCGGTCTCGGCGATGAGCACCGGCTTGGCGTCGCCCGCGTCGTCGAGCCCGCGCAGCGCCGCGGCGTACAGCCCGCGGTAGACCTTCGGCGACAGCGGCCGCTTCTTGCTGTCGTACTGCGGCTGCAGGAACTGCGGGTGGTTGGGCTCGTTCCAGATCGACCACTGGGCGACGCGGTCGCCGAAGCGCGCCGCGACCGCCGTCATGAACATGCGGAACTCGTTGGGCGACGGGCGCGTCGTGGTGTCCTTCGCGCCGTTGGTGGCCCAGCGCGGCACCGGGCCGCTGACCGTCAGCAGCACCGACCAGCCACGGTCCTTGGCCGCGGTCAGCAGCTCGTCGTACTGGCCCCAGCTGTACGAGCTCGGGTCGAGCTCGTCGAAGTCGGGCTTGACGCGCGCGTCGGGCGAGGGCGCCACGTTCTTCCAGTAGAGGACGACGCGGAGGTGCTTGACCCCGAGCGACTCGAGCTCGTCCAGGGCCTTGGGCCGCTGGGAGGCGTCGAGGAGGTCGCGGGGCGCCTCGAAGGTCGTGATCTGGCTCTTGGCGGCCTGGGCACCTGCGGGGAGGGCCGCCAGGAGGGCGAGGGCGAGGAGGAGGGACTTGCGCATGGGGAGGAGGGCCGCCGGCTTGGCGACGGCCAAGGGTACGAACGCCCGAACGGCGCTCAGGTTGCGGCTCCTCCCCAGATTCGCATACCCTCGGGTATGTGGTGACGACGCGCGCCGCCGCGGCGGAGGAGACCCGGGCCCGGCTCATCGAGGCCGCGATCGCCCGCTTCGCGCAGGACGGCCTCGGGGCGAGCTTCGAGGCCGTGGGCGCCGACGTCGGCGTCACGAAGGGCGCGCTGTACCACCACTTCGGGTCGAAGGACGGCCTCGTCGAGGCCGTCTACAAGGAGGCGATCAACCGGCACGCCGAGCGCGCCATGGCCGCCTCCGCCCAGGGCACGGGACGCCAGCGGCTGCTGGCGCTCATCGACGCCTCGGGCGAGCTCTACGGCTCCCGCACCCCGTTCTACCGGCTGCTCACGACCCTGCACCTGGCGGCGACGACGTCGCTGCCCCAGCTCGCGCCGATCGCGCGCCGCGTCCAGCAGCGCCAGCGCGACCACATGGTCGCCCTGGTCCAGCAGGGCCAGCGCGACGGCTCCATCGACCCTCGCCGCGACGCGGAGGCCCTCGGCCTCACGATCAACGCCGCGCTCGAGGGCTTCCTCGTCCAGCAGCTCGAGCCGGCCGCCACCCAGGCGCGCTGGATCGCCCGCTTCCGCCACCTCATGGAGGACGTCCTGTGACCTCGCCCACCGCCGCGCCCCCGGGCGCCGGCACGATCGACTTCACCATCCCGGCGGAGCTCCAGGAGCTCCTGGGCCGCATCCGTGCCTACATCGAGGAGGACGTCCTCCCCGCCGAGCAGGAGATCGCCGACCCGGCCGACGTCCTCGGCTCGTGGCACGTGGTCGAGCGCCTGCGCGACCGCGCCCGCGAGCTGGGCATCTTCACCCCGCACCTGCCCGAGGCGTGGGGCGGCCTCGGGGTCGGCGTGCTCGGGATGGCACTCATCTCGCAGGAGTGCGGGGTGAGCGGCCTCGCCTCGCTGGGCCTCAACGCCATGGCGCCCGACGAGGGCAACATGCACACGCTGCTCATCGCGGGCCGGCCCGACCAGCTCGAGACCTACCTGCGACCGCTCGCCGAGGGCAAGGTCCGCTCCTGCTTCGCGATGACCGAGCCCGACGTCGCCTCGTCGGACCCCACGAACCTCGAGACGACCGCCGTGCGCGACGGCGACGAGTGGGTCATCAACGGGACGAAGTGGTGCATCACCGGCGCCGAGGGCGCCGCCTTCGCGATCGTCGTGGCCAAGACCGGCGTGGACCCCGCCGCGGGGCACCGCAACTACTCGCTCATCCTCGTCCCGACCGACACGCCCGGCTGGGAGGTCGTGCGCCACCCGCAGTTCATGGGCTCGCACTCCCCCGGCGGCCACCCGGTGATCGAGCTGCGCGACGTCCGCGTGCCGCTGGACAACCTCCTCGGCGAGGAGGGCGCCGGCTTCAAGATCGCCCAGCAGCGCCTCGCCGGCGGGCGCCTCGCGCACGCCATGCGCTGGATCGGCGTCTCCCAGCGCGCGCTGGACCTCGTCTCGACCCGGCTCATGGAGCGCAAGGCGTTCGGCAAGGAGCTGGCGCGCCACCAGGCGATGCAGTTCGCCGTCGCCGACAGCGCGATCGACCTCTACGCGTCGCGGCTGATGGTCCTGCACTGCGCCTGGAAGGTCGAGCACGGCCTCCCGCACCGCCAGGAGGTGGCGATGGTCAAGACGTTCGTCTCGGAGGCCTTCGGCCGCATCGCCGACCGCGCCGTCCAGGCCTTCGGCGCGGCGGGCATCACCTACGACCTGCCGATCGCCCGCATCTACGAGGACGCCCGCGCCGCGCGCATCTACGACGGCGCCTCGGAGGTCCACCGGATGGTCATCGCCCGCGAGTGCTTCAAGCTCGCGCTGCAGGGCGAGTCGACCAAGGCCGCGACGGGGGACCTCGTCTGATGGCGTGGCTGCACCAGATCGCCGCGGACGACGTCGTGCGCACCCACGACGAGGGGCAGGCCAACGAGCGCGAGCCCCTGCTGGTCCTCGACCCGCTGCTGGCGTTCCTCGACGCGCACGGCCTGGGCAGCGGCGAGCCCGACGTGCGCCCCGTCGGCGAGGGCCACTCGAACGTCACCTACGCCATCACCCGCGGCCACCGCGAGTTCGTGCTGCGCCGCCCGCCGCGCGGCCCGCTGCCGCCCAGCGCGCACGACGTCCTGCGCGAGGCGCGGGTCATCGGCGCGCTCCAGGGCAAGGCGCGCGTGCCCGAGGTCCTGGCGGTGTGCGACGACGACGCCGTCGTGGGCGCGCCGTTCTACGTCATGGAGCTCGTCGCCGGCCACGCCATCACCGGCGACCTGCCGGCCGAGCTGGACTCCCCGGAGGACCGCCGGCGCATCGGCGAGGAGCTGGTGGACGGGCTGGTGGAGGTCCACGCCGCCGACTGGCAGGCCGCCGGCCTCGAGGGCTTCGGCAAGCCCACGGGCTACCTCGAGCGCCAGCTGCGGCGCTTCCTCGGCCTCTGGGACCACAACAAGACGCGCGAGATCCCGGCCGTCGAGTCGGTCGCCGAGTGGCTCAAGGCCAACCTCCCGGAGTCGGGTCCGGCCACGGTCGTCCACGGCGACTACCGCCTGGGCAACGTCCTCATGGCCGCCGGCCCGCCGCGCCTCACGGCGATCCTCGACTGGGAGATGTCGACGATCGGCGACCCGCTGGCCGACGTCGGCTACCTCTGCACCCTGTGGGTCGACCGCGACGACCCCCCGCTGGGGATGTTCGAGCTCAGCGGCGTGACCCGGCAGGAGGGCTTCCCGACGCGGGCCGAGCTCGTCGCCCGCTACGAGGAGCGCTCGGGCCGGTCGATGACCGACATCCGCTGGTACCAGACGCTGGCGCTGTGGAAGTCGATCGTCTTCATGGAGGGCAACTACAAGCGCGCGGTGTCGGGCTCGACGGACGACCCGTTCCTGAAGTCCTTCGGCGAGGGCGTCGTCGAGCTGGCCAACCGCGCCGAGGAGCTGGCCCGTGGCTGAGGCGCGTCGCGGCCTGCTCATGGACTGGGGCGGCGTGATGACGACGAACCTGTTCGCCGCCTTCCAGCGCTTCTGCGAGGCCGAGTCGCTGGCGCCCGAGGCGGTCCGCAAGGCGTTCCTCGAGGACCCGCGGGGCCGCGAGCTGCTCGTCGAGTTCGAGTCGGGCCGGATGGAGCTCGACCCGTTCCAGCAGGGCCTGGCCGAGGTCCTCGGCCTCGCCGCGGACCGCGCCCCGGGCCTGGTGGAGCGCCTCTTCTCCGGCATGGCGATCGACGACGCGATGGTCGCCGCCGTGCAGCGCTTCCGGGCGGCGGGGATCCGCACCGGGATCCTCTCGAACTCGTGGGGCCCGGCCGGCGCGTCCTACGACCTCGCGCTGTTCGACGAGCTCTTCGACGTGCGCGTCATCAGCGGCGAGGAGGGCGTGCGCAAGCCCGAGCAGCGCATCTACGACCTCGCCGTCGAGCGCATGGGGATGCCGGCGTCCGAGCTCGTCTTCGTCGACGACCTCCCCGGCAACCTCAAGCCGGCGCGGGCGATGGGGGTGCACACGATCGCCCACCGCGAGGCGGCGGCGACCATCGCCGAGCTCGAGCAGGTGCTGGGCGTCAGCGCTGGGGCGCCCGCCGGCGCGGACGCGCCGCCGGCTTCGCCGTAGCGACGACCTGCGCGCGCAGCTCCTCGAGGCGCTGCTTCTGCAGCGGGTCGCGCGCCAGGCGCAGCGCCTCGTCGAGCACCTTCCTGCCCTGCGGCGTGCGCAGGACGCTGTCGAGCTGGCTGCGGAACCCCATCGTCGGACCTGATCGTGTCATGCCCTCGTGGCAGACGTCTCATGCTCGTCCTCGAGCCGCCGGCGCAGCTCGGCGCCGCGCCCCGCGGCGACCGCCCGCGCGGCGCGCTGGTCGGTGAGCTCGACGCCGCGCGCCCGGGCGAGGTCGAGCAGCTCCTGGCGCTCCTCGCCCTCCCGCGCGGCCTTGAGGAACAGCCAGCAGAAGAGGCAGATCGTCAGGACCGACTCCTCGACCATCATGATCCCGGCGGCGATCGCCTGGTCGTCCTGCGGGTCGAGGCCGTGCGAGGCCTCGCCGGCGGCGTAGACGTCGTAGAACGGGCCGCCGCCGAAGAGCAGGACGTTGGCCAGCACCGCGCCCGCGAGGCGCACGCCGACGATGTAGCCCAGCCGCCAGCCGTTGCCGAACCACGCCGGCTTGGGCAGCGGGCCGAGCAGCGCGAGCCACACCGCACCGCCCGTCGCGAGGAAGAGCAGGTGCTGCAGGGCGTGGACGGCGTCGTGCTCGACAGCCGCCTCGTGGAGCACGGGCACGTGCCACAGCCCGAGGTTGACCGCCCAGAGCGGCAGCGCCACGAGCGGGTGGCCGAGCACGCGCAGCGGCGCGAGCGCCGGCACCCGCAGGACCGGCGCGAGCACCGGCCCGGTGAGCCCGAGGACGAGCAGGAGCGCCCCGAGGTCGACGATCACCAGGTGCTCGACCATGTGCGCCCAGAAGAGCTCGTCGGCCAGCGCGCCCAGCGGCGAGCTCAGCGTCAGGGCGACGACGAGCGCGCCGCCGTGGAAGCACCACTGCCGCCACGACGGCACCGCCCGCGGCGTGCCGCGCAGCGTCTGGGCCCGCCGCGCGTAGAGCGCCATGGACAGCAGCGCCGGCAGGAGCTGGAGCGGCTCGACCTCCACCGGCGCGCATCCTCGCGCACCGGCCGCGCTACGTGCGCCCGTGGGCGAGCAGCACGCGAACCGCGTCGACGGTCACGACGCCGCGCCACTCGGCCTCGGCGACCGGCGACCACGCGGGCCAGCTGAACGTCCAGCCGCCGTCCTCGCGCTGGGCCGCGGCGAGGTGGTCGACGTGGTCGTCCCAGACGGCCTGCGCGAGGCGATCGCGCAGCCGGCCGCCGGGGACCGGCGCGAGGTCGAGCGGGCGCTGGACCTCGCCGGTCGCGGCCGGGTCGACGGCGAGGAGGCCGGCGCGGACCCCCTGCTCCCACACGCGGTCGAGCGCCGCCTGGGCGCGGGCCTCGTCGGGCACGCGGTCCAGGAAGCACAGCAGGCCGCGCAGCTCGTAGCCCCCGCCGATGCCCTCGAGCTCCTCGACCCGGTCGACCTGCGTCCACAGCCACTCGAGCGCCCCGTCGAGCCACGGGTGCTCGACGCCGCGGGCCAGCAGCGGCCGCACGACCTGGCCGGTCGTCGTCAGCGACGGCGGCAGGCCGGGCTCGGGCACCCACCACGGGGCGTGCGGCCAGCCCTCGATCGCCGGGTCGACGAAGGGCGTGCCGCCCGCGTCGGGCGCGGTGGCCTGCAGCCAGTCGCAGGCGCCCCGGACCAGCGCCTCGTCCCAGGCGTCGCACTCGTCCAGCGTGCGCAGGGCGAGCTCGACGCTGGCGGGCTGGCTGGCCGGCCCGCGGCCGTCCATCTCCAGTCCGTGGCCGAAGCCGCCGTCGGCGTTGCGGTAGGCCGCGACGGCGTCGCGCACGGGCGTCGGGTCGGCCCCGTGCAGGAGGACGTCGAGGCGGCGGCGGTCCAGGACGCGCCCGGTGCCGTGGACGAACTGCTCGGCGGCGTGGAGGTCGGCCATGGCCGGCAGTCGACCAGACCGCGCGGCGCGAGGTCTTGGAGGAAACGGCCGCGGGTGGCACCCTGGGGCGGCGTGTACCGCGAGCTCGCACCCCCGCCGGCGCTGCGCGACCGTGTCGCGTGCCTGTGGGTGCGCCGCGGCGCCGGGGCCGAGACGGTCCGCGTCCTGCCCGACGCGTGCGTCGACGTCGTCTGGCGCGCGGGCGCCGGCGCGCAGGTCGCGGGGCCCGACACCGGCCCGGTCCTCGTGGACGTCGCGCCCGGCACCGTCATCGCCGGTCTGCGGCTGCGACCCGGCGCGGGCGGCGCGGCGCTCGGGCTGCCGCTGGCCGAGGTGCGCGACCAGCGCGTCGCGCTCGGGCACGTCCTCCCCCGGGCCGACGCCGCCCTGCCCGGCGACCTCGACCCGCGCGACGCGCTGCGTGCCCTGGCCGCCCTCGCCCACGGGGTGGCGGACGGGCCTGACGCCGCGGTGCAGGCCGCTGCGGTGCAGCTCGCCGTGCCGGGCGCCCGCGTCGGCGACGTCGCCGCGCGCCTGGGGCTCAGCGACCGCCAGCTGCGCCGCCGCTGCGACGCCGCGGTGGGCTACGGCCCGAAGGTCCTCCAGCGCGTCCTGCGGCTGCGACGCCTGCGCGCCCTGGCCCAGCGCTCAGCCGACCGCGACCTCGCCCGCCTGGCGCTCGACGCCGGCTACGCCGACCAGCCGCACCTGAGCAACGACGTCAAGCGGCTCACGGGGCTGACGCCGGCGCAGCTGCTGGGCTGACCGGCTCCGGCGGGGCCGGTGCGGCCGGGACGCTGCGCTGCGCCGCGCCGCCGGCCCGGGGCGGCGGGGCGACGAGGTCGACGACGGTCTGGACGACGTCGGCGGCGGGCTGGCCGGCGAGCGGCACCTGGCGGACGGTCTCGGCGAGCGCCGTCCCGACCTCGCGGACCGGGCCCTCGTCGGGGTCGTCCGGGATGGTGGGCGTCGTCGGCGTGGGCGCCGGCGGGGGCGTCGTGGTGGTCGTCGTGGGCCGCCGGCGCGTCGGCGGGACCGTCGTGGGCGAGCGGTCGCCGCGCCCGACGGCCGACGGCGCGCCCGGGGAGCGGCGTGGGGTCGTGCCCGGCGACGTGTCCGTGGTGGCGCCGCCCGCGGCACGCCGGCGTGCGGCGGCCCGCCGCTGGGCGGCCGACCGCGACCGGGCGCGGGGCACCGCCGGCACCGTGTCGCGCGTGCGGGTGCGCTCCTGGTCGGCGCTGCGTGACGCCGCCGGCACCGCCGGTCCACCGAAGATCTGACCGATGCCCTCGATGCCGCTGCTGCCGCCGAGGCCCGCCGTCACCGCCAGGGCGGCGAGCAGGGCGAGGGGCACGGCGAGCGCGGCACCCGAGGCACCGACCAGCGCGCGGACCCAGGCGCGGACGAGCGACACGGTGTCAAGCCTAGCCCTGTCAGAAGGGCTGGATGGTCGGTAGCGTCGCACCCAAGTGCGCCGTCTCTCGCTCGCCCGCACCCTGCGGCTCGCCCTGCTCGGGCTCACGCTCGTCCTCACGACGATCGCGGGTCTCGGCGTGGCCTCGCTGTACGACACGCGCCAGGACTACGAGGAGCGCCTGGCGGAGGCGCTCGAGCTCCAGGCCGCCGCGGCCCGGCTGCTCGCGGCCGGCGTGGTCGAGGAGGCGACCCTGCGCACGGCCACCGCGCCGCAGGACGCGCCGCTGCGCCGCCGTGCGCGCCGCGCCTTCGCGGCCGCGCTGGCCGACACCCGCTCCCGCGCGCAGGGCGACGTCCCCAGCGCGGGGCTCGTCGCCGACGCGGCCCAGGCCCAGGCGGCGCTGCGCCGGGTGGGCGCCGGGACCGACGAGGCGCTCGCCGCCCGCCGCCCGGTCACCGAGCTCGCCGATCGCCAGCGCGTGCGCATCGCCGTCGCCCGCGACGACGCCAGCGACGGCCAGCGCCGCGCGATCATCGCCATCCTCGTGGGCGGCGGTCTCGCCGTCCTCGCGGCGGGCGCGCTGGTGACCGTGCTGCTGTCCGCCGTGCGCCGGCCGGTCGAGGGGCTCGTGCGCGCCAGCGGCCGCCTGGCCAGCGGCGACCTCGACGCCCGCGTGCAGGAGCGCGGGCCGACCGAGCTGCGCGAGGTCGCCCGCTCGTTCAACGCGATGGCCGAGGAGCTCGCCGGCGCCCGGGACCGCCTCGAGACCCAGAGCCGCCGCCTGGCCACGATGGTCGCCTCGCTCGGCGACGGCCTCATCGTCACGCGCCCGGACGGCACCGTCGGCTTCACCAACCCGCGGGCGTGCGCGATGGTCGACGGCCTCACGGTCGGCAAGCCGGTGAGCGACGCCGGGCTCGACCTGCCAGACCCCGAGGACGCCCGCAGGGACGAGGTGCTCGTCGAGCACGGCGACCGCACCCTCGCCCTGACCGCCGCGGTGCTCGAGGACGGCCCGCCCGGCGTGGTGTGGACGCTGCGCGACGCCACCGAGCGCGCCCGGCTCGAGGCGCTCAAGTCGGAGTTCATCGCCACCGCCAGCCACGAGCTGCGCAGCCCGCTCACGTCGATCAAGGGCTTCATCGAGCTCCTGGCCGCGGCGCCCGGGCTCAGCGACCGCCACCGCGAGTTCGTCGAGATCGTCGAGCTCTCCACGCAGCGCCTGGTCGACCTCGTCAACGACCTGCTCGACGTCGCGCGCCTCGAGGCCGGCTTCGTCGAGGTCCACCGCCGGCCGACGGACCTCTCCGACGTGGTCCGCGAGGTCACGATGCTCCTGCGGGGGCGCATCGAGGAGAAGGGCCAGCTGCTCGACGTGCGCATCGAGGACGGGGTCCCGCGGGCGATGGCCGACGCGGCGCGCATGCGCCAGGTCCTCACGAACCTCCTGACCAACGCCCACCAGTACACGCCCGAGGGCGGCCGGGTCGGCGTCGCGCTCGCCCACGGGCCCCACGGCGTCGAGCTCACCGTGTCCGACACCGGGCGCGGGATGGACGAGGACGAGCTCGAGCACGTCTTCGACCGCTTCTCCCGCGCGTCGTCGTCGGCCGACTCGCGCGGCACCGGCCTCGGCCTGGCCATCGTCCGGTCGCTCGTGGACCTCCACGAGGGCCGCATCGACATCACCTCCCAGCCCGGCCACGGCACGACGTTCACCGTCGTCCTGCCCTTCGCGCCGCTGGCCGTCGACGGCGACCCGGCGCGGGAGGCGCTGCGGGGGCGCCGCGTGCTCGTCGTCGACGACGAGCCGGAGATCGCCGAGCTCATCGCCCACCGCCTCGAGCCCTACGGCGTGGAGGCGACCGTCGCCCACAGCGGCGCCGACGCCCTCGACCTCCTCGCCCGCGAGCACTTCGACGCGCTCACGGTCGACGTCCTCATGCCGGGGATGAGCGGCTTCGAGGTCCTGCGCGCGCTGCGCGAGGACCCGGACCTCGCCCACCTCCCGGCCGTCGTCGTCTCCGTGTTCTCCGGCCGTGAGGCGCTCTCGGGCGAGTGGCACGTCGCCAAGCCGATCGACCCGGAGGAGCTCGCCGACGCCCTCGGCGCCGCCGTCCTGGCCGGCCGCGTCCGCGTCCTGGCGTGCGGGCGCGCGACGGTGCGCGACGAGCTGCAGGGGATGCTCGCCGGCCTGGGCATCCACCACGAGTGGGCGCAGACCCCCGAGGAGGTCGAGCGCCTCTGCCGCCGCCACCGCTTCGAGGTCGCCCTGCTCGACGCGGGGCTGCCCGCCGCCGACGAGGTGCTCGCCGCGCTGGACCTGCGCGGGCGCCGGCTGCGCCGCGCGGTGGTGGTCGTGAGCGCCGGCGACGGCGCCCCGGGCTACGCCCGCCTCGACGCCGACCCCGTCCCGCTGGCCGACGCCGGGGAGACCGTGCTCGGCCTCCTGGGCGCGACGGCCCCGCGATCGGGGTAGGTTGAGCACCGGATGGCCGAAGGGTCTCTGCACGAGGCGCTCGAGGACCGCCTGGCCCAGGTCGAGCGCGAGGCGGCCGCGAAGGAGCGTCAGCTCGAGCGCTACGCCGCCGACCTGCGCGAGACCTTCAAGCAGGAGCGCGCCGCGGCCCAGCGCCTGCGCGAGTCCTACATGGCCACCGTGCGCGCGCTGTGCAACGCGGTCGAGGCGCGTGATGCCTACACCGGCAAGCACGCCGAGCGCGTCGCCGCCTACGGCCTGGCCATCGCGCGCGAGACCGGCACGCGGCTGGCCGAGGACCCCGAGATCGAGTTCGGCTTCCTCCTGCACGACGTGGGCAAGGTCGCGGTGCCCGACGCGATCCTCTGGAAGCCCGAGCCCTTGACCGCGGAGGAGCGCCTGCTCATGGAGCGCCACCCCGTCGTGGGCTGGGAGATCGTGCAGGGGATCGACTTCCTGGGCGACGCGAAGCTCGTCGTCCGCCACCACCACGAGCGCTGGGACGGCACGGGCTACCCGGACCGCCTCGCGGGCGACGAGATCCCGCTCGCCGCCCGCGTCTTCGCCGTGGCCGACGTGCTCGACGCGGTCACCACCGAGCGCCCGTACCGGCCGCCGTCGTCGCTGGCCGAGGCGCGGTCGATCATCGGCGCGGGCGCCGGCAGCCACTTCGACCCGGCCGTGGTCGAGGCGTTCAAGCGCGTCACCGACAGCGAGCTCGAGACGATCCGGAGGACGATCGGATGACCGCCACCCGGACGGTGCTGATCGTCGACGACGACCCGTTCATCCGCAAGCTCGTCGCCACGACCCTCGAGGACGTGGCGGGCTTCGAGCTGCGGGAGGCCGGCGACGGCGTCGAGGCGTTGGACGCCGCGGCCGACAGCCCGCCGGCGATCGTCTTCCTGGACATCGACATGCCGCGGATGGACGGCATCTCGGCCTGCCGGGAGCTGCGCGCCCGCGACGACGGCCGCGGCGCGACCATCGTCATGCTCACCGCCGCGGGCGGCGGCGACCTCGAGGACGAGGCGCGCTCCGCGGGGGCCGACCTCTTCCTCACCAAGCCGTTCAGCCCGCTCGACCTGCTGCGGCTCGTCGACGACCTCGGGGGGCGCTGAGCACGATCGCGGTGCGCGCCCGGCTCGTCGCTGCGTGGACGCTCCTGCTCGCCGGCGGCGCCCTCCTGGCCGACGGCGTGCTGACGGTCGTCTGGCAGGAGCCGGTGAGCGCGGTCCGCGAGGCCCGCGCGCAGGACCGCCTGCGCGACGAGCTGGCGGCGACCGAGCGGCTGTGGCGCCCGCTGGCGGCCCGCCCCGCCCGCGTGGAGCCGCTGCAGATGGGCTCGCCGCTCGCGGCGGTGCGCACGGCCGCCCTGCCCGGCCTGGCGACGCGCCCCCGTGGCCTCGCCCTGCCCGCGGTCAGCGCCCGCGCGCTGCCGGCCCTCACCGGCGAGCCCGAGCGCGCGCGGGACGTCACCCTGCCCGTGACCGGGACCGACGCCCTGCCGCCGCTGCTGCGCGGCACCCCGGCACAGGCCGGCCTCCGCGCGCTGGCCCAGCGCTTCGGCGCGACGCTCGCGGAGGGTGCCGCGGCCGGCCGGCTGCGCATCGACCGCCTCGACCTCGACGTCGTGGTGGTGCAGGGCGTCGCCGAGGACGACCTCCGGCGCGGCCCGGGCCACTACGCCCAGACGGCCCTGCCCGGCCAGGGCGGCACCGTCGCCATCGCCGGCCACCGCACGACCTACGGCGCGCCGCTGCGCCACGCCGACCGCCTGCGCCGCGGGGACCGCATCGATCTGCACATGCCCTACGGGACCTTCCGCTACCGCGTCGAGGGCACGCGGATCGTGCGGCCCGACGACGCGACGGTCCTGCGCCGGCGCCCGGGCGCCGAGCGCCTCGTGCTCACGACGTGCCACCCGCTGCACAGCGCCGCGCAGCGGCTGGTCGTGGTCGCACGACGGGCCGGCTAGCGCCGGCCCGTCGGGTCCCTCGTCAGGTGTCCTCGGCGGCTAGGCCTTGCCGCGCCCGTACAGGAAGCGCAGCGCCTTGCCCAGGAGCTTCGTGGCCCGCGTGTTGTACGGGTACATGTAGAGCTCCTTCTTCATGGCGAACCGCGTGACGAGCAGCGACTGCTGCTGGCAGTACTTGCGGATGCCGCCCGCGCCGTGGCGGGTGCCCAGGCCGGAGGTCTTCGCGCCGCCCATGGGCAGCTCGAGCGCGGTGTAGTTCACCAGCGCGTCGTTCACGCAGACCGCGCCGGCCTCGATGCGCCGCGCCACGCGCTCGCCGCGCGTGACGTCCTTGCTGAACACCGAAGCGCCCAGGCCGTACGGCGAGTCGTTGGCCAGGCGGATGGCCTCCTCCTCGTCGCGGACCTTCATGATCGGCAGCGTCGGGCCGAAGGTCTCCTCGGTCATGCACTCCATCGAGTGGTCGACGTCGACGAGGACGGTCGGCTCGAACCAGTAGCCCTGGCCCTTGCCGCGCTCGCCGCCGACCAGGACCTTGGCGCCCTTGGCCTTGGCGTCCTCGACGTGGCGCTCGACGATGTCGACCTGCGGCGGGAAGGTCATCGACCCGACGTCGGCCGAGCCCGACTCGCCGAAGCCCTGGCGCAGCGCCCGGGCCTTCTCGACGACCTTCGAGACGAACTCGTCGTAGATCGGCTCCTCGACGTACAGGCGCTCGAGCGAGATGCAGGTCTGCCCGGCGTTGAACATGCCCCAGTAGACGGCGGAGTTCGCGGCGCGCTCCACGTCGGCGTCGCTGAGGACGATCATCGGGTCCTTGCCGCCGAGCTCGAGCGAGACCGGCGTGAGCGTCTCGGCCGCCTTGGCCATGACCTTCTTGCCGGTCGCCGTCGACCCGGTGAACATGATCATGTCGACGTGGTCGATGAGCGCCGCGCCGGTGGCGCCGCGGCCCGTGGCGATCTGGAAGACGCCCTCGGGGATGCCGCACTCCTTGAGGCCCTCCTCGAGCTTGAGGCTCGTGAGCGGCGTGACCTCGGACGGCTTGAGGATGACGCTGTTGCCCGCGGCCAGGGCCGGGATGCAGTCCCCGAACGAGTTGGTCAGCGGGTAGTTCCACGGCCCGATGACGCCGACGAGGCCGAGCGGGCGGTAGCGCGTGACGAGCTTCTTGCCCTTCACGAGGACGTTGGCCGACTTGACCTTCTCGTCGGCCAGGTAGCCCTCGGCGTTCTGCGCCCAGAAGTTGAAGGCCGCGGCGCCGTAGGAGATCTCGGCGAGCTGCGCGTCCTCGTAGGTCTTGCCGGTCTCCGAGCGGATGACGTCGATGACCTCGTCCTGGTGCTCGAGCAGCCAGCGGGCCATCCGGCGCAGGACGCGGCCGCGGCCGTCGAAGCCGAGCGCCTCCCAGGCGGGCTGGGCGGCGCGGCCGCGCTCCACCAGCGGGACGAGGTCCTCCGGGGACAGGTCGGGGACGTGGGCGATGACCTGGCCCGTGGCCGGGTTCTCGACCGGGATCTGGTCCTGCGCGACGTGGCCGTTGGCGACGGTCACATCGGCGACTTCGGTTGCCATTGCTCGGAGCCCTCCGCAAGTAGAGCAGTTCGACAGTCCGTCAACTCTACAGCGTCACCACCGGCGCGCTACAAGCGTTGTGCGATGGCGATGCGCCGCAACCTGCTGGCCTTCTTCACGGGCGCCGTCCTGGCGCTCGCGGGCGTGCTCGCCGCCCGTGCGGGCGACGACGACGCCGCGCCCCCACCGCCCGCGACGACCGCCGCGCAGACGCTGCCGGCCGCCGTGCCGGCATCCCAGCGCCCCGGGCCGCGCGCACGGCGGCGTGCCCGCCGCCAGCGCGACACGCAGGGCTCCGGCGCGCGGACGGCACGGGAGACGGCGCCTGCGGCGCGCGCGCCGCAGGCGCCCGCGCAGCGCGAGCCCGCGCCGCCGGGGGCGACCCCCACGACGACGACGCCGGCCGAGACCGTCCCGCCCGTGGACGTGGCGCCCGAGACCCAGCCCGAGCCCGCGCCCGCCGAGCCCGTCGACCCGGCGCCCGCCGCGCCCCAGGGGCTCGACGGGCCGCCGGTGCCCTCGGGCTAGCCGTCGACGGCGACCGACTCGATGCGCATGTCGGTCGTCGGGCGGTCGCGCCCGTCGGTGTCGGCGGCCTCGATCTTGTCGACGACGTCCATCCCGTCCACGACGCGGCCGAAGACGGTGTGCTTGCCGTCGAGCCACGGGGCGGCGTCGGTCGTGACGATGAAGAACTGCGAGCCGTTGGTGTTCGGGCCGGCGTTGGCCATCGCGAGCGCGCCGCGGACGACCTTGTTGTCGTTGATCTCGTCCTCGAACGTGTAGCCCGGACCGCCGGTGCCGGTGCCCTGCGGGCAGCCGCCCTGGATCATGAAGTCCTTGATGACGCGGTGGAACACCAGCCCGTCGTAGAAGCCCTGGCCTGCGAGCTTGGTGAAGTTCGCGACGGTCTTCGGGGCCGCGTCGTCGAAGAGCTCGAGGGTGATCGCACCCTCGCTCGTGGTCATGGTCGCCTGGGACATGGCGCCCAGGGTAGGCGCTCGGGCTAGCCGAGCAGGTCCACGTCGCTGATGCGCACCGTGCGTCCCTGCTTCGGGGGCGTCGTGATCCACAGCAGGACGTACCGGTACTTCGCGGTGCCGCCGCCCAGGACGATGCGCTCGCGCCCGTCGCCCTTCGTGTTCCGGTCGAGGTTCGAGCCGTTCTCGTCGACCTTCGAGCGGTCCTTGATGTGCGCCCAGCGCGTGTCGAGGACGTCGGGCGGCAGCTCGTCGGAGTCCGACGCGTAGACCTCGACGCGGAAGCCCGGCGTCTTCGTCGCCAGCTCGAGCACGCGGACGCCCCGCGGCTCGTTGAGGTCCACCACGAGGCCGACGGCCATGTCCTTGGTGCCGTCGGTCGTCGCGAACCACTCGCTCTTGGCGTCGTCGTCGGTGGCGTTGCGGGCCTGGCCGAGCGTCGTCGCGCGCCGCGACGGGTCGTAGGACGAGGACATCCCGCCGGTCAGCGCGATGGCCGTCGGGCCGGTGTCCCGCGGCGTCGTCGTGGTGGGCGTCGTCGTCGTGTCGCCGTCGTCGCCGTCGTCGTCGTCGGGCGTCGTGGTGGACGGCGTCGGCGTGGGGGTCGGCGTCGGGGTCGGGGTCGGCGTCGGCGTGGGGGTCGGCGTCGGCGTCGGCGTCGGCGTCGGGAGGTTCGGCAGCGTCGGGACGGTGGGCGTGCCGCCCGGCGTGGTGGGCGTCGTCGGCGTCCCGGGCAGGGTCGTCGCCGGCGGGACCGTGGTGGCCGGCGGGACGGTCGGGACCGACATGGCCGGCGGCTGCGTGGTGGCCGGCGGCACCTGTGCGACCGGGTCGCCGCTGGGCGGCGCGGGGCGGGCGGCCTCCTGCTGGGCGTCGGACGACAGCGCGGCGTAGGACGCGGCGACGGCCCCGCCCACGAGGGCGAGGGTCAGCGCGACGACCGTCGCCGCGGCGCGCATGCCGGGGCGCGTGCCCAGGCGGCCCGGGGCGGCCGTGCCGCACTCCAGGCACCAGTCCTGGCCGGCGGCCATCGGCGCGCCGCAGGCCTCGCAGGAGCGCTGCTGGGCGACGGGCTCCGCCTCAGGCGGCTGCTCGCCGCCGTCCGGGTCGCGCAGGAGGTTCGTCACGGTCTCAGCTTGCCACAACCCCCGGGGCCACCCGGAGGTTCGGTCCCGCGCCCTTACGCCGCGGCGACCTGCGCGCGCAACGTCGCGCCGCGCACCTTCGCACCGTCGAGCTGGGCCACGACGCGGGTCGCCTCGTCGGCCGGCACGGACACGAGCGAGAAGCGCCGCAGGACGCGCACGTCGCGCACCGCCTCGCCGTCGAGGCCCGCCTCGTGGGTCACCGCGGAGACGACGTCGCCCGGCTCCAGGCCGTCGTCCTCGCCGCCCGCGAGCAGCAGCGTCGTGTACGGCTCGTCGCCGTTGCGCGAGATCCGCGGCTTGTCGTGGCGCTTGGGCTCCTCGCGCACCTCGGCGGGCTTGGTCTTCGCCCCGGGCTCCCAGGGCGTCAGGCCCGTCTTGATGTGCTCCTCGATCGCCTCGAGCTCCTTGCGCTGGCGCGGCTCGACGAAGGTCACCGCGCGGCCGGAGCGCCCGACGCGGCCCGTGCGGCCGATGCGGTGCACGTAGACGTCCGGCGAGGTCGGGACGTCGAAGTTCACGACGTGGGTGACGGTCGAGATGTCCAGGCCGCGGGCGGCGACGTCCGTGGCCACGAGGATGGGCACGCGGCCGCCCTTGAAGCCGAGCATGACGCCGTCGCGCTGGCCCTGGCTCATGTCGCCGTGCAGCGCCTTGACGTTCATCCCCTGGTCGCGCAGCTTGCGGTAGAGCTGGTCGCAGCGGATCTTCGTGCGCACGAAGACGATCGCCTGGTCGGGCTTCTCGCTCGCGAGGACCTCGACGAGCTTCTCCGCCTTGTCGGCGGTCTTCACCTCGACCTGGAACTGCTCGACGGTGTCGACGGTCAGCGTGGCCGCCTGGACCTTCACGTGAACCGGGTCGTAGAGGTAGTCGTCGGCCAGCGCGCGGATCGGCGGGGCCATCGTCGCGCTGAACAGCGCGGTCTGGCGGCCGTTGGGGCAGCGGCGCAGGATGCGCTCGACGTCCTCCAGGAAGCCCAGGTCGAGCATCTCGTCGGCCTCGTCGAGGACGACGAAGCGACAGCCGCTCAGGTGCAGCGAGCCGCGCGAGATGAGGTCGAGCACGCGCCCGACGGTGCCGACGACGACCTGGCCGCCGGCGCGCAGCTGGGCCTGCTGGGAGCGGATCGGCGCCCCGCCGAAGACGGCGACGACGTCGATGCCCTTGCGGGTGCCGTACGAGCGCAGCGCCTGGGTGACCTGGATGCACAGCTCGCGCGTGGGGGTGAGCACGAGCGCCTGGACGTCGGAGTCGTCCGGATCGACGTGCTCGACGATCGGCAGGCCGAAGGCGGCGGTCTTGCCCGAGCCGGTCTGGGCCTGGCCGATCACGTCCCGTCCCTCGAGCATGGGCGGGATCCCCTGCGCCTGGATCGGGCTCGGCTGCTCGTAGCCCACGTCCTGCAGCGCTTGGAGGGTCGACTCGGAGAGCCCGAGGTCGGCGAAGGTCGTCACGCAGACCAATGTAGAGCCCGCCGCTCGCCGGAGGGGGGCTGGCCGTACCTCGTGCCCAGGGCGGTCGGAGCACTCTGTCGGTCCTCGTGCACCTCGTCGGCCTTCAGGGGGAACGCGAGCGGGTGGGGCGCCTGCTCGCCGGAGCGCGCGACGGCCAGGGCGCCGCGCTCCTGGTGCGCGGGGAGGCGGGGATCGGGAAGTCGGCGCTGCTGGGGGCAGCAGCTGAGCAGGCCGCCGGCCTCCCGGTCCTCGCCCTCCGGGCCCGCGGGCACGAGGCGGAGGCGGGCATCCCGTCCGGTGGGCTCGCCGACCTCCTGGAGCCCGTGCTGGGGCTCCGTGACCGGCTGCCGGCGGTCCAGGCCCGCGCGCTGGGGGGCGCGCTGGGCCTGGAGCCGCCGGCGCCCGCTGACCGCGAGGCGCTGCCGCTGGCCGTCCTGACGCTCCTGCGCGAGGCCGCGCGCGAGCAGCCCGTCGTCGTGCTGGTCGACGACGTGCAGTGGCTCGGGCGCCACGCCCGCCTCGCGCTGGGCTACGCGGCCCGGCGGCTGAGCGGCCCGGGCATCGTGCTGCTGCTGGCGGCGCGGGCCGGCCACGGCGTGGAGGACGACCTCGCGGGCGTCGAGGTCCTCGACCTGCGGCCGCTCGCGCGCGACGACGCGTTCGCGCTCGTGCGCCAGGCGACGTCCGACGGCCCGCTCGTCGACGCCGTCGCCCGCCGCGTGGTCGACGCCGCCGCCGGCAACCCGCGAGCGCTGCTCGAGCTGCCCGGGCTGCTCGATCCCGAGCAGCGCGCGGGGCGCGAGCCGCTGCCGTGGCTGCTGCCCGCCCCGCCGGCGCTCCACGAGCAGCACGCCGTGGCGCTCGCGGCCCTGGCACCGGCGACGCGGACCGCGCTGCTGTGCGCCGCCGCGATGGCCTCCGGACGCACGGACGTCCTCGACGCGGGGCTCGCCGAGCTCGGCCTCGACGCGGGCGCGCTCGCCCCGGCGGAGCGCGCCGGGCTGCTCACCGTCGGCAGCCGGGCCACGTTCCGCCACCCCCTGCTGCGCGCCGTCGTCTACCACGCCGCCCCGGCCGCCGAGCGCCGTCGCGTCCACGCCGCGCTGTCGGTCGTCTCGCCCGACCGCGGCCGGCGGGCCTGGCACGCCGCGCTCGCGGCCGTCGCACCCGACGAGGCGCTCGCCACCGCCATGGAGGCGGCGGCGCAGGACCCCGAGACGCGCGGCGAGCAGGCCGTCGTCGCCCAGGGCCTGGCCCGCGCCGCCCAGCTCTCGCAGGACCCCGACGCGAAGGTCCGCCGCCGTCTCGCCGCGGCGGCCGCATGGATCCGCGCCGGCTTCCCCGTCCAGGCCCTCGCCACGCTCGAGGCGACGGAGCGCGCCGGCGTGGCGGAGGGCGTGCCCGCCGCGCGGCTGCGGGGCCTGCGCGGCCGCGCGGAGCTCCAGCTCGGCGCCACGGCCACCGCGCTGGCCGACCTCGTGGGCGCCGCCCGGGCCGCGGAGGCCGCCGGCGACCCCGGCCTCGCCGCGCGGCTCGTGCTCGAGGCCGGCGGCGCCCAGGCGCTGGCCGGCGAGGCCGGGGCGCGCGTGCGCCTGGCCACCACCGCCGCGGCGCTCGCGCGCACCGCGCGCGACCCGCTGGCGTGCGCGCTCGCCGACGGCCTGCGGGCGCACGCCCACGCGATCATCGGTGAGGAGGAGGCCGCGGCGCCGCTGCTGGACCGCGCGCTCCCGGTCCTGCTCGACGCCGGTCGCGCGCTCCTCGACGTCCCGGCGGAGGTGCCGGTCGCCGCCGCGCTGGCCGCCGCCTGGCTCGAGCGGCCCGAGCCGGCCGCCGCCCTGCTCGACCGTCTGGTGCTCGCCGCGCGCGAGGCCCGCGCGCCGGCGCAGCTCGTCGCGCCGCTGTGGGCGCGCGCGCTGCTCGACGTCCGCCGCGGGCGCTGGAGCGCCGCGCTGGCCGACGCCCGGGAGGCCCACGACGTCGCGCTGACCGGCGGGCTCGACGGTCCTCGCGCCGTGGCCGCCGCGACCGTCGCGCTCGCCGAGGCCCTGCGCGGCGACGGCGACGCCGCGCGCGAGCACGCCAAGGCCGCCCTGGCGCTGACCGAGGCGGAGGCCGGCTCGGCCACCGCCGTGCTGGCCCACCACGCGCTCGGCCTCGATGCGCTGGGCCGGGGCGACGCCGAGCTGGCCGGCGAGTGGCTGGACCGCGCCGCGCGCATCGCCGGCGCCGCCCGCCTCGGCCGCTCGATCATCGCCTTCGGCGCCGACCGCGTCGAGGCCCACGCCCGTGCGGGGCGCAGCGCCGCCGCCCACGAGGCGCTCGAGGCGTTCGCCGACGGCGCCGGCGGCGGGCGCTGGGCGCTCGCGGCCCTCGCGCGCTGCCGCGGCCTGCTGGCCACGGGCGCCGACCACGAGGACCACTTCGAGACCGCACTGGCCGACCACGAGCGCGAGCGCCAGCCGTGGGAGCGGGCGCGGACCCTGCTGGCCTACGGCGAGCGGCTGCGCCGCGAGCGCCGCCGGGCCGACGCGCGCGAGATGCTGGTCGGCGCGCTGGCGAGCTTCGAGCGGCTGGGCAGCGACGCGTGGGCCGAGCGCACGCGCATCGAGCTGCGGGCGACGGGCCAGGGCGCGGTGCGCACCGCGCCGGCCACGACGGCGCCCGAGCCCACGCCGGAGGCGCTGGCCGCCGCGGGCCTCGACGAGCTGACGCCGCACGAGCTGCAGATCGCGCGGCTCGTGAGCTACGGCATGACCAACCGCGAGGTCGCCGGCAAGCTCTTCCTCTCGCCGAAGACCATCGAGTACCACCTGAGCTCGATCTACCGCAAGCTCGGCCTGCGCTCGCGCACGCAGCTGGCCAAGCTCGTGGCCAGCGAGGTGCCCGGCCTGGCCGGGCAGGCCGCCGCCTAGACGCTGAAGGACGTCATCCGCTGGAGGTCGGCCACGCGGGCGTCGACCTCGTCGCGGGTGAGGCGCGCCACGCGCTCGGTGCCGAACTCCTCGACGTTGTACGAGGCCACCGCGGTGCCGTGGACCATCGCGCGGACGAGGTCGTCGTGGGTGACCTCGCCGCCCTTCGAGGCGATGTAGCCGACGAAGCCGCCGGCGAACGAGTCGCCCGCGCCGGTCGGGTCGGCGACCTCGCGCAGCGGGTACGCGGGCAGCGCGAAGAAGCCGTCCTTCGTGTAGAGCGCGGCGCCGTACTTGCCCTGCTTGGCCACGACCGCCGTCGGGCCCATCTCGAGCACGGCGTGCGCGGCCTGGAAGAGGTTCGGCGCGCCCGTGAGCATCTCGAGCTCCTCGTCGTTGAGGATCACGCAGTCGACGGCCTGGATGACCTTCACGAGGGACTCGTGGGCGATGTTGATCCACAGGTCCATCGAGTCCATGGCGACGAACTTCGCGCCCTGGCACTGCTCGCGGACGCCGAGCTGGAGGTCCGGCTGGATGTTCGCGAGGAACAGGACGTCGCAGTCCCTGGAGGCCTGCGAGAGCTTGGGCTCGAAGGTCTCGAAGACGTTGAGGTCCGTCACCAGCGTCTCGCGCTGGTTGAGGTTCTCGGAGTAGACGCCCTTCCAGAAGAACGTCTTGCCGCCGGCGACCTGCTCGACGTCGTCGGTGACGGTGCCGCGGGTGCGCAGCGTGGCGAACTCCGCGTCGCCGAAGTCGTCGCCGACCGGGCCCACGACGTGCACGGTGTCGAAGAACGACGCGGCCAGCGCGAAGTGGGTGGCGGCGCCGCCGAGCATCCGCTCGCGCTCCCCGAACGGGGTCTTGACGGCGTCGAAGGCGATGGATCCCACGCAGGTCAGGCTCATGCGGCGCCGGACCTTAGCGGGGGCCGCCCGCGCGGACGGCGCTCGCATAGCCTGCCGCGCCATGCGCGCGATCCAGCAGACGGAGTTCGGCGGACCCGAGGTCCTGCAGCTCGTCGACGTCCCCACCCCCGAGCCGGCCGACGGCGAGGTCCTCATCAAGGTCACCACCGCCGGGCTGAACTTCGCCGACACCCACGCGCGCGAGGACTCCTACCTGGCCAAGCAGACCCTCCCGCTCATCCCGGGCTCCGAGGTCGTCGGCGTGCGCGAGGACACCGGCCAGCGGGTCGTCGCGCTCTGCGGCACCGGCGGCTACGCCGAGTACGCCACCGCCCCCGAGTCGCTCACCTTCCCGGTCGCCGACGGCGTCGACGACGCCACGGCCCTGGCGATGGTCATCCAGGGCCTGACCGCCTGGCACCTGCACGCCACCTGCGCGCGCGTTCGCCCGGGCGAGTCGGTCGTCGTCGTCTCCGGCGCGGGGGGCACCGGGTCGCTGGCGATCCAGCTCGGCAGGGCCTTCGGCGCCGGGCGCGTCATCGCCACCGCCTCGACCCCCGAGAAGCGCGAGCTCTGCCTCGAGCTGGGCGCCGACGCCGCGGTCGACGCGCACCCCGAGGGCCTCGGCGAGCGCCTCGTCGAGGCGAACCTCGGCGAGCGCGTCGACGTCGTCCTCGAGATGGCCGGCGGCAAGGTCTTCGAGGAGTGCCTGACCGCGCTGGCCCCCTTCGGCCGGATGGTCGCCTACGGCATCGCCTCGCGCGAGCAGAACGAGCTGCGCACCGGCGCCCTCATGCGCCGCTCGCACGCCGTCGTGGGCTTCTGGCTCAACCACACCCTCGACCGGCCGGCGATGGTGGACGAGGCCCTGCACGGCCTCTTCGAGAAGGTCCGCTCCGGCGAGCTCAAGCCGCTGCGCGGCGCCTCCTACCCGCTCGAGGAGGCGCGCCAGGCGCAGATCGACCTGGGTGGGCGCAGGACGACGGGGAAGGTCGTGCTGCGCGTCGCGGACTGAGCGCCGCTCGGCCGCTCGCGCGCTGCGCCCGCGCAACGGCCCTACGGCGCCACCTCCCGCAGCCGCGGGAACGCCGCCGTCTGGCCGCCGAAGGCCCAGGGCGCCTGGACCTTGCACGGCGGCGCCGTGCCCAGCGCGGGCAGCGCGGGCGGGTTGGAGGTGTGCGAGCAGGAGAAGGACTCGAGGCCGCCCTGACCGAGCTTGGCCAGCGCGCCGGGGGCGAGGTACGCGTTGTGGCGGTTGGTGGGCAGGCGCTTGGCCTGGTTGACCAGCGCCTCGGTCCAGATCGGGATGAGCACCCGCAGGTAGTGCAGCCGGCCCTGCGCGCCCGCCGGCTTGAAGGTCGCCTGGGTCGAGGCGGCGACGTTCATCCACGACTGCATGAGCTCGCGCTGGTAGCGCCCGACGTAGTCGGCGACCGGCCGCAGGTCCCGGGCGAGCGGGTCGAGGACGCCCACGAGCGGCCGGGCGGCGTCGACCGTGCGTCGCAGCGCCGGCAGGCCCGCGGCCGACGCGCGCACGACCGGGTCGACGTCGGCGAAGAGGCGCTCGAGCTCGGGCGCCAGCGCGGTGCCGTCGCGCAGCACCGGCCGGACGTCGGGCGCCGCGCGGCGCAGCTGGGCCAGGACGGGCCGGGCGTCGGCGAGCAGGCGGTCGGCCTCCTCGAGCGTCGGGCGCAGCTCGTCCTGGAAGGTGGGCAGCCGGCGGAGGAGGGCGCGGACGTCGGGGTCGCGGCGCGCGGTCGTGCGCAGGACGCGGTCGGCGGACGTGACGAGCCGGCGCACCGCGCCGTCGTCGCGGCCCAGCGCGGCGAAGACCCGGCCGGTGTCGCGCACCCCGTGGGACAGCGCGTCCTCCTGCGCGTGCAGGACCGCGAGCAGCCCGGCGCCGCGCTGCGCCGTCCCCGCCAGGCCGCCGAGGGCGTCGTTGAGGTCGGGCCCGCGGTCGCGCAGGATCGCCGCCGCGCCCTGGAGGCCGCGCTTGAACGCCCGCCGCGTCGGCGCGTCGAACGCGCGCAGGACCTCGTCGAGCTCGACCGTGCCCTGGACCTGCGAGCGCGGCAGCCGCGCGCCCTCGGGCAGCAGCGGCGCATCCGGCGTCCCGCGCGTGAGCTCGACGAACGTCTCGCCGAGCAGCGTCTTGAGGCGCAGCGTGGCCCGCGCGTCGCGGTGCACCGGGGCGTAGCGGGCGCGCAGCTCGAGCGTGGCGAGCGTGCGGCCCTGGCCGTCGGTGTCCAGCGCGACGACCTTGCCGATCGGCACGCCCGAGACGCGGACGTCCGCGTTCTGCGTGAGCTGCGTGGCCTCGTCGAACGGGACCTCGAGCCGGTAGCCCTTGGGCTTGAGCGGCGCGGGCCCGCCGAAGGACGTCCACAGGAACAGCAGCAGGCCGAAGCACGACAGAGCGAAGAGCACCATCGCCAGCAGGCGGCCGAGGGTCGGGGCCTGCTTGCTCACCGCCCGGCCCTCCGCGCGGGGGTCTGGCCGCTCGCGTCCGCCGGGCAGGCCGGCAGCTGGGTGATGACCCGCAGGACGGCGTGCAGCTCCTCGGGCAGGCCGCCGAGCGTGGAGCACGAGACGATGAGCCCGCCGCGCCACACCGCCCCCTGCGCGTCGTCGATCGAGAGGATCGAGCCGGCGTTGTGCAGGAACCACGCGGTCCAGAAGAGGTAGCCCTCCTCCGGACCCTCCGGGTTGTGGCCCAGCTCGTTGGTGACGTAGCGCAGGACGTCGAACGACGAGCTCAGGTCGGGGGTCTGGGCGAGCAGGTCGCGGACCGCCGGGCGGGCGCTGCGCAGCACCGGCCGCGCCTGCACCGCCAGGCCGCGGATCCGCCGCGCCGCCGGCCGTGCGTCGCGCAGGAGCGGGTCGACGCGCGGCAGCGCCGGCTCGAGGTCCGCGAGCGCCGGGCGCAGCGCCGCGACCGCCTGCGGCAGCCGGCGCGACAGCGGCCGGCTGGCGCTCAGCGCGTCCGTCGTCGCGCGCAGCGTCCCGGGCAGCCGCTCCAGGGCGCCCCGCACCGCGTCGTCCTGGCGGGCGATCGCGCCGAACGTGCGGTGCGCGCCGGTGACGAGCGCGCGCACGTCGTCGTCGCGCGCGGCGGCCGCGTCGGTCAGCCGCCGCAGCGACCCGACCAGGCGCCGCAGCTCGCCGCGCCGCGCGGTGATCGCCTCGGTGACCTTCGCCGTGCGCTCGAGCGACGGCGCCGCCGTGCGCAGGATCGCGCGGACGTCGCGCGCCCGGCCCTGCAGGCCGCGCCCGGTGGCCTGGGCGATCGTGCGCAGCCACAGCCGCGTGTCCTGGTCGAGGCCGGCGAGGACCTCGTCGAGGTTCACGTTTGGCAGCGTGCGCGACACCGGCAGGACGTCGTCCTGGCCGAGCAGCGGCGAGCCCTCGGTGCCGGGGTCGAGCTGCACGCTCATGTCCTGCAGCCCGGTCTTGGGGCGCAGGAGCATCGTCGCGTCGCGGTGGATCCTCGGGAGCTTCGTGCGGTCGACCTCGAAGGTCACCAGCGCCCGGCCGTCGACGAGGCGCACCTCGCGGACCTCGCCGACGTCGACGCCCGCGACCGCGATCGTCTGCCCCTGGCCGGGGGTGACCGCCTGGGCGGTCGAGAACGCCGCCGTGACCTCGTAGACGTCCTCCCAGGGGAAGCGCAGCCGCTGGTTGCTGAGGATGTAGCCGCCGACGGCGAGGGCCACGAGCACCATGCCGACGACCGCCGCCATCTCGACCGCGTAGCGGCGGACCTGCCCGAGCAGCGTCATCGGCCCACCCTCCGGGCCGTCGCGCGCAGCTCGCGCAGGAGCGCGCGGACCTCCGTCAGCGACGGCGCAGCCGCGGCGCGGACCTCCGTCGTCGGCGCCGGCGGCGCGGTCCGCGCCCGCAGGTCCACGGGCGGCTGGGTCGCGCACTCCACGTCGGGCCGGAAGGGCGGCGCCTGCGCGGTCTTGGCCGGGCGCGATCCGACGAGCGGGACGGCCTGCTGGGAGACCAGCCGGGTGAGGCTGGGCAGCTGGCCGCTCGAGACGAGGCTCTCGCCGAACGTCGCGAGGTAGCGGACCGCCGGGCCGTTGGCGTCGAAGCTCTGCGACGCGCTGGCCAGGCCCACCAGCCCGGTCATGAGCTCGCGCCACGCCGGCAGGCCGGTCGACAGCTCGCCGTCGTCGAGCTTGGCGACGAGGACCGGCAGCGCCTGGTCGTGCACGCAGCTGGCCACCGGCTCGACCTTGCGCAGCAGCTCCTGGAGCTCGGGGCGCAGCCGCTCGAGGTCGCGGACCGCGGGCCGGCCGTCACGCACGAGGCCCGGCAGGACGTCGTCGGCGAGCAGCCGGCCGGCCTCGCGCAGCAGCGGCGTGCCGAGGTCGAGCGTCGTCGAGGCGCGGCGCAGGACCGGCCGCAGGTCGCCCGCCAGCCGGCGCACCGACGGGATCGCCCGGTTGAGGTCGGCCAGCGCAGCGGGCGCCTGCTCGAGCAGGCCGTCGAGGCCCCGCACCGTCGCGGTCAGCGCACCGCGACGGTCGGCCAGGGCGTCGGTCGTGCGGCGCAGCCCCGTGACGAGCCCGGCGAGGTCGCGGCGGCGCTCGGCGAAGGCGCGCACGACGCGCTCGCCCCGGACCACGAGCGCGGCGAGGTCGTCGGGGCGCTGGCCGCGTGCCTCCTCGGCGAGCACCGCGGCGCCGGCCATCGCGCCGCGCAGCGGCCCGAACGTCGCGCGCAGCGCCTGCGCCCCGCCGTCGTCCAGCGCGCCGCCGAGGCCGTCGAGCGTCTGGCGCAGCGACGTGCGCGTGTCCGAGCGCAGCGCGCTGAGGACCTGGTCGAGCTGGACCGGGATGGCCGTCTGGCCCAGCGGGATCCGCCCGCCGTCCTCGAGCTCGGGCGCCTGCGGCGTCCCGGGATGCAGGTCGACGAAGAAGTTGCCCTCGAGGAACAGCCGCGGGCGCACCTTGAGCGTCGCGTCACGGTGCAGCGGCCGCCCGCCGTCGTCGATGCGCATCCGCACCACGCCCGTCGCGCCCTCGCCGCGGCGGACCTCGACGACCTCCCCCACCTGGACGCCGGCCACGCGCACCGGCGAGTCGGCGCGCAGCTCGGTGACCGACGAGACGACGGCCTCGACCTCGTAGCCGCCGCGGAACGGCAGCGGGCCGCCGAAGGCGAGGTAGAACGCGCCGACCCACACGGCGACGGTCAGCAGGCCGAAGCGCACCCGCGCCCCCACGCTGTCCAGCCGCCTCACCGCGGGCCGCCCTCCATGCCGGGGCCCGGAGGCGTGCCCTTCGGCGGCGCGGTCAGCTCGGTCGAGAACGGCTCGCGCTCGGGCGTCGAGCCGATGCGCTGCTGTCCGGTCCAGCGCTCGTTGCCGGTCTCGCACTCGCCGTCGACCGAGCCGTAGGGCGTCGCGTGCAGGCGCGGGCTCGGCGTCGCCGACTGGAGGACCTCGGGCAGCTCGAGGACCGGCGTGAACGAGAACCAGTTGCCGGTCTCGTCGCCCTCGCTGATCGTCGACGACGCGTTGCGCGTCCACAGCCCGAGGTAGTTGCAGGTGACCTGGAACGGGTTGGTCCTGCGCAGTGTCGGCTCGAGCGACGCGACGGCGGCGGTGAGGCCGGTCACGGAGTCGGGGGTGGCCGGGTCCTGCGACAGGCGCTGCAGCGCGCGCAGCGTGCGTTCCAGGTCCGGGCCGAGCGGGATCGCCCGGCGCAGGACCGGCGTTCCGCGGCGCACCGCGCGGTCGAGGCTGCGCGCGGCCGCGGGCAGCGCGCGCGTGCCCGGCCGCAGCTCGCGTGCCAGCGCCGCGGCGTCCGCGACGACGGGCCGGGCGCGGCCCAGCACCCGCGTGGCGACCGCCTCGGTCTGCGGCGCGCGGTCGAGCGTCGCGCCGAGGGCGTCGCGCTCGGCGTCCAGCGAGCCCAGCGTGGCCGCGGCGCCCTCGGTCAGCGACCCCAGCTGGGCGGCGACCGGCGCCGCCGCGCCGGCGGCCGCCTCCAGCCCGCGGATCCAGCCCCGCAGGTCCGTGCGCCGCGCGCGCAGCGTCCGGGCGACGGGGCGCAGCAGGCGCGTCGCCGGGCGCAGGGCCTCGATGCTCGCGCTGACGTCCTGCCCGCGCGACGCCAGCGCGTCGGCCGCCGGCTCGACCGCGCCGCGGAACGCCCGCCGCGACTCGGCGTCGAAGGCGTTGAAGACCTCGTCGAGCTCGACGATCCCGCCGGCCTGCGAGACCGGCAGCGTCCCGCCCGCCCGCACGCCGCGCCGGCTGCGCCCGCGCTGGAGCTCGAGGTACTTCAGCCCGAGCGTCGAGCGCGGGCGGACGGTCACCACGCTGTCGGTGGGCAGCGGCCGCTGGGGCTCCTCCAGCTTCAGCGCCAGCCGTGCGGCCACCGTGCCGTCGCGCTGCTCCTCGGCGGTGATCGCGTCGACCACGCCGACGCGCTCGCCGCCGACCCGGACGTCGTTGCCCGGCACGAGCGACGCCGCGTCCGGGACGAGCACCTCCACCTCGTAGGTGGGCACGAACGGCAGCCCGTCGTTGGCGTTGTAGGAGAGGAACATCGCCACGAGCGTCACCAGCACCGTGGCGGCGCCGATGAGCACCGGGTTGGCGGCGATGCTCGACTCGTTGGGGCGGCGGATCATCCGAGCAGGAGGTCGAGCAACGGGCCGACCGGGTCGGAGGACGGGGGCGACTGCCGCGGCCGGTCCCTGCCGCCGCCGAGCAGGCCGTCCAGCAGCTCGCGCGTGTCGTCGAGGAGCTGGGGGATCGCGCCCTTCGGCGCCTCGGGCGCGGCGGGCGACGTCGGGGCGGGCGCCGGCTCGGTCCTGGCCGGCGCGGGCGTCGTGGACGCCGGCGGCACGGGCGCGGGCGTCACGGGCCGCCGCGGGCGCTCGCGCTCGGCGCGGGCCGTCCCGCGCCGGGGCCTCGCCGTCGCCCGCACGCCACGCCCCGCCGCGAAGTGCGCGTCGCACGCCGGCACCGTCGTCGTCGCGTAGAGCGCGCACGCCGAGCCGATGAGGTGCGCGGGGATCGTGTGGGAGTAGCGGTCGAACCGCGACGTGGTCAGGGCGGCGTTGCGCGCGAAGGTCTGCAGGCCCTCGACGACCCCGCGGGCGCGCAGCGAGACGAGCAGCTCGTCGAGCAGGTCGGCCGTCGGCCGGGCCGCCGCGGCGAAGCGCCGCAGCCGGCGGACCACCGGCGCCGCCGCCCGCAGCGCGCGCTCCCCGGTGACCGAGGCGGTGCCCAGCCGGTCGAGCGCGGGGCGCGCCTCGTCGGCCAGCGGCCCCGCCGCGCGAGCCAGGCGGCGCAGCGCCGGAGCCGCCTGCTGGGCGTCGGCCAGGACCGGCTCGACGTCGCGCGCCGCGGAGGCCAGGTCGCGCATCGTCGGCTCGGCCTCGCGCAGCAGCGGCGGCAGCCCCGCGACCGTCCGCTCGAGCTGGGCGCGGCGCCGCGCCGTCACGTCCGCCACACGCGCGCCGCGCTCGAGCACGTCGCCCACCGCGCCGCGGTGCTCGGCCAGCGCCCCGACGACCCGGTCGGCCTCGTGGGTCAGGGCACGGATGCGCGCGCGGTCGCGCTCGACGATCCGCAGGACGCGGTCGGCCTCCTGCAGCGCCGGGTTGGCGCGGCGGATGACGGCGTTGAGGTCGTCGCCGCGCGCGGCGAGGCCGGTGCCGAGCTCGTTGAGGACGATCGCCACGCGCGTGGTGACCGGCTGGCGGAACGTCGCGGCGAGGAGGTCGGGGTCGACCGGCGCGTGGGTGTTCGTCACCGGGACGGTCGGGACCGTGTCCCCGCGACCGGCGAGCGGCCGCCCGCGCGGGGAGCCCGGCGCGCACTGCACGAACTTCTCCCCGATGAGCGACTGCGGCTGGATCGTGCAGTCCGCGTCGGAGCGAAACGGCGCGAAGTCGTCGTCGACCTCCATCTGCACCCGCGCGCGCCGGCCGTCCACGACGACGTCGACCACCTTGCCCGCCTTCGCGCCGGCCACCTTCACGTCCTGGCCCGGGATGAGGAACCCGGCGTTGTCGAAGAGCGCGTCGACGCGGAAGGTCCCGCCGCTGCTGCCGCCCGCACCGGACAGCACGGTCCAGCCCGCGGCGAGCGCGACGACGACCAGCGTGGCGGCGAGGACACGCCTCATCGGAGGCTGTCGGCCTCCTTGCACGGCGTCGCCGTCAACCACGGGTTCGACGCGTCGGGCGCCGCCTGCGTCGCCGCGCCGGGGCAGCGCTCGACGACGCCGCGGCGGAAGCGCAGGAGCGGGTTGTCGGCCGGCTGCGCGTCGCCGAGCGAGAGCAGGCCCGAGCCCGAGAACGGGTTGCCCTGCAGCCCGATGCGCGTGTAGTGGCCGTTGGCGTCGTAGGAGGCGCCGGTCGTCCCGCCGAACCCGTTGAGCAGGCCCGCGACGAGGTCGGGCGTGTAGGCGCGGACGCCGTCGACGACCCCCTCGTCCTGCAGCCCCCCGACCGCCTCGGTCGCCGCGGCGAACGCCGGGCGCGCGCGGTCCTCGAGCGCCGGGGCGCCGCGCAGCAGCGCGCCCGCGTCGGGCAGCAGCCGGCGCACGTCGCCGACGACCGGCCGGGCGGCGCGCAGCACGGGCCGGGCCGCCGCGAGGAACGCCCGCAGGCGGGGCGCGACCGGCACCGCGTCGCGCACGGCGGGGCGCAGGTCGCCCGCCGCGGCGCGGAGGTTGGCCAGCGTCGTGTTCGCGCGGCGCAGCGTGCCGGGCGCGGCGCGCAGCGCGCCGTCGAGCTCGTCCGCCGCGGCGGCCACGGCGTCCGCCGTCCCCGCCGCCGACACGACGCCCGCCGCCAGGTCGTCCTCGCGGGCGGCG
The DNA here is from genome assembly GCF_017084525.1 of Conexibacter sp. SYSU D00693. Classification (GTDB taxonomy): domain Bacteria; phylum Actinomycetota; class Thermoleophilia; order Solirubrobacterales; family Solirubrobacteraceae; genus Baekduia. The sequence goes on from NZ_CP070950.1 coordinate 2,598,701, forward strand.
ACGGCGTCGACGACCGTGGCGCCCTCGACGAGGAAGCGCTCGAACGCCGGCTGGTCGGCGAGGAGCTGGTCGAGCGTCCGCGAGGTCTGGGTGAGCGCCGGGCTCAGCGCCTCGAGCCCACGGTTGGCCGCGGCCCGGTCGCCGCCGAACGCCGTCGCGGTGCCGTGGACGAGGTCCTGCAGCGCCGAGCGCGTCCCCGCGTCGAGCGTGTTGATGACGGCGTCGAGGTCGACGATCGGCTCGGTCGACTCCGCGCCGATGCGCCCGCCGTCGGGGATCGCCCGCGCGGAGTCGGGCCCCGGATGCAGGGCCACGAGCCGGCCCGCCACCGACGAGAGCGACGGCGAGCGGATCGACGCGCGCGTGCCCTCGTGCAGCGGCGTGAGGTCCTCGTCGGTGATGCGCAGCCGCAGCTGCGCCCGGTTGTCCGGCGTGAGCTCGATCGACTGCACCGTCCCGACCTCGGCGCCGCCGACCTCCACGAGGTTGCCCTCCACGAGCTGGCCGGCGTCCTGCGCCGTGACGACCACCTCGTAGCTGCCCGCCCGGCCGCCGACGAGCACCACGGCGACGACGGCCGCGGCGACCACCATCACGACGACGGCAAGCGCCCGCGCAGGGCTGGACGACACCTCGGCCCTCCTCCTCTCCCCGAGGTCGCTGCCGACCCTAACCGCGCGCCGAGCGCGCGGGCAACCGCCGGAGCCCTAGGGCGTGGAGAGCATCCGCCGGACCACCGCGCCGGCCTGCTCGGGTGAGAGCACGCGGCGGCGGATCAGCGGCAGCATGCCGACGATGAGCCCGCCCCAGGCCGCCGCCAGGAGCAGCGGCGGGAGGTCGCCGCGCAGCGCGCCGCTCTCGCGGCCGCGCGTCATCAGGGCCACCAGCGGCTCGCGCATCTCGACGTCGCGCTCCTCGCTGATCTCGTCGTGCACCGGCGTCATCCGCCAGGACGGGTTGGTCTCGCCGATGCGCAGGACCGCGGCGCTGAGGCGCTCGACCGCCGCGCCGGGCTCGCCGTCGGTGAGCTCGCGGTCGCGCAGCAGGGCGATCGTGTCGTCGAGCGACCGGCGGCGCAGCGCCATCAGGAGGTCGTCGCGCGAGGGGAAGTGCCGATGGACGGTCGCGCGATGGACGCCGGCGGCCTCGGCGATGTCCTGCATGGAGGCCCGTGGCTGGTCAGCGAGCAGGAGGGACGCGGCCTGCAGGATCGCGTCGATGTTGCGCAGCGCATCGCTGCGGCGTGCTCGGCCGGAGGACGGTTCCAGCTCCTTCACAAGCTCCGAGCGTAGACCTGCGACGCGCGACGCGCGGTCTTCTGCGGCGAACGGCAGGACAAGAATGCGGTGCACATCCCCGCATTCCGCCGGGGGGTTGTGTCCCAACCCTCGACGGAAGGCCGATCATCCGGCCAGATCGGTGCACGAGCGATGAGCCGCGGTCGACCACTGGGCCGTGCGACGTCTTCTCCCGGTCCTCACGGCGGCCCTCCTGCTGCCGGCGGTGCCCGCGTCCGCCGCTCGGATGTCGGCGCCGGACGGCACCGCCGCCACCCCCGCCGCGCAGCCCGCGCCCGCCAAGGCGCGCACCGCCGCCTTCCGCGCGGTGGCCCGCGCCTCCCAGGCGCCGAGCACCGACCCGCTGCTGCCCGACCAGTGGCCCCTGGCCGCCGACCAGTCCCTCCACGCGCCGGCCGCGTGGGCGCGCAGCGCCGGCGAGGGCGTGACGATCGCCGTCCTCGACACGGGCGTCGACCTCGGGCACCCGGACCTCCAGGGCGCGCTGTGGACCAACCCGGACGAGGTCGCCGGCAACGGCCGCGACGACGACCGCAACGGCTACGTCGACGACGTGCACGGCGCGGACGTGGTCGACGGCGACGGCGACCCCGCCGACCGCAACGGCCACGGCACCCACGTCGCCGGGATCATCGCGGCGCGCGCCGGCAACGGCGTCGGCGTCTCCGGCCTGGCCGGCCGTTCGCAGCTCATGGTCGTCCGCGTGCTCGACGCGCGCGCCGGCGGCGACACCGGCAAGGTCGCCGCGGGCATCCGCTACGCGATCGCCGAGGGCGCCAAGGTCATCAACCTCTCCCTCTCGGGCCCGGCCTCCAGCGGCGAGCTCGACGAGGCCGTCGACGAGGCCGAGCGCGCGGGCGTGCTCATCGTGAGCGCCGCCGGCAACACCGGCAAGGACCTCGGCCTCGTCCCGTCCTACCCCGCCTCGCTGCCCGACCCCAACGTCGTCGCCGTCGCGGCGAGCGACTCGGGCGGCGCGCTGGCCCGCCTCTCGGCCTTCGGCCGCGGCGTCGACGTCGCCGCCCCCGGCCAGGAGGTCCTCTCGACCGCCATGGGCGGCGGCTACGAGTGGCGCACGGGCACGTCGATGGCCTCGCCCCACGTCGCCGCGACCCTCGCGCTCCTGCTCGCGGCGCGCCCCGACCTCAGCGCCGACGCCCTGCGCACCGCCGTCGTCGGCACGGCCCAGCGCACCGGCCTGCCGGTCGAGGCCGGCTCGGTCGACGCCGCAGGCGCCCTGAGCTCCGTCCTCGGCCCGGCCCCCGCCTCGGCGCCCGCCACGAAGAAGGCCAAGCCGAAGAAGAAGGCCAAGAAGAAGAAGAAGAAGGCCAAGGCCTCCAAGAAGAAGAGCTCGAAGAAGAAGAAGGCGAGGAAGAGCTCCAGGTCCAAGCGGCGCACGAAGCGCTAGGTCGTCGGCGGGCGCCCGTCGGCGCCAGGAGGACAAGGCGCACTTCGGCTTGCGCACCGCGGGTAGCATCCCGCCATGGACTGGGGCTTCATCTGGATCATGCTCGTCCTGAAGATCCCCGTCTTCGCGCTGCTCTGGCTCGTCTGGTGGTCGGTGCGCCAGACGGACGACGAGCCCGGCGAGGAGGAGTCCGGCGGCGACGGCGGCACGAAGCGCCCCCGCCACCCGCGCCCCAAGCGCCCCTCGCCACCCCGGACCCGCGGCCCGCACGACGGCCGCCGCGCACCGGCTCCCGCGCGCGTGCGCACGAGCGCGTGCGCACGCGACCGGGTGAGCGTCCCGCGCCGCCCGCTGCGCACGCCCTAGCCACGTGTCGCCCCGGCGGGCGCCGGGGAGCACGAGGCCATGGAGCACGACGGTCCCGGCCGCGCCACCCCCGGTGGCGAGTCCCCCTCCGCCGACCGCCCGCTGGCACCGGGCGAGGGCGACCGCTCCCCCTCGCCCCGGGACCCGGGCGACAGCGGCGAGCTGGGCTTCTTCACCGCCGACGAGGAGGCCACGCACGACGAGCGCACCGCGCAGGAGGGCGCCCGGCGCGACGAGGCCGGCCAGCCCTAGACGGCCACCGCATCTGATGGGATGGAGGCATGGACACGGCCTCCGTCCTCTCCGACGGCACGATCCGCCGCCTCGTCGAGGAGGGCCGGCTGCGCATCGAGCCGTGGGACGCGCAGATGGTCCAGCCCGCGAGCGTGGACCTGAAGCTCGGCCCGTCCTTCCGGGTCTTCCACAACCACCGCATCCAGGCGATCGACCTGGCCGACCCGCCCGGCGGGCTGACCGAGCACGTCGCCATCGAGGACGACGGCACGTTCGTCATCCACCCCGGCGAGTTCGTGCTCGGCCGCACGGTGGAGCACGTGACGATGCCCGACGACCTCGTCGCCCGCATCGAGGGCAAGAGCTCGCTGGGCCGCCTCGGGCTCATCGTCCACGCCACGGCCGGCTTCGTGGACCCGGGGTTCACGGGGACGCTCACGCTCGAGATCACGAACTTCAACAGCGTCCCCATCGTCCTGCGGCCGGGCCTGCCGATCGCGCAGCTCAGCCTCATGACGCTCGACAGGCCGGCGGAGCGCCCGTACGGCCATCCGGAGCTCGGCAGCCACTACCACGGCCAGGTCGAGGCGACCGAGTCGCGCTACGAGGGTGGTCCTGGCGAGCCCCGCCGGGATAGGGTCGGCTGACCATGCTCGACACGCTCTTCCTGCTGGCGGCGGAGGTCCACGAGGAGGAGCCCTCCAAGACCGCGTTCTACGTCCTCGGCGGGATCCTCGCGGTCTGGGCGGTGTTGCTGTCGGCCTACGGGCTGCGCCGGGCGGACTGGCCCACCACGGGCGGTCCCGCCAAGGCGGTCATGGGCGTGACCGCGCTGCTGGTCGTCGGCACGATGGCAGCCTCCATCGCCACGGGCTAGCGCTGCTTGTCCGCCGCTCGGAGCGGGCAGAGACGGGCGAAGTAGAGTCCGCCGCGATCCGCGAACCGAGAGGGAGACAGCCTTGAGCACCGACACCGAGACGCAGCAGGGCAACGGCGCCGCGACCGGCGATCAGACCCTGACCGTCACGGACAACCGGACGGGCAAGACCTACGAGGTCCCGATCACGGACGGGACCGTGCGGGCGATGGACTTCCGCCAGATGAAGGTCGACGAGGACGACTTCGGCCTCATGACCTACGACCCCGCGTTCACCAACACGGCGTCCACGCGGTCGGCGATCACCTACATCGACGGCGACAAGGGGATCCTCGAGTACCGCGGCTACCCCATCGAGCAGCTGGCCGAGAAGAGCAGCTACCTCGAGGTCGCCTACCTGCTGATCTTCGGCGAGCTGCCGACCCGCGAGCAGCTCGACTGGTGGACGAACCAGATCACCGTGCACACGTTCGTGCACGAGAACATCAAGTCGTTCATGCAGGGCTTCCGGCACGACGCGCACCCGATGGGGATGCTGCTCGGGTCGGTCGGCGCGCTCTCGACGTTCTACCCGGGCGCGAAGGACATCAAGGACCCGGAGTGTCGCCTGATCCAGACGATCCGGCTCCTGGCGAAGATGCCGACCCTCGCGGCGTTCTCCTTCCGCCACATCATGGGCCAGCCGTACGTCTATCCCGACAACGACCTGGCCTACCCCGGCAACTTCCTGTCGATGATGTACAAGATGACGGAGGTCCGCTACGAGCCGGACCCCCGGCTCGAGCGCGCGCTCGACATCCTCTTCATCCTCCACGCCGACCACGAGCAGAACTGCTCGACGAACGCGGTCCGGGCGGTCGGCTCCTCGCAGGTCGACCCGTACTCCGCGGTGGCGGCCGGCATCGCGGCGCTCTACGGGCCGCTGCACGGCGGCGCCAACCAGGCGGTCCTGGAGATGCTCCGCCGGGTCGGCAAGAAGGAGAACATCGCCGACTTCATGCAGGGCGTGAAGGACGGCAACGAGCGCCTGATGGGCTTCGGCCATCGCGTCTACAAGAACTACGACCCGCGGGCGCGGATCATCAAGGCGGCGGCTGAGGACGTCTTCGAGGTCACGGGCAAGAACCCGCTGCTCGAGATCGCGACGGAGATGGAGAAGATCGCGCTGGAGGACGACTACTTCGTCCAGCGCAAGCTCTACCCGAACGTCGACTTCTACTCGGGCCTCATCTACGAGGCGCTCGGCCTGCCGGTCGAGATGTTCACGGTGATGTTCGCCATCCCGCGCACCTCGGGCTGGATCGCCCAGTGGCTCGAGATGGTCACCGACAAGGAGCAGAAGATCGCCCGTCCGCGGCAGATCTACACCGGCGACCGCACGCGCGACTACGTGGACATGGGGTCGCGCTCGGGCGGCGAGATCCCGAGCGGCGCCTAGCGCCCGGGCACATCCGCAGGGCCTGGGACGGGGGTGCGGGGGACCGCACCCCCGTTCTGTGACCGCCATCACCACACGATAGTTGCATTTCAGTACTTTGTGCCTGTGCGGGTCGTCCTCCCCACAGGTCTGCAGCTCCGCGTCCGGCCGATCCGCTCGGCCGACAAGCTCCTCATCGCCGACGGGCTGGCCCGGCTGAGCCCGGAGTCCCAGCACCGGCGCTTCCTCGGCCCCAAGCCGCGGCTGTCCGCCAAGGAGCTGCGCTACCTCACCGAGGTCGACCACGTGGACCACGTCGCGCTCGTCGCCGTGCGCGAGGACCGGCCGGACGTCGTCGTCGGCGTCGGCCGCTGGGTCCGCGACCGCGAGCGCCCCGACCAGGCCGAGATCGCCGTCGTCATCGCCGACGACCTCCACGGCCTGGGCCTCGGCTCGCGGCTGGGCGAGGCGCTGGCCCGCGCCGCCGCCGCGCGCGGCGTTCGCCGGTTCACCGCGACGATGCTCGCCGACAACACCGCCGCGCACCGGCTCATGGCGCGCATCGACGAGGCGCTGGCCCGCGAGCTCGCGACCGCCGACCTACCCCGCGTGGCGCCGGCCTTCTCGCCGCCCGTCGCGGCGTAGCCCTACCCGCCGTAGGCTCGGGCGATCAGCGCCTGGACCCTGACCCTCCGCCGCCGCGGGAAGACCGAGAAGGCGCGCTTCGACGACGCCGGCACGGCCTTCCTCGCCCTGGAACGCCGCCTCGACGAGCTCGCCGCCACCGAGCGCCGCGGCACCGAGAAGGCCTTCGTGCGCGAGGTGGAGCCGGTCCAGCAGGTCGCCGCCCGCGCGGAGCTCACCGGCCCGGACCGCCGCCGCGGCGGCGTCGACCTGCGCGGCGACGGCTCCCGCGAGGCCTTCACCGGCCGCTGGCGCAAGGAGGTCGTCGAGCAGCACCCCGGCGAGGACGCCGTCGCCGCCCTGCGCCGCGCCCTGGCGTGAGAAGCAGGGGCCTGTCCCCTTCTTCGCACGGCATGCCCGCGCCCCGCAGCCCCGCCGCGCGCCCACGCCGCGAAGAAGCCCTGCTCCTGGGCGGTTTCTGAGGCGGTGGACGCGACCCGTGAGAAGCAGGGGACTGTCCCTTTGTCCTCACGCGACGCGGAGGGGGGCGCCGTCGAGGAGGGTCGCCGCGGAGGCGACGTCCGGCGCCGGCAGGCAGAGCGTCGCCGCGCCGCAGCGGGCGCCGAGGGCGCAGGCGTCGGGGAGGGGCAGGCCGGCACCGAGGGCGTAGGTGAGCCCGGCCGCGAAGGTGTCGCCGCACCCGTAGCTGTCGTGCGGCGTCCCGGGCAGCGGTGCGGCGCTCCAGCGGCCGGCGCCGGCGGCGTCGCACAGCCGCGCCTCGGCCAGGTCGTCGCTCGCGCCACCCGGTCGCCAGTGGCCGCCGGCCGCGCCCTCGGTCTGCACGACGGTGCGGGCGAGCGCGGCGAGGGTCTCGTCGACGCGCTCGCCGCCGTCGCTCGCGCTGCCCACGACGACGTCCAGCACGATGCCCGCCTCGACGAGGGCGTCGCGGGCGCGCGGCGTGGCGACGACGACCTTGGCCGCCCGGGCGGCCCGGACCGCCGCCGCGTCGCCGCCGGTGACGTAGACCGCGTCCCACGTCGCCGCGTCGTCCCAGCCGAGGTCGTCCGAGCCCCACGGCACGAGCCGCTCGCGCGCCACGACGATCGAGCGCTCGTGCGCGGCGTCGAGCAGCGTGATCGCGCGGCGCTGGCCCTTGCCCGCGCGCCGCACCGCCCGCACCGTCACCCCGCGCGCCTCGAGGTCGCCGAGGGCGTCGTCGCCGGTGCGGTCGTCGCCCAGCGCGCAGAGGAACGTGCAGGAGCCCGCGAGCGCGGCGAGCTGGAACGCCGCCATCGCCCCGCCGCCCCCGGCGCGACTGCGGATGCCCGACGCGTGGACGATCTCCCCCGGCCGCGGCAGGTGGTCGACCGCGACGACGTCGACCCACTCGACGTGCCCGACGACCGCGACGCGCGGCGGGCGCGCCACGCTCAGAGGACCAGGGTCGCGCCGTGTCGCCGCAGCCATCGCTGCGGCTCGGCGTACCCCGGCAGGTGCGATCCGAGCAGCGACCAGAAGCGCGTGGAGTGGTCGAGCACCACGAGGTGGCACGCCTCGTGCCAGACGACGTAGTCGAGCACCGCCTCGGGGGCGAGCAGCAGCCGCCAGTTGAACGACAGGCCGCCCTTGGACGTGCACGAGCCCCAGCGCGTGCGCTGGTCGCGCACGGTCAGCGACGTGTACGAGACGCCCAGCGCGGCGGTCGCCGCGTCGACGCGCGGCACGAGCTCGGCCCGCGCCTGGCGCCGGTACCAGCGCTCGAGCGCCGCCCGGGCGTCGCCCGCCGGCACGAGCAGGACGTCGCCGCGCCGGTGCACCCGCGTGCGCCCGTGCTCGGGCACGAGCTCGAGCGCGGTGCCGAGGTAGGGCACCGTCGAGCCCCGCGCCTCGACGTGCGCGCGCGCCGCTGCCGCCTCGGCCAGCCGCCGGTCGATCCACGGGCGCAGCTCGACGACCGCCGCCTCCGCGTCGCGCACCCGCGCCCACGTGGGCAGGACGACCTCGACCGCGCCGTCGCGCGGGTCGACCCGCACCCCGACGCGCCGGGCGCGCGACGAGCGGCGGATGGAGTAGGCGAGCTCGGAGGCCACGACGGCGGCGCAGGGTACGCGCCGGCGCGGCGGACGCCTGACGTCGGGACCCCACACACCCGATCACGTCCGCGCGCATCGGGTAGCGTCGCGCCGTGGCACAGGACGTCGAGGTCCTGGTGGCGGTGGCGCACGGGCTGGCCGGGCACGTCGCGGCGGTCGTGCGCGACCCCGAGGGCGGCGTGCTGCTGACGAGCTCGTCGTCGCACGGCGCCGGCGCGCTGCTCGACGACGACCACGACCTCGCGCTCGAGGGCTACGACGACCACGTGGTGGTCGGGGGCCTGCTGCCCGACGGCGCGGTCGCCGCGGACGTCGACGACGAGGCGGGCGCGGTGCACGCCGCCGCCTGCGACCGTGGCGCGTGGGTCTGCGTCCTGCCCGCTTCCCGCCGCGTGCGCCCGCCCCGCGTCGTCTTCCGCGACCCCAGCGGCGCGGTCGTCCCCCGCCGGCGCCGGCAGCTGTAGTGGCGCGCTCCCGAGTCCGCCTCCCCGCCGGGGTGCGCCCGCCCTTCGAGGTCTACGTCTCCGGCGTGCGCCAGGAGCCCGGCGTCGACTTCGAGGTGGCCGACGGCGTCCTGCTCTTCGAGCGCGAGCTGCGCAAGGACCACATCAGCGGCTGGCGGTGGTTCCTCGGCGCGTGGGGCGTCGGGACCTACCGCCAGGACGACAGCGTCGACATCCGCTACCAGCGCGACGGCCGCACGCTGGTCGCCGAGGGCCTCGAGCCCGAGGTCCTCGACGACTGAGGCCGCGGGTCGCTAGGCCGCCGGCGCCGGCGGCTTGCGCGCCTCGCCGAGGCCCGTGCGCTCCGCGTCCCACGGACGCCACAGGCGCAGCGCGCTGAGGATCGCGCGCGTCGCGGGCGAGCGGTTGAGCGTGTAGAAGTGGATGCCCGGCGCGCCGTGCGCGAGCAGGTCCGCGCACTGCATGACCGCGTAGGAGACGCCGAAGGCCGCGACCGCGGCCGGGTCGTCCTTGCGGGCCTCGAGCTCGCCGATGACGTGCTCGGGCCACGTCGCCCCGCACATCGTCGTGATGCGCGCGATCTGGGCGTAGTCGGAGATCGGCATGACGCCCGGGATGATCGGGACGTCGATCCCCGCCTCGCGCGCCCGCGCCACGAAGTCGTGGAAGACGCCGTTGTCGAAGAAGAGCTGCGTGATGAGGAACCGCGCGCCCGCGTCGGCCTTCGCCTTGAGGTAGTCGAGGTCGGCCTCGGGCGAGACGGCGTCGAGGTGCGTCTCGGGGAAGCACGCCGCCCCGACGGCGAAGTCGAACTCGCGGTCGATGAGCTCGACGAGCTCGCGCGAGTACTCGAGGCCGCCCTCGGTCTTCGTCCAGCGGTCCTGCCCCTGCGGCGGGTCGCCGCGCAGCGCCAGGACGTTGGAGATCCCGGCCTCCTGCATCTGGGCGAGCGTCGCGCGCAGGTCGTCCGTGGTCGCGTTGACGCAGGTGAAGTGCGCCATCGCCTCCAGGCCGAACTCCTCGCGGATGCGCGTGACGATCTCGATGGTCTTGCCCCGGGTGCTGCCGCCGGCGCCGTAGGTCACCGACACGAAGTCGGGGCCGAGCTCGCGCAGCTCGCGCAGGGCGGCGTAGAGGTTCTCCTCCCCCTCGGGCGTGCGGGGCGGGAAGAACTCGAAGGAGAAGATCGGCTCGCCGGAGCGGCCGGCGTCGAGGAGCTCGTCGATGCGCATCGCACGCCGAACCTTGACACGATCGTGTCAAGGTTGCAAGCGCCAGCGCTCGGGCTCGCCGTCGGCGCCCGCCATGCGGACCGCCTCCTCGCGCACCTCGAGGTGGCGCAGCGCGCACATGGTCTGCGCGATGAGCCAGTGGCCGGTCAGCGGCGTGAGCGCCTCGCCGAAGACGCCCTGGGCGACCTCGAAGGCCGTCGGCTCGCCCCCCGCCACCTGCTCGCGGACCTTCCGGACGATCTCCAGCGTCGCCTTGCGCGCCGCGTCGGTGTGGCCGGGGACGTCGCTGAACGTCCGGCCGTGGCCCGGCAGCGCGAGGCGCACGTCGAGCCCGTCGACGACGTCGCACGAGCGCAGGAACTCCCCCATCGGGTCCGGCGTCCAGCCGTAGTCGAACCACAGGGAGACCCGGCCGAGCACCTGGTCGCCGCTGAGCAGCAGCCGCCGCTCGGCCTGGTGCAGGACGACGTGCGACGGCGCGTGGCCCGGCGTCTCGTGGACCGTCCACGTCCCCAGGTCGGTGCGGACCTCGACGCCCGGCAGCAGCTCGCGGTCGGGCTCGACGATCCCCGCCACGCCGGCGTCCCGGCCGCCCCGCTCCTCGAGCACGCGCTGCAGCGCCGCCTCGGGCACCCCGCTCGTGCGGGCGACCTCGAGCCGGCGCCGCAGCGCCTCGTCGGGGTCGTCGGCCATCTTGCGCATGTGGTCGAAGTCCGGGTGCATCCAGAGCTCGCACCCGGTCCGCTCGACGATCGTCTTCGCCTCGCCGTAGTGGTCGGAGTGCGCGTGGGTGCAGACGAGCAGCCGGATGTTCTCCACGCGCAGGTTGCACTGGGCCAGCGCGCGCTCGAGGTGCGCCCACGACCCGGGCTCGTGGATGCCGGTGTCGACGAGCACGATGCCGTCGCCGGCGGCCAGCGCCCAGGCGTTGCCGTGCGGGACGCCCGGCCAGGGCAGCGGGAGGCGCAGCCGCCACACGCCGGGCAGCACCCGCTCCCCGCGTCCGACCTCGCGCTTGCGCTGAGCCTCAGGCACCCGCCCAACATAGACTCGACCGCCATGAGCCAGACGCGCGACGTGGCCCGCCAGTACTTCGAGGCGATCGGCCGGCGCGACGTCGACGCGGCCGTCGCGCTGTGGGAGCCCGGAGGCCGGGAGCACGTGCACGGCCAGGTCGACACGACGGCGCCCGACGGGGTCCGCGAGTTCCTGCAGGGCATGCTCGACGCGCTGCCCGACGCCGAGCTCGAGGTCCTCTCGCTCACCGCGGAGCGCAACCGCGCGGCGGTGCACTGGACCGCGCGCGGGACGTTCGCCGGGGGCGAGCTCAACGGCATCGGTCCGACGGGCGCGAAGATCGTCCTCGAGGGCGTCGACGTCCTGGTCGTGAAGGACGGCCGGATCCACTCCAACGACGCCTTCCTGGACGGCATGGGCCTGGCGCGGCAGGTCGGCCTGCTGCCGGCGCAGGGGTCCAAGCAGGAGGCGCGGCTGGCCAGGGCGTTCAACCTGCGCACGCGCGTGGCCGCCGCCTTCCACGCCGCGCCGGTCGAGCAGATCGCCCAGGACGTGTGGATCGTCCGCGGCGGCTTCCCGTCGCGGACGATGAACGTCTACCTCGTGCGCGACGGCGACGGCGTGATGCTCTTCGACGCCGGCATCAAGCAGATGACCCACGCGGTGGCGGCGGCCGCGGCGTCGCTGGGCGGCGTGACGAAGGTCCTGCTCGGCCACGCCCACCACGACCACCGCGGCGTCGCCCCCGCCCTCGGCGCCGACGTCTGGTGCCACAGCGCCGAGCGCGAGCACGCGGAGGGCGACGGCGGCTGGGCCGACGACTACGACTTCTCCAAGCTCAAGGCGGTCGGCCGGCAGGTCTACCCGCGGCTGCTGCCGTTCTGGGACGGCGGGCCGGTGCAGGTGGCCAGGACCGTCGAGGAGGGCGACGAGCCGGCCGAGGGCTGGAAGGTCGTCCACCTCCCGGGCCACGCGCCGGGGCTGATCGGCATCGTGCGCGAGCGCGACGGCCTGGCGCTCGTCAGCGACTGCATCTACACGATCGACCCCGAGACCTCGATCAAGGGACCGCCGCGCGTGCCCCATCCGGCGTTCACGCCCGATCGCGAGGCCGCGCGCGCGTCGGTGCACAAGCTCGCCGAGCTCGGGCCCTCGATCGTCTGGGCCGGCCACGCCGAGCCGGTGAGCGAGGACGTCCGCGGCCAGCTCATCACCGCGGCCGAGACGACCTGATCGGCGTGGGCCGGCGGTCGCGCAAGCGCGGGCAGGCGGAGATGCCGCCCGCGCCGGAGGTGCCCTACGCGCTGCCCGACGGCGGCGAGCTCGTGCTCCGCGGCGCGCTGACGCTCAAGACGCGCGAGCAGTACGCCGGCCTCGCCGGCAACGCCGCCGCCAACGCGGAGGACCTCTGGCAGCGGCGCGTCGAGTTCCTCTTCGAGCGCCTCGCCGTGCGGTGGGACGTCGCGGGCGTGGTCTGGGAGGGCCAGAAGGAGCTGCTCCAGCGCTTCCGCGTCGCCGGCGCCGAGGAGCGCAAGGCGGTGCGCGAGGCGCTGCGGGTGCACGTCGCGGACTGGTTCCCGGACGTGGAGGCCCCGTGACGTCGCCGGTGACGTCGCCGGCCGGCGAACGCCGGTTGTTGCTGGGGTCCGGACCGTCGCCGGTTCCGCAGCGCGTCCTCGACGCCCTCGCCCGACCGACGCTCGGCCACCTCGACCCGCGGTTCGGCGAGGTCATGGAGGACGTCGCCCGCCTGCTGCGCGCGACCTTCCAGACGGCCAACGACGTGACGCTGCCGCTGTCGGCCACGGGCAGCGGCGGGATGCAGATGCTCGTCGACGCGCTCGTCGTGCCCGGCGACCGCGTCGTCTGCGGCGTCCACGGCGCGTTCGGCGCGCGGATGGCCGACGCGCTCGGGCGCGCGGGCGCCGAGGTGGAGGTCGTCGAGGCCGCGTGGGGCCGGGCCATCCCGGTCGAGCGGCTCACCGCCGCGCTGCGCCCCGGCGACCGCGCGCTCTTCGTCGTCCACGGCGAGACCTCGACCGGCGTCTGCCAGCCGCTGGACGGCCTGGGCGACGCGGCCCACGAGGCCGGCGCGCTGTTGTTCGTGGACTGCGTCACCTCGCTGGCGGGCCAGCCGCTGGACCTCGACGCGGCCGGGGTCGACGCCGCCTTCTCCGGCTCGCAGAAGTGCCTCAACGCGCCGCCCGGCCTCGCGCCGTTCACCGCCGCACCGCGGGCGCTCGAGCGTCTCAGCCGCCGCTCCTGGTACTTCGACCTCGCCGCCTACCTCGGCTACTGGCGGCCCGAGGGCGACGGCGCGCGGGTCTACCACCACACGGCGCCGACGAACATGGTCGTCGCCCTGCGCGAGGCGCTCGCCGTCGTGCAGGAGGAGGGCCTCGAGGCGCGGTGGGCGCGCCACGCCGTCGCGCACGAGGCGCTGCGCCGGGCGCTCGAGGTGCTCGGCCTCGAGCGGATCGCGCCCGCCGGCGAGCAGCTCCACCCGCTGCTGGCGGTCCGCGTCCCCGACGGCGTCGACGAGGCCGCCGTGCGTGGGGCGCTGCTGCGCGACCACGGCATCGAGGTCAGCGGCGGGCTCGGCCCGTTCGCGGGTGCCGCGTGGCGGGTGGGCGTCATGGGCGAGGGCGCGCGGCCCGAGGCGCAGGAGCGCCTGGTCGGGGCGCTCGCCGGGCTGCTGGGCGCCGACGCGCCGGCCGCCCTGCGCGCGCTCGACGAAGGCTGGCGCGGCGCGGAGGTCCGGTCGTGAGGCCCGACCCCGCGGCGTTCGCCGACCTCATCGCCGGCTACTGCCTGGCGGTCAAGCCCGAGCAGACGGTCCTGATCCGCTCGACGCCGCTCGCCGCGCCGCTGCTGCTGGAGCTCCAGCGCGCGGTGCTCGAGCGCGACGCCTGGCCCGTCCTGCGCATCACGCTGCCCGGCGAGCAGCGCGGCTGGTACGAGCACGCGCGCGACCTGCACCTCGACGAGGCCCCGCGCATCGCGCTGGCCGAGGTCAAGCGCATCGACGCGACCGTCGGCATCCAGGCGCCCGAGGACCCGCTCGAGCTCGCCGGCGTCGACCCCGCGCGCATCCACCGGGCGGCCAGGGCGCGCAAGGGCATCCGCGAGCGGATGCTCGACAAGCGCTGGTGCTCGACGCTGTGGCCGACGCCCGCGCTCGCCGCGCAGGCCGGCATGGCCGAGGACGCGTTCGCCGGCTTCGTCGAGCGCGCGCTCTTCCTCGACCGCCCCGACCCGCTGGGCGGCTGGAACGGGCTGCGCCGCTTCCAGGACGCGCTGATCGAGCGCCTGCGCGACGCCGAGACGATCCGCCTCGAGGCCGAGGGCACCGACCTCGAGCTGCGGGTGAAGGGCCGCACCTGGGTCAACAGCGACGGCAAGCGCAACATGCCCAGCGGCGAGGTCTTCACCGGCCCGCACGAGCGCAGCGCCACCGGCACCGTGCGCTTCACGATCCCGTCGTCGCCCGCCGGCGTCGAGGTCCGCGGCGTGGAGCTCACCTTCAAGGACGGCGAGGTCGTCGACGCCCGCGCGGAGGCCGGCGAGGAGTACCTGCGCCGCGCGATCGCCACCGACGAGGGCGCCCGCTTCCTCGGCGAGCTCGGCATCGGCACGAACTCCGGCATCGACCGCCCGATCGGGACGATCCTCTTCGACGAGAAGATCGGTGGCACCGTCCACCTCGCGCTCGGCCGCTCGTACCCCGAGACCGGCGGCAAGAACGTCTCCGCCCTGCACTGGGACCTCATCTGCGACCTGCGGCGGGGCGGGCGGCTGCTCGCCGACGGCGAGGTGGTCCAGGAGGACGGGCGCTTCGTGGCGCTGGGCTAGCCCACGCCCGGCGTCGACAGCAGCAGCCCCAGCTCGCCCGCGCGCGTCGCCGCCTCGGTGCGGGTGCGGCAGCGCAGCTTGGTGAGGATGTTGCGCACGTGCATGTCGACCGTGCGCGTGGACAGGACGAGGCGGCCGGCGACCTCGCGGTTCGTCAGCCCCGCTGCGACCAGGCGCAGGACCTCCAGCTCGCGCGGGGAGAGGCCGGCGGTCTCGTGCTCGGCGGCGGCGCGGCGGCCGACGACGTCCTCGAGCGAGGCGTCGAGGGCGCCGACCGCGGCGACCACGTCCTCGGCGAGCGGGCGCGCACCGAGGTCGCGGGCGAGGGCGTGGGCGTCGGCGAGGCGCTCGAGGGCGACGTCGTCCTGCCCGGCGGCCGCCGCCGCTGCGGCGGCGCGCACGAGCACCTGCGCGCGCTCGAACGGGATCTGGAGGCCGGCGTGGAGCTCGACGACGCGGTCGAACTGCGCGACGGCGCCCTCGACGTCGTCCTCGGCGAGGGCCAGCTCGGCGAGCGCGAAGGCCAGCGCGGCGAGGGCGTCGGGGTGCCCGGCGGACGTGGCGATCGCCGAGAGCGCCTCGGTGCACCCACGCGCGAGCGCGAGCTCGCCCTCCCCCGCCAGCCACCCGGCCGCCCAGCGCAGGCCCCAGACGGCGTAGTGGTGGTCCTCGCTGCGGCCCCAGCGCCCGAGCAGGGCCCGGCAGTGCTCGACGGCCCGGCCTCGATCGCCCTCGCGCGCGGCGACCCCGGCGAGCGCCGCGAGGCTGTCGCACTGCATGGAGACGACGTCGATCTGGGTGGCGGTCTCGAGGCACCGGGTCAGCAGCGGCACCGCCGCGCCCGGGTCGCCGCGCCAGGCCAGCACAGCGCCGAGGACGCCGTCGGCCACGAGCGTGTCCTGCGGCCCGGCGTCCGGCGCGATGAGCGTGCGGCAGAGCGTGTCGACCTCGTCCCAGTCGCCGAGCTCGCGCAGCACGTAGGCCATGCAGGCGCGACACACCTCGCCGAGGGCCGAGTCGGCGTCGCACAGGCCCAGAGCGGTGTCGAGCGCGTCGCGCGCGCCCGGGTAGTCCCCCGCGATCTCGTGCGCGGTGCCCAGGCGCTGGTAGACCTCGGCGGCGACCGGCGTCAGCCCGTGGGCGAGGGCGAGCGACAGGCCGGCACGGACGGTCTCCAGACCCTCGGGCTCGCCGCGCTTGACGCGGGCGACGCCCTCGAGCCCCATGGCCCGCGCCTGCAGGTCGGGGCGCTCCGCGCGCACCGCCTCCTCGCGTGCCTGCGCGGCCGCCGCGACGGCCTGGACGTGGGTGCCGGAGGACTGGTGGTACTGCGCCATCACGAGCCGCTCGGCCGCCGCCTCGCCGGGCAGGCCGTTGGCCGCGAAGGCCTCGGCCGCCACCTGGCGGGCGACGAGCGCACGCCGGCGATCGCCCTGCAGCGCGTAGATCGCCGCCATGCGCCGCTCCGCGTCGGCCAGCGCACGCCCGGCGCCCTCGGCGCGCCGCGCGCTCACGACCTCGCGCTGGGCGCGCGCCGCCTCCGCGAGGTCGCCCGCCAGCTCGGCGCTGCGGGCGTGGCCCTCGAGGAGGGCGATGCGCGCAGGCCCGCGCTCGCCCTCCGGCCACAGGTCGAGGGCCTGGCGGCCGAGCCGTGCCGCGTCCCGGTGGGCGTGCACCGCCACGCGGTCGGCGATGGCGCGCACGAGGGCGTCGACCCCGCCGGCGGTGTCACGCGCCGCGAGGCGGTGCGCCGCCACCTCGGCGTGGTCGCCGCCGTCACGGTCGAGGGCCTCGGCGAGCCGGCGGTGCAGCGCGCGGCGGCGCAGCCACGGGACGTCCTCGTAGAGGGCGTCGCGCGTCAGCGGATGGCGGAAGGCGGCGGTGCCCGGCGCGGTCTCGACCACCAGCCCGGTGGCCAGGAGCTCGGCCAGCCCCGCCTCGCCGTCCGGCCCGGCGACGACCGCGAGGTCGAACCGTGGGCCGGCGACCGCGGCGGCCTCCGCGGCGGCGCGGGCCGCCGGCGACAGGCCGGCGACCTGGACGAGCACCGCGTCGCGCACCGTGCGCGGCAGCGGGACGTCCTGGTCGAGGTCGAGGGCCAGGCCCTCGGGCGTCGGGCGCACGCGCCGTTCGGCCTCGAGCGCCGCCCAGAGCTCCTCGACGAAGAACGGCGTGCCGCCCGTGCGGTCGTGGACGGTGGCGACCAGCGCGTCGGACGGCCGGTCGCCCGCGAGGTCGGCGAGCAGCGCCGCCGTCCCGTCGCGGTCCAGCGGCTCGAGGACGACCTCGCGCAGCGCACGGTCGCGGCGCAGGTCGTGGCGCAGCCGGCGCAGCGGGTGCGCGCGGGCCAGCTCGTCGGAGCGGTAGGCGGCGACGACGAGCAGCGGCAGGTCGCGCAGGGCCAGCGCGAGCGCGGCGAGCAGCTCGAGCGTCGCCTCGTCGGACCACTGGAGGTCGTCGAGCAGCATCGCGGCGGGACGGTCGGCGACGATCGCCTGCAGCCCGCAACGGATCGCCTCGACGAGCGTCGCGCGGTCCTCGCTCGGCGTCGCCGGGCCGAGCTCCGGCAGGAGCTGCGCGAGGCGGTCGCGCAGCGGGCCGCAGTCGTCGAGCGCGCGCGGGGTGCTGCGCAGGTGCTCGCGGAAGGCCGCCGTGACGGGGCCGTAGGGCGCGCACGCCGGCGCGGCGGCCCCGCGCACGAAGCGCGCGGGGCCGCCGGCCAGGACGTGGGTGGCCAGGCGGGTCTTGCCGACACCGGCCTCACCGGCCAGCAGGACGAGCGAGCCCTCGCCCGCGACGGCGCGGGCGAGCACGTCGCGCAGCTGGCGCTGCTCGAGCTCGCGGCCGACGAGCGTCCCCCCGGACACGGCCACGATGCTACGCCGCGATCAGCGCGGCAGCGAGCGGGGGCCCGTGCTGTCGAAGGTCGCGGTGACCTCCGCGACGAGGTTCGCCGGGAAGCCGCCGCGCTTGGCGTGCTCGAGCACGTCCTCGGCGGACGCGGCGTCGTGGACGCAGTAGACCTTGTCGCCGGCGACGTAGCTGTGGCGCCAGGTGTAGGGCCGCTCGAGGCCGTCGACGACGTCGTTGGACGTCTGCGTGATGCCGCGCAGGTCCTCGTCGGACAGCTGGGAGGCGCCGGGGATCTCGCGCTCGATGAGGTAGGTGGGCATGTGGTGAGCTCCTTGTGTGGACGGTGGTCGTTCGGACGCCGTCGAAGCTACGGGCGCCCCGCCGTGCTGCCATGCGCAGGACTGCCGTACCGGACGCGCCGGCCTACCGCATCTGCGGGTGGCCCCTCGCCGGGGGCGAGCGGACGGACGGCGGGCGCGACGTGGTCCCCGACGGCCGCCGGCGGCTGGCGACGGACCCGTGGCCCACGCTGGTGGGACCGTGACCCCCCGGATGGGGGAACCTCGCGGTCAGGGCCTTGACACCTTGTCGGACGACGGCAAAGTCTGCCCGGGCGTTTGTGCGGACGTCCGATGGTCGGACGCCCGCGTTGCTGCGAGCGTGCGACCGCAAGCAACGAGGGAGACAGGACATGCAGGTGGGATCAGCCGCCGTCGTAGGGGCGGGCTTCATGGGTTCGGGGATCGCGGAGTCCGCGGCCCGTGCGGGGTGTCGTGTGGTGGTGCACGAGCCTGAGCGCCCACCGCTGGAGCGCTCGCGCGACAAGGTCCATCGCTCCGTGGAGAAGGCCGTGAAGGCCGGCAAGCTCGACGACGGCGCTGCGGGCGAGCTGCTCGGCCGCCTGTCGTGGTCCACCGACCTGGACGAGCTCTCCGGCGCCGAGGTCGTGATGGAGGCCGTCATCGAGGACCCCAAGGTCAAGGGCAAGCTCTTCCAGCGCCTGGACCGCGCGCTGCCCGACGCCCGGATCCTGGCCACCAACACGTCGTCGATCCCGATCGCCGAGGTCGCGTCCTGGACCGCGCGGCGCGACCGCGTCGTGGGTCTGCACTTCTTCAGCCCGGTGCCGGTCATGAAGCTCGTCGAGGTCGTGCGCGGCATCGACACCTCCGACGACGTCCTCCGCGAGGCCGAGGCCTTCGCCCACCAGATCGGCAAGCAGCCGATTCGCACCAAGGACCGCTCGGGCTTCATCGTCAACATGCTCCTGGTCCCCTACCTCATGTCCGGCATCCGGATGTACGAGGACGGCTTCGCCTCCCGTGAGGACATCGACAAGGGCATGAAGCTCGGCTGCGGCCACCCCATGGGCCCCCTCGAGCTGGCCGACTTCATCGGCCTGGACGTCATGTACGCCATCGGCCAGTCCCTCTACGAGGAGTTCAAGCGCCCCGACTTCGCCCCGCCCCCACTGCTCAAGCGCATGGTCGTCTCCGGCCACTTCGGCCGCAAGAGCGGCCGCGGCTTCTACGAGTACGAGACCGCCCCGGCGAAGGTGGCGGCCTGATGAGCGCGACGACCCCGGCCTACGCCGAGCTCTACGACGTCCCGCAGGAGCACAAGGACTTCGTCGCCCTGGTCCGCCAGCTCGCCCAGGAGCAGATCGCCCCGCGCTCCGCCGAGATCGACGCGACCGCCGAGTACCCCTGGGACGTCCGCAAGCTGCTGGCCGAGAACGACGTCCTGGCGCTGCCCTTCGCCGAGGAGTTCGGCGGCATGGGCACCGGGACGCTCATGCTGCAGATGGCCGTCGAGGAGATCGCCAAGGTCGACGCCTCCTGCGCGTTGATCCTGATGGTCCAGGAGCTGGGGTCGCTGCCGATCCAGCTCTTCGGCTCCCAGGAGCTCAAGGAGCGCTTCCTGCCCCGGTGCGCGACGGGCGAGTGGTCGCCCGCGTTCGCCCTGAGCGAGCCGGAGGCCGGCAGCGACCCGGCCTCCATGCGCACCCATGCCGAGCTGGACGAGGCCACGGGCGAGTGGGTGATCAACGGCCAGAAGAACTGGATCACCAACGCGGGGATCGCGGACTTCTACGTCGTGTTCGCCAAGACCGACCGCGAGGCCAACCGGATCACCGCGTTCGTGGTCGAGAAGGACCGCGAGGGCTTCGACCCCGGCCAGCTCGAGCACAAGCTGGGCATCAAGGGCTCGCCGACGGGCCAGCCGTCGTTCACCGACGTGCGCGTCCCCCAGGAGAACGTCATCGGCGAGGTCGGCCGCGGCCTGGGCGTCGCGCTGGGGACCCTGGAGCACACCCGTCTGGGTGCCGCCGCGCAGGCGGTCGGCATCGCGCAGGGCGCCATCGACTACGCGCTCGCGTACGCCAAGGAGCGCATCGCCTTCGGCAAGCCGATCGCCCAGCTGCCCTCCATCCAGGACAAGCTCGCGGTCATGCAGACCAAGACCGCCGCCGCGCGCGAGCTGCTCTACAAGGCCTGCGCCCTGGCCGACCGCAAGGACCCCCAGGCACCCAAGTACAGCTCCATGGCCAAGCTCTTCGCCAGCGACAGCGCCATGGAGGTCACGGTCGAGGCGGTCCAGGTCCTCGGCGGCTACGGCTACGTCAAGGAGTACCCCGTCGAGCGCTACATGCGCGACGCCAAGATCACCCAGATCTACGAGGGCACCAACGAGATCCAGCGCCTCGTCATCGCCCGCCAGATGCTCCGCTAGGCGATGGCGCGGTCAGTCCTGGAAGTCGCCGGCCTGCGCGCGCAGGCCCCTGAGCAGCCGGAAGACCTCGTCGGCCTCGCGGTCGCCCAGCGGGGCGATGCCGAAGCCCGCGGCGTTCAGCGCCTCGGTGCTCTGCACCGCGACGCGGCGCCCCTCCTCGGTGATTGCCGCCAGGGTGGTGCGCCGGTCCTGGTCGTGGGGCCGGCGCTCGACCAGGCCGTCGGCCACCAGCCGGTCGACGACGTTCGTGACGCTCGCGCGGTGGACCTGCAGGCGGGTGCCCATCTTGCCCAGCGGCAGGGCGCCGTTGCGGGAGTAGTGCAGGAGCAGGAGCGCCTCGTAGCGCGGGAAGGTCAGGCCCCAGGGACGCAGCTCGTCGTTGAGCCGGCCCAGGAGGATCTGGTGGGCGCGCATGATCGACGTGACCGCGCGCATCGCGGCCGTCGCGTCGGAGCCCCAGTGCGTGTCCCACTGGCGGCCGGCCTCGTCGATCGGGTCGAACGGGAGGGGCGGCGACACGCCCGGCAGTCTCGCCCATCGCGCGGCGCGACGACGCGGAGGGGCTGTCGGTGAGCGCCACGTACGAGGCCTTCGCCGTCCGCCGGGCGACGGACGGCCTGCCCGACCCGCGGCCCGTCCAGGGCACGACCTTCACCCGCGAGGAGATCCTCGACGCGATCCGCCGGTGGGCCGAGCTCCACGGCGGGCCGCCCGCCTCCGACGACTGGGACCCCGCGCGGGCTCGCCGCCAGGGCAAGCCGTGGCGCGCCGAGCTCTTCCACGCCGGCACGTGGCCGTCGGTGCGCATGGTGCGCCGCCAGTTCGCGACGTTCGGCGCCGCCCTGGAGGCCGCGGGCTTCCCGGCGACGCGGACCGGCAAGGGCAAGCCGCGCCTGGCCGGCCGCGACGAGGTGCTGCGCGCGATCCGCGAGTGGTTGCGCCGCTACGGCGAGCCGCCGACCCAGGCCGACTGGGACCCGGTCCGCGCCCGCAGCCGCGGGCAGGAGTGGCGCATCGAGCGCTACCGCGCCGGCGACTGGCCGAGCCTCGCGACGGCCCGCAGCCACTTCGGCAGCCTCGGCGCCGCCGTGCGCGCCGCGGGGCTGGAGCCCGGCGCACGCTGGGAGTCCCTCGAGGACCGGGCCGCGCGCCACGAGCGCAACCTGCGCGCCCTCGCCGACCACGACGCGGCGCAGGCCGGCCCCACCGGCCCGACCGTGCTCGCCCAGGGGCTGCGCGAGGTCGCGGCCGCCCGCGCGGCGCGCGACGACGAGGCGCTGCGCGCCGGGCTGCTCGAGCTCGCGTCCTCGGCCCTGCGGTGGGCCGGCGAGGTGCGCTGGACGCCGGACGAGGAGCGCTAGCCCAGCTCTGGAGTGAGCACCTCGCGCGCCGCCCAGGGCACCTCGCCCGAGTCGCAGCGGCGCACGAGCCTGCCCGTCCGGCGGTCGAAGGCCGCGGTGGTGACGCGGAGGCGGCCCGCCGCCCCGCCGCCCGCCAGGAAGCGGCCGTTGAACTGCGCGCGGTAGCGGACCGCGCCGCCCGTCAGGCGCACCACGAAGCGCTCGTCCTGGGTGAAGCTGCCGTCGCCGACGATCGTCGTCGGCGAGGTGGAGTTCGTGACGACGAAGCTCGGGCCGCGGTCGCAGCGCAGCCGCACCGTCCAGCGGGCGCCCAGACGCGTCGGCGGGTCGGCCATGCGCAGCTGCACGACCCCGGGCACCGCCCCGACGCGCGCGTCGATCAGGCCCGCGTAGAAGGCCCGCGGCGACGGGTTCATCACCGGCGTGGTGCCGGGGTCCGCGGTCAGGCGCGCGAGGATCGGACGGCTCGGCAGCTCGGTGCAGCGGCTGGCGCGCTTCCCGGGGCGCCGCTCGGTCCCGGTGATGCGCAGGACGCCGAACATCGTGTCGCCCTGGACCTTCGTCGCGAGCTCCCAGGCGTAGTCCAGCCGGTTGCGCCCGACGCGGTAGGTCGTCGCGCCGCGCGCGGCGAGCGTGGCGCCGTCCCAGCCGACCGTCTTGCGCCCGGTGCCGTCGTAGACGTTGCCGCTGGGGCAGCGGACCGCCGTCTCGAAGCGCAGGGTCACCCGGCCGGGCTGGACCACCTGGGCGACGAAGCCGACGTGCCCGGTGAACGGCGCACGGGTGACGTCCGCCCGGGGGAACCACCCGCCGGCGAAGGTCGGCACGGGCTGGGCCTGCGCCGCCGCCTGCTCGGCGGTCGCGAGTGCCAGCGCGCACGCGATCGCCGTTGCCACGAATCCTCCCAGCCGTCGCATGCGGTCAGGGATTCCCGCGCGATCCGTGCGCAACGCCTGCCCGTTTGGGCGGTGCGCGCCCCTGGGCAGGAGGACGGCGGTGGCGCGTACGCACTCCCTCCTACTCGCGGTCACGGCCGCCGGGGTCGCCCTGGCCGGCTGCGGCACGAGCGACGACCGCGACCAGGCGCGGGCGACGGTCGAGCGCTTCTACGACGCGGTCCGCCACAAGGACGGCGAGGCGGCGTGCCGGCAGCTCAGCGCGCCGGCGCAGGACCAGGTCGAGGGGCAGAGCGGCCGGCGCTGCAACGAGGCGATCACCGCGCTGGACCTGGAGGGCGAGGCGGTCGTCGGCGCGGAGGTGTGGGTCACCAACGCCAAGGTCGACCTGCGCTCGGGCGAGTCGGCCTTCCTGGGGCGCGAGGCCGTCGGCTGGCGGATCACGGCGCTGGGCTGCAAGCCCGAGGGCGACAAGCCCGCCGACCGCCCCTTCGACTGCGAGGTGGAGGCGTGAAGACGCAGACGGTCCTGTACGCGCTGGTGATCCTGGCCGGTCTGGCCATGGCGTTCGCCGTGGGGGCGCTCGGCCAGTGAGCCGCTGGCTGCGCGACAACAGCCTCGGCGTCGCCTTCGGCGTCCTCTTCCTCGTCACGCTCGTCGCGCAGGCGCTCGTCGGTCACGCCGACTTCAACCACCAGCAGGTCGCCCACCAGGCCGAGACCGTCTCGCTGGAGCGCTACCTGACGTCCTCGGCGTTCTGGGTCGACGTCATGGAGAACTGGCAGTCCGAGTACCTGCAGTTCACGCTCTTCGTCCTGGCCGCCGTCTGGTTCGTCCAGCGGGGCTCGACCGAGTCCAAGAAGCTCGAGGACATCGGCGGCGAGGGCGACGAGGAGCAGCAGGTCGGCCGCTTCGCCGACGACGACTCGCCGCTGTGGGCGCGGGTCGGCGGCTGGCGCACGACGCTGTACTCGAACTCCTTCGTGCTCGTGATGGGCCTCATCTGGCTCGGGTCCTGGTCGGCGCAGGCGGTCACGGGACGCGTCGAGTACAACGCCCAGCAGCTCGACCACCAGGAGGCGTCGCTGTCGCTGTGGCAGTACGTGGGCACGTCGGACTTCTGGAACCGCACGCTGCAGAACTGGCAGTCCGAGTTCCTCGCCGTCGGCTCGATGGTCGTCTTCTCGATCTACCTGCGCCAGCGGGGCTCGTCGCAGTCCAAGCCGGTCGGCGCGGCGCACGCCGAGACCGCGGACGAGGGCTAGGCGGCGGCGCGCTCGGCGGCGGCCGGCAGATCTCCGCGCGCCTGTGCGCGCGTGCGCGCGCGACGACCCCAGCGCGCCGCGCGCGCGTGGTGCAGGAGCGCCGGCAGGTGCTCGGGCAACCGCGGGACGTCGACGCCGGCACGGGCCAGGAGCGCCGCGCCCCGGTCGGTGGCGAAGCGCGTGGCCACGTCGAAGTACGGGACGTACACGGCGCCCTGGCCGCCGGCGGCCTGGAGTGCGTCGCCACCCGCCGCGGTGAACCGCGGCGCCGGCCGGTCGAGCAGGTGGGAGGCCACCTGTGCCAGCTCGCGGACCGTGATGGCGTGCGGACCGGCGGCAAGAGCGAACGCGCCGGTCGGCTCCTCGGGGTCGGCGAGGAGCTCCAGGACGCCGGCGGCCACGGCGTCGACGGGGATCGTGTCGACGACGCCGTCCGGGTCGGCCGGCAGCTCGTCGAGCAGGCCGCGGCTGAACGCCTGCAGCGGCCAGTAGAGGACGTTGAACGCGGAGGTCCAGCCACTGCCGGCCTCCCCCATGACGATGCTCGGGCGCGCGATCGCGGCGGGGATGCCGCTCGCGGCGACGAGGCGCTCGGCCTCGGCCTTCGTGCGCTCGTAGGTGTTGCGGAACGCGACGTCGAGCGGCGGTGGGGTCAGCTCGCCGGCGACGCCCTCGTGGCGCCCGGCGACGAACGCGGTCGACACGTGCACGAGCCGCGGCGCGGCCCGCAGCGCCGAGACGAGCTCGAGGACCTCGGCGGTCCCGCCGACGTTCACCGCGCGGGCCTCGTCGAGCGGCAGGTCGAAGGTGATCGACGCCCCGCAGTGCACGACCGCGGCGACCTCGTCGACCAGGCGCTCGCGGGCGGCGCGCGCGAGGCCCAGGCGCGGCGCGACGAGATCGCCCGGCACCGCCCGCAGCCGGTCGCGCCCCGGCACCGCGACGCCCTCGCCGTGCAGCTGCGCGAGCGCCGCGTCCATCCGGCGCTCCGCGGCGTCGGCGTCGGGCGCGCGGACGAGGGCGACGACGCGGTCGCCCCGGGCGAGCAGCGCGTCGGCGAGCACGGCGCCGAGGAAGCCGGTCGCGCCGGTGAGGAGGACCGCGCCGTTGGTCATGCGGCGGCCCCCACGGCGTGGAAGCCGCCGTCGACGTGGAGGATCTCGCCGGTCGTGGCGGCGGCCATCGGCGAGAGCAGGAACCGCACGGCGTCGGCCACGGGGCCGGTGTCGCGCGTGTCCCACCCCAGCGGCGCCTGGCGCTGCCAGTGGTCGCGCAGCCCGTCGAAGCCCGGGATGCCGCCGGCGGCGATGGTCTCGAGCGGCCCGGCGCTCACGAGGTTGACCCGCACGCCCCGCGGTCCGAGGTCGCGCGCGAGGTAGCGCGAGACCGCCTCGAGGGCCGCCTTGCTCACGCCCATCCAGTCGTACACCGGCCAGGCGACCGTCGCGTCGAAGTCCAGCCCGACGACGGACGCGCCGCCCTCGGCGCGCTCGAGCAGGTCCAGCAGCGCCGCGGTCAGCGCCTTGAACGAGAAGGCCGACGTGCGGAAGGCGACCTCGGCGCTCTCGGGCGGCGTCTCGAGGAACTGGCCGCCCAGCGCGTCCGGCGGGGCGAAGGCGATCGCGTGGAGGATCCCGTCCAGCCCGCCCCACCGTGCGGCGAGGTCGTCGGCGACACGCCGCAGGTGCTCGGGCTCGTTGACGTCGAGCTCGAGGACGTCCACCTCCGCGGGGAGCTGGCGGGCGGCGCGCTGGGTGAGGCGCAGGCCGCGGCCGAAGCCGGTGAGCACGACCTCTGCGCCGTCGGCCAGCGCGCGGTTGGCGACCTCCCACGCGATCGAGTCGCGCGTGAGGACGCCGGTGACCAGGAGGCGACGGCCCTCGAGCATCAGAGGAAGACCGGGACGCGGCCGTCGGCGTCGGGCGCGTGGGGATCGGCCTGCGCGTCCTCGCGGGCCCAGAGGACCTCGACGCGGGCGCGGCAGCAGAGGCGGTCGTCGTGGTCGCGCACCGCCCAGGTCAGCGCGACGAGCCCGGCAGGGCCGGGCAGGTCGCGCACCTCGGCGACCTCGCCGTCGACGCGGACGTGCTCGTCCAGCGCGACGGGGCGCTTGAACACGACGTCGCCCAGCCGGCGCAGCGCGACGACGCGGCGCGGGTCGAACGGCACGAGGCCGGCGGCGACCGAGACGACGAGCAGGCCGTGGGCGATGCGCTGGCCGAACGGCGAGCGGGCCGCCCAGGCGGCGTCGACGTGCTGGGGGTGGTGGTCGCCGGTGAGCGCGGCGAAGCCGAGGACGTCGCGCTCGTCGACCGGGCGCCAGCCCGTGCGGAAGCGCTGGCCGGCGGCCAGGTCCTCGAAGGGCGCCGACCAGCGCAGCTCGGGCGCGGCGGGGGCGGTCGCGGTGGGCGGGGTCATGCTGGGTCCTCCTAGAGCCGGACGTTGCGGGCCGGGCGCGGGGCGCCGGCACCGTCGAGGTGGGTGAGCGCCTGGGCGAGGCGCTCGCGCGTGTCGGACGGCGCGACGACCTCGTCGATCGAGCCGCCGCGCACGGCGCCCGCGACCGAGAGGTGCTCGGCGGCGTAGCGCGCGCCGCGCCGGCGGCGCTCGGCGACCGGGTCGTCGGCGGCGGCGATGGCGCGGCGCTCGACGATGCCGACGGCCTGCTCGGCGCCCATGACGCCGAGCTGCGCCTGGGGCCAGGCGAGGACGAGGTCCGCGCCCAGCTCGCGCGAGTTCATCGCGATGTACGCACCGCCGAACGCCTTGCGCAGCACGACGGTGAGCCGCGGGACCGACGCGCCCGCGAACGCGTGCACGAGCTTGGACCCGTGGCGGATGACGCCGTCGGCCTCCTGCTTGGTCCCGGGCAGGAACCCGGGCGTGTCGACGAGCACGACGAGCGGCAGCCCGAAGAGGTCGCAGGTGCGGATGAACCGGGCCGCCTTCGCGGCCGACTCGCTGTCCAGCACGCCGCCGAGGTGGCGCGGCTGGTTGGCGACGATGCCCACGGCCCGGCCGTCGAGGCGGGCGTAGGCCGTCACGACGTTGCGCGCCCAGCGCTCGCCGAGCTCGAGCAGCCGGCCGCCGTCGACGATCGCCCGCGCGACGTCGCGCACGTCGTAGACCTTGCGCGGGTCGTCGGGCACCGCGGCGTCGGGCGCGTGGCCGGGCGGGTCCACGACGGGCCAGCGCGGCGGGCGCTCGCCCGCGCGGTGCGGGAGGTAGTCGAGCAGGTCGCGCGCGAGCCACGCGGCGTCGGCGTCGGTCTGCGCGACGAGGTCGCAGACGCCGTTGCGCTCGTGCACGCGCGGTCCGCCCAGGCCCGCGGCGTCGACCTCCTCGCCGAGCACCTCCCGCACGACGCCCGGGCCGGTCAGGAACATCGCGGCGTCGCGCGTCATGACGACGTGGTCGGTGAGCGCCGGGCCGTAGGACCCGCCGCCCGCGCTGACGCCCGCGACGACGCTGACCTGCGGGACGAGGCCCGAGAGCGCCACGTGCTCGCGGAAGATCCGGCCGTAGCCGTTGAGCGCGTCGAGGCCCTCCTGCAGGCGGGCACCGGCCGAGGCGACGAAGCCGACGGCGGGGACGCGCGCGCGGCCGGCGAGGCGCAGGACCTGGCAGATCGTCTCGGCGTGCGCCGCGCCGAGGGACCCGCCGGCGAACGACGGGTCCTGCGCGAAGGCGTAGACCGGCCGGCCGTCGATGCGCCCGGCGGCGCCCAGGACGCCGTCGCCCGCGGCACCGTCGGCGAGCTTGCGCGACACGACGCCGGTGCGCACGAGCGAGAGCGACCCCGGGTCGCACAGGACCTCGAGGCGCTCCAGGGCGCTGAGCTGCTCGGCGGGCCGCTCGGCGAGCTTGAGCATCACGCGGCCTCGAGGCAGAGGACGGCGTTGTGGCCGCCGAAGCCGAACGAGTTCGACAGGCCGACGGGCGCCCGCTCCGGGTCGTCGAGGGCGAGCGGGCGCGCCGAGCCGCCCGGCACGTAGTCGAGGTCCAGGCCCTCCTCGCGCTCCGCCCAGCCGACGGTGGGCGGGGCGACGCGGTCGCGCAGCGCCAGGACGGTCGCGACCGCCTCGACGGCCCCGGCGGCCCCGAGCAGGTGGCCGATCGCCGACTTCAGCGAGGAGACCGGGACCTCCGTCGCGCGCTCACCCAGCGCCTCGTGCAGCGCGCGCGTCTCGGCCCGGTCGTTGAGCGGCGTGGAGGTGCCGTGGGCGTTGACGTAGTCGACGTCGGCGGGCTCGAGCCCGGCGTCGCGCAGCGCGTGGCGCACGGCGCGCGCCGCGCCCTGGCCCTCGGGGTGCGGGGCCGTGAGGTGGTGGGCGTCGCTCGTGGCGCCGTAGCCGCGCAGCGTCGCGAGGATGCGCGCGCCGCGTTCGCGCGCCGCGTCGCCGTCCTCGAGGACGAGCACGCCGGCGCCCTCCCCCATGACGAAGCCGTCACGCCGTGCGTCGAACGGGCGCGAGACGCCGCTCGGGCTCAGCGCGTCCATCGCCGCGAAGGCGGTCTTCGAGAGCGGGGTGATCGCCGCCTCGCTGCCACCGCACACGACGGCGGTCGCGTCGCCGCACTGGATCGCGCGGGCCGCGCTGCCGATCGCGTGGGCCCCGGCCGCGCAGGCGGAGACCACGCCGTAGGTCAGCCCGCGCAGGTCGTGGCGCAGCGCCACCGCGGCGGCGGGCGCGTTGCTCATCATGAGCGGGATGGACAGCGGCCCGACGCCGACCGGGCCGCGGTCGCGCAGGTCGTGCACGGCGCCCTCGAGCGTGTGGATCCCGCCGATCCCGGTCCCGACGATGCAGCCGACGAGCTCGGGGTCGTAGGGCGGCGCGTCGGCGTCCCAGCCCGCGTCGGCCAGCGCCTCGCCGGCGGCGACGCGCGCGAGCTGCGTGCAGCGGTCGGCCCGGCGCGCCTCCTTCTTGGAGAGGTGCTCGGCCGGGTCGTAGGCGCCGCAGCGGCCCTCGCCGTCCTCGATGCCGCTCGCGCCGGCCGACCAGCGCTCGTGCAGGACGCGGGCGCCGACGCCCAGCGGCGTCACGGCACCCACGCCCGTGATGACGACGTCGCCCACGGGCGTGCCTCAGCCGGCGCGCGCGACGATGCGGTCGACCGCGTCGCCGACGGTCTTGAACTCCTTGACGTCCGAGCTCTCGAGCCGGACGCCGTACTCCTCCTCGACGATCTGCGCGAGCTCGGCGAGGTCGAGGGAGTCGATGTCGAGCGCCTCGAAGGTCGCCTCGCGGGTGACGTCCTCGACGGCGACGTCGCCGAAGGACGAGATCGCCTCGGCGACGCGGGCCTGGACGGCCTCGGGGGTGACGGCGGTGGTGGCCATGGTGGGTGGGTCCTCCTCGGGTGGTGGGACTTCGGGGTGGATCAGGCGGAGAGGCCGCCGTCGACGGGGAGCGTCGCGGCGGTCACGTAGGCGGCGGCGTCGCTGGCCAGGAAGCGCACGGCGGCGGCGACGTCCTCGGGCGTGCCGACGCGCTTGGCGGGGATGTGGTCGGCCAGGCCGCCGGCCGGGAGGTCGGCGGTCATGTCGGTGGCGATGAAGCCCGGGGCGACGGCGTTGACGGTCACGCCGCGCCGGGCGACCTCGTGGGCGACGGTCTGGGTCATCGCGACGAGGCCCGCCTTCGCGGCGGCGTAGTTGGCCTGGCCGGCGTTGGCACGCAGGCCGACGATCGACGCGACGTTGACGATGCGCCCGTAGCGGGCGCGGACCATGCCGCGCAGCGCGGCGCGCGTGAGGCGGAAGGCGGACGTGAGGTTCGTCTCGAGGACGCGGTCCCAGGCCTCGTCGGTGAGCTGGAGGGCCAGGCCGTCGTCGCGCACGCCGGCGTTGTTGACGAGGCACAGGACGGGGCCGAGCTCCTGCTGGACCTCGTCGAGCAGGCGCGCGGCGGCGTCGGGCTCCGCGACGTCGCCGCGGACGACGTGGGCGCTGCCACCCGCGTCGCGGATCGCGGCGGCGGTGCGCCGGGCGCCGTCCTCGTCGGCCTTGAAGCCCACGCCGACGGCCCAGCCGTCGTCGGCCAGCGCCGTGGCGACGGCCGCGCCGATGCCGCGCGAGGCGCCGGTGACGAGGGCGACGGCGCCCTGGGGGCGCGCGGTGCCGGGGACCAGCTTGGCGGCGGAGGTCGCCGTCTCGGCCGTGGCGCTCATGCCGCCGCCTCCCACTCGAGCAGCGCGGCGCCC
The DNA here is from genome assembly GCF_017084525.1 of Conexibacter sp. SYSU D00693. Classification (GTDB taxonomy): domain Bacteria; phylum Actinomycetota; class Thermoleophilia; order Solirubrobacterales; family Solirubrobacteraceae; genus Baekduia. The sequence continues at coordinate 2,628,901 of NZ_CP070950.1, forward strand.
CACGTGAGGCCGGCACCGAACGCGCAGACCAGGACGCGGCCCGGGTCGGGCAGCCTGCCGGCCGCCTTCGCCCGGGCCAGCGCCAGGGGGATGGTCGCCGCCGACGTGTTGCCCGTCTGGGCGATGTCGTCGACGATCCGGTCGGCCGGGAGGCCGAGCCGGTCGGCCACCGCGGCGGTGATGCGCGCGTTGGCCTGGTGGGGGACGACGAGGTCGACGTCCTGCAGCTCGATGCCGGCGCGGTCGCAGACGCGCCTGGCCGCGCCGGTCATGGCGCTCACGGCGCGCCGGAAGGTCTCGTGGCCGTCCATCGTCAGCCGGCCGCCGACCTCGCAGGCGATGAGGTCCGCGCCGGTGCCGTCGCTGCCCAGGACGACGGGGCCCAGGCGCCCGCCCTCGCCGTTGGCGGTGAGCACCGCCGCGGCCGCGCCGTCGCCGAACAGCGGCGTCGTCATCTTGTCGGCGGGGGCCAGGATGGAGGTCAGGCGCTCGGCGCCGACGACGAGCGCGCACTGCGCGCGGCCGGTCTCGAGCTGGGCGGCGGCGGTCGTCAGCGCCGTGAGCCAGCCCGTGCACGCGGCCCACACGTCGTAGGCGGCGGCGCCGTGGGTGCCCAGCCGCGCGGCGAGCACCGGCGCGACCGACGGCGTCACGCGGTCCGGCGTCATCGTCGCGACGACGACGAGGTCCACCTCGCTGGCCGAGACGCCCGCGTCGTCCAGGGCGGCACGGGCAGCGTGCTCGGCGAGGTCCGTGGTGCCGACGCCCTCGCCGGCACGCCGCCGTTCGTCGATGCCCGTGCGCCGGGCGATCCAGGTCTCGTCGACGCCGATCGCCGCGGCGACGGGGCCGTTGGTGATGCGCTCGTCGGGCAGCGCGGCGCCGAGGCCGGCGAGCCGCGCGGCGTGCACGCTGCGCAGGTCCGTGACGCTCGCGCCCTCCTCGATGACGGCGCTATGCCAGTGCACGGGCGTCCTCCAGGCGGGCGGCGGTGACGTCGGGCAGGCAGCGCTGCACGAGCTTGACCAGGACGTCGCCCGGGCCGACGTCGACCACGTGGCGCGCCCCGCGGTCGTGCAGCGCCGTCATCGTCTCGCGCCAGCGCACCGGCGCGGTGAGCGCCTCGGCCAGCTCGCGGCGGACGTCGGTGAAGGGCTGCGCGGTGGCGCAGTGCAGGACGGGGATCCGCGGCTCGTGGACCGGGACCTGCCGCAGCGCCGCGGCGAACCCGGCGCGCGCCGCCGCCATCTGCGGCGAGTGGAAGGCACCGGCGACGTCGAGGCGCAGCACCCGGACCCGGTCGGCCCGCGCGGCGAGCACGACCTGCTCGAGCCGGTCCTTGGAGCCCGAGAGGACGACCTGCCCGGGCGCGTTGTCGTTGGCGACCGCGACGTCGTGCGCCTCGGCCAGCCGCCGCGCCTGCGCGGGCGTCGCGCCCAGCAGTGCGAGCATCGTGCCGCCCCCGGCCCGCTCCCCCGCCTCGGCCATCAGCCGGCCGCGCGTCACGGCGAGCGCCACGGCGTCCTGCTCCTCCAGGACCCCGGCCGCCGCGAGCGCGCTCAGCTCGCCGAGCGAATGGCCGGAGACCGCGACCGGTCGAAGGTCCCTGAGCAAGTCCCACCCGGCGAGCGAGGCGCACAGGATCGCGGGCTGCGCGAACCGCGTGCTCTCCCCGACCCGCGCGAACGGGTCCTCGCCGGCGAGCTCGGTCGCCAGCTCCAGCAGGTCCGGCCGCTCGGCGGCGACGAACTCGCGCATGTCCTTCGTGTGGGCACCCTGGCCGGGGAAGACCGCGGCGGTGGGGACGGGGTCGAACACGCCCTGACCCTCTCTGGGTCCGGCGGTCGCGCTGAAGGGCTACGGCGGCCAGGACCCCCCGGGCGGGGGGAGCGGCGGGGACGATGGAGGGGTCGGCGCTCAGTGGGCCGGAAGGTGGAGGGCTGCGCGGAGGGCGGCCACCACGCGCCCCGGGTGCTCGTGGACCTGCGCGTGGGTGATGCGGATGGTGCGCCAGCCCTTGGTGGCGGCAGCGAGGTCGCGGTCGTGGTCGCGCTGCCACTGGCGCTGGTTGCCGTGGAAGGTCCAGCTGTCGGCCTCGACCAGGAGCTGGTGGTCGGGCCAGGCGAGGTCGGCGTGGTGTCGTGGGCCGATGCGGTGCTGGGAGGTCGGCTCGGGCAGGCCTGCTTGGCGGCAGAGGGCCTTGAGCGCGCGCTCCAGTGCGGAGTGCTCGCGGTCGGCGAGGCGCTGCAGGAGGGCAGTGAGGGAGGCCGCCCCCGTACGTCCCTGGAGGGGCTGTCGGCGCAGGCGGTCGACGTCGAGGACCTTGCGGTGCAGGGCCTCGTGGGCGACGTCCAGGACCCGCCACTGGTCGAGGGTCTCGGCGAGGTCGACGATCGTGCGGGTCGGGGTGGTGGTGCGGATCCCCTGCTTGGACATGACGTCCCCGGGCGGGAGGTCGCGCGGTTGGTGGACGACGATCCCGGGGCGGGGCTTGAGGCGCGAGGTCTTGGAGATCTCGACGTCGATCGCCCGGTCAGGCATCAGGCCGTGCAGCGCGGCGGCCGAGACGTGGCTGAGCACCCCGCCGGTGGCCAGGACCGCCGCCACCCACCGACCATGAGGCGAGAGCCTGCTCGCGGTCGTGTAGACGCCGGCATGCACCCGGCGAAGCCATCCACGACGCAGCGCCGTTCGGATGTCTGTCCGCGACCACCCAGCCGCCACCAACTGGGCGGCCGAGACGACGTCGAACTGGGCCACAAGAAGAGGTGCCGCACGTCTTGGGTCCATATGACCCAGTAGGTGCGGCACCTCCGAACTTCGCCCCCCCGAAGCCCCGAACCGCCCCGCGCGCCCGGCGACGGACGCGACCTTCCCCTCCTCAATGCGAACCAGCCAGCGCTTCGCACCCCGCCCAACGCCCGAGCGGAACGCCAGCTCAGGCCAGCAGCCCCAGCCGCTGCGCCCGCTGCACCGCCTGCGCCCGGTTGCGCACCCCGAGCTTGCGGTACAGCGCGCTGGCGTACTCCTTGACGGTGTGCGGCGACAGGTGGAGCGTCGAGGCGATCTCGCCGTTGGTGGCACCGCCCGCCAGGAGGTCCAGGACCTGCTGCTCGCGATCGCTCAGCGGCGGGCCCCCGGCGGGCTCCAGCGGCTCGAAGACCGTCATCCCGAGCCCGACCATCCGGACGGCGTCGGCGATGTCGGCGGCGGGCCAGTCCTTGGGGACGAAGCCGGCGGCGCCGGCGGCGCGGGCGGCCGTGGCCGAGATGCGGCCGGCGCCGGAGATCAGCAGGACCGCGGTCGAGGGGCTCACGCGGCGCAGGCGCTCGCAGAGCTCGGCGCCGGACTCCTGGCCGACGAAGAGGTCGACGAGGGCGGCGTGGGGCTCGAAGCGGCGGGCGAGGGCCTCGGCCTCGTCGCCGGTGCGGGCGCTGAGGCAGCGCTCGACCCACGGCTGCTCGCCGAGCATGACGCGAAAGCCCCAGTGGACGACGTCGTGGTCGTCGACGACGAGGACGCGCAGCTTGCGGCCGGTGTCGACGGGCGCGGTCACAGGGTCCCTCCCACGGGCGCGACGAGGCGGACCTGCCACCAGCCGTCGGGGCGCGGGCCGAACTCGACCAGGCCGCCGACCTCGAGCGCCGAGAAGGCGGCGAGGCGCAGGCCCATGCCGGGCGGGGCGGACCGGTCGGCGTCGCGGACGCCGTCGTTGGCGACCTCGAGGACGAAGGCGTCGTCGCGGCGGCCGGCGGACACGCGCAGGACCGTCGGCGACGCGTGCTTGAGCGCGTTGCTCACGGCCTCGGCGAGCACGGTCTGCGCGAGCGCTTCGAGCCCCGGCGGCACCGCGCTCGCGTCGCCCGTCACCTCGACGGCGACGCCGGGATGCGCGCCGTGCAGCCGGTCGAGCTCCTCGGCGAGCGTCCCGCTGACGGGTCGGACGCCGCGGCCCAGCGGCCGGGCCAGCGCGGCGCGCAGCTCGGTCAGCGCCGCCTGGACCTCCTCGGCGCAGCGCACCCGCTCGGCGGCGGGCAGGTCCTCGCCACCGGCGGCCAGCGCCAGCGACACCCCGAAGAGCCGCTGGATGACGTGGTCGTGGACGTCGCGCGCGAGGTCGATGCGCTCCTGCAGCGTGCGCGCCTTGCTCTGCTGGTCGGTCGCGATGCGCGCCGTCGACGCAAGCGCCGCGGTCTTGCCCAGCGTCCACAGGCGGTGGCGCGTCTCGGCCGACAGCGGCGGGGCGCCCGCCACGCGCTGGCCGACGACGACGCCGAGCAGCAGGCCCCGGGCGCACATCGGCACGCACAGCAGCGGCCCCTCGTCGGCCTCGGGCAGGAACGCCTCGGGCAGCTGGCCGGCGAACGGGGGCTCCGCGTCGATGACCGTGTCCTCGAGCAGCGACTGGCGCGCCAGCCACATCGACTCGAGGCCGACCGGCACGTCGACGTAGTCCTCGTAGGGCATCCCATGCCCGCCGACGACGCGCACGCGGCGGCGGCCCGGGTCGTAGCGGAAGACGAGCGCGCGGCGCATCTCCGACGTGCGACACACGGCCTCCGCGAGCCGCCCGTAGAACGCCGGTCCCTCGCCGCCGTCCTCGACCTGGTCGAGCAGCTCGACGAAGGCCTCGAGGACCTGGACCTGGTCCGGCGCCGGTGTCGCGGAGACGTCCACCAGGTCCCGAGCATGACGGGCGCGCGCCGGCCTTGCACGCGTTCCCCCCGATCGTCGGGGCTACGGGTCGCGCTCCACGTGCGGGAAGCGCGCGGGCTTCGAGCCCGCGATCGAGAACGGCTCCTGCTGGAGGCAGGGCGGCCCACCCGGGCTCAGCAGCGGCAGCGACGGGTTGCGCGCGTGCGAGCAGTCGAAGGCCCTGAGCCGCCCGTCGAGCATGTCGGCCATCCCGCCCGGGCGGAGGTAGGGGTTGTCGCGGTGAGCGCCGTCGGCCTTGGCCACGCCGTACAGCGAGTCACCCGACACGTTGAGGATCCCGCGCAGGATGTGCGTCCGCGTGCCGTCGGCCTGCGGGTAGCTGGCCTGTGAGATCGCCCCGCTGTTGGCCAGCGCCGCGACGGCGTCCTCCCGGTAGGCGTCGAGCGTCCTGATGAGCGGGACGAGCTCCTGGCCCGCCGGGTCCAGCACGCCCATCACCGGCTTGGCCGCGTCGACGACCCGCGACAGCGCCGGCAGCCCCGCCCGCGCCAGGCGCATCGTCCGCCCGAGCGCCACGAGCGCCCCGCCGAGCTGCGGCGCCAGCGTCCGCGCGCGGCGCAGCGCCGGCGCGAGGTCCGGGGCGACCGGCCGCAGCGTGCGCAGCGCCGCCGTCGCGTCCGGGGTGGCCGACTCCACGTCGCCCGAGAAGCGCCGCAGCTCGACGAGCGTCGCCGGCAGCTCGCGCACCGTCGCGGTGAGCGACCGGTCACGGCGCGCCGTCTCGCGCAGCAGCGCGCGGCCCTGCGTCGCGATCGCCCGTGCGTCCGCCGCCCGGTCGCCCACCGCCCGCAGCGTCGTGCCGACGTCGCGGACGAGCCCCTGCACCGCGCCGCGCTGGCGGTCCAGCGCGTCGACCAGCTTCCGGAGGTCCTCCATCGCCAGCGGTGCACGGCCGAGCGCCGCGCCCACTCCCGGCCCGCGGTCCTCGAGCGTGTCGCCGAGCCCCTCGAGGAACTGCGCGAGGTCGCGCCGCGTGCGCCGGTCGAACGCCGACAGCACCCGGTCGAGGCCCTGCGCCTCCTCGACGTTGGCCGACGAGAGCCGCCCGCCCTCGGGGATCATCCGGCCGCCCTTCGTGCCGGGCGTGAGCTCGAGGTAGCTCTCCCCCAGCAGCGTCTTGGAGCGCACGATCGCCTTCGCGTCGGCCGGCAGCGGGGCGTAGCGCGCCTCGAGCTCGACCTCGGCGTCGACCGCGCCCTCGCGGGTGACCACGGACTTGACCTTGCCGACGCGCACCCCGGCGATCCGCGCCTCGGCGTTCGGGAAGAGGTTCGACGCCTCCGGCCCGAACTGCACCTGCACCCGGTAGCCCTGCGCGCCGAACGGCACCGACCCGCCGAACGACCGCCAGACGAACAGGGTGAAGACGAAGACCGAGATCGCGAAGGCGATCGCGGCGAAGAGGGCGGAGCGGCTGGCGGGGCGGTGGCGCATGGCTCAGGGCCCCGGGCAGATCGGCTGGAGGTCGAAGAACGCGTCGGCGGCCTCCTCGAGGCCCTCCTCGGCGGCGAGCGTCTCGCACGAGACGAGCAGCAGCCCGCGCCAGGCGGGCCCGTGCGCGTCCTGCGTCGCCACGAAGGACCCGGAGTTGTGGGCCATCCACGCGAGCCAGAACAGGTAGCCCTCGTCGTCGCCCGGCGGGTTGAAGGCCAGCGCGTTGGCCGTCCTGCCCAGCACGCGGAACGCGCTCGCGAGGTCGGGCGTGACGGTGGCGAGGTCCTTCGTCGGCCCCTGCAGCGCGCGGGCCAGCGGCCGGGCCTCGCGCACGAACGGCCGCACCTGCGCGCGGACGGTCCGGGGCGCGTCACGGACCACCGGCGCGAGTGCCCGCAGCGCCTCGGGCAGTCGGGCGGCGGCCGGGCGCAGGTCGCGCAGCGCCGGGCGCAGCCGGTCGGTCAGGTCACCCAGGCGGTCCAGCGACCGCCGCGTCGCGCGCAGCGTCCCCGGCAGGTCCCGGACCGACCCGCGCAGCGACCGCTCCTCGGCGGCCAGCGCGCCGAGCGTCCGGTCGGCCGTCGCGACGAGCCCCGCGAGCCGGCGGTCGTGCGCGCCCGTCTCGCGCAGGAGGACCGACAGCTCGTGCACCAGGCCGCGCAGCGCCACCCGGCGGCGCTTGAGCGCGCCCGTCAGCTCGGCGAGCTGGGACGCGGTCGGGCGCAGCGTGGCCAACGTGCGCCGCAGGTCCTCCCCGCGGTCGCGCAGCCCGCGGTCGCCCTCGGCGAGCAGCACGCGCAGGAACTGGCGCGTGTCGGCGTCCAGCGCGGCGGTGAGGTCGTCGCTGTCGATCGGCTCGCTCGTGCGGGCCACGGGGATGCGCCCGCCGTCCTCCAGCGGCTGGTCGCGCGCGCGGCCCGGCGCGAGCTCGACCTGCAGGTCCTTGAGCGGCGTGCGCGGGACGAGCGCCGCGTGCGCGTCGGCGAACACGTGCGGCAGCTTGTCCGGGTCGATCTCCAGGTCCACGTCGGCGCGCCCGTCGCGCAGCCGGACGCCGGCGACCTGCCCGACCTTCACCCCCGCGACGTTGACCGGCTGCCCGAGCCCCGGCACGAGCCCGACCGACGCGGCGAACTCGGCCTTCACGGTGTAGCGGTCCTGGAACGGGACGCGCAGGCGCTGGTTGACGAGGATGTAGGCCGACGAGGCGGCCGAGAGCACGACGAGGACCCCGATGGCCACGACCCACCGGCCGTAGCGCGCGACCTGGCGCCTGAAGGCGAGCGGCAGCATCAGCGCCCGCTCCCCGCCGGCCGGGGCAGCAGCCTGCGCAGCGTCGCCGGGCGCAGCAGCCGCCGCAGCTCACCCCGCGACATCCGCGACGACGCGCGCTTGGGCGAGCGCAGCGTGCGCATCGGCGCCCCGCCGTCGGTGCGCGCCTGCAGGTCCGGCGCACGCTGGTCGGCGCATGGCTGGTCCTCGCGGTAGGGCGGGAGCCTCCCGGGTCCCAGCCACTGCGGACGCACGCCGAGGATGGGGTCCTCCACGCGGCCGGCGAGCGTCCCGAGCCCCGGGACCTTGCCCGTCGAGACGAGGTTCTCGCCGTCGGTCGAGAGCGTGTTGCGCACCCAGAAGCCGTTGGCGTCGAAGCCCGCCGACGAGGCGGCCATGCCGGGGAGGATGTGCGCGATGTCCTGCCAGACGGGGTCGCCCGTCGTCAGGCGCCCGTCCTGGAGCTCGGCCTCGAGCACCGGCAGCAGCCGCGTCTCGACGCACCGGGTCACCGGCGTCACGAGCGGGAAGAGCTCGCGCAGCTGGTCGGCCAGCCCGGGCAGGCGGCGGACCGGCGCGCGCAGGTCGTCGAGCAGGCCCGCGAGCTCCCGGGGCCCGCTGGCCGCCCGCAGCTGCTCGAGCAGCGCGGCGGTGTCGGGCAGGACACCCGGCGCGCGACGCAGGCCGGGGCGCAGGGCGGCGAGGGTGGCGTCGGCGTCCGGCAGCGCGGCCTCGACGCGGCGCAGGTCGGCCGGCGCGGCGCGCATCGTCGCCGCCAGCTCGCGGACCGTCCCGCGCAGCCCGTCGTCCTCGGCGGCCAGGGCGTTCGTCGTGCGGGCCAGGCCCTGCACGAGCGACGCGAGCTCCTCCCGGCGGCTCGCAAGCGCCCGCGCGGTGCGGGCCGCACCACGCACGAGCCGCGTCGCGTCCCCGGCCTCGGTGCCGCGCGCGGCCTCGGTGACGATCGCCCCGTCGCGCAGCGCATCGGCCAGCGGCGCGCCGGTGCCCGCCAGGTCCTGCGCGCCGCCGCCGGCCAGCGCGTCGTCGAGCTCGGCGATCGCACCCTCGAGGCTCGACCGCGCGGACCGGTCGAGCGTCCCCAGCACCTGGTCGGTCTGCACCGGCACCGCGGTCTGGGGCAGCGGGATGGTGTCGCCGTCCTCCAGCTCCTGCGCGCCGGGCGAGCCGGGCGACAGCTCGAGGTAGTAGCCGCCCTCGAGGAAGAGCCGCGGGCGGACACGGATCGTCGCGTCGCGGTGCACCGGCAGGCCGCCGTCGTCGAGCTCGAGCTCGAGCGTGCTGGCTGCGCCCGGGCCCTTGCGCACGCCGGTGACCTCGCCCACGTGGACGCCCGCGATGCGCACGGGCGTGCCGTCGCGCAGCCCGCTGGCCGTCTGGACCACCGCGCCGATGCGGTGGCCGTGCACGAACGGCAGGCGCTTGGTGAAGATGAGGTACGAGCCGAGCAGGAGCACGACCGCGCCGGCGACGCCCAGCGCGACGGGCGGCCCGGCGTGCCGGCTGTGGCGCCTGGGCGCGCGGCGCAGGAGGCTCATCGCCCGCCTCCCCGGACCTTCGTGTCGACCGTGTGCCCGGGCTGCAGCCCCTCCGGGTTGCCGAGCCGCAGGCCCGGCAGGAACGGCTCGTTGCCCGTCTCGCACTCCGTCGCGTCGTTGCGCGGCACGGGGTTGGCGTGCAGGTTGGGCGACGGCGACGCCTGGCGGAACAGCTGCGAGCGCAGGTCGAGGATCGGCAGGAAGTTCAGCCAGGGCGCCTGAGCGTCGCCGACGGCGAGGACCTCGGAGAGGTTGCGCGTCGAGACGCCGAGGACGTTGCAGTGCAGCTGCGCGGGCAGGACGACGTCGAGCGTCCCGTCGAGCGTGCGCACCGTCGTCGTCAACCGCCGGAGGGTGCGCGTGGTGTGCGGGTCGCGGGCCAGGGCGCGCAGGCGCCGCAGCGTCCCGTCCAGGCGCCGGCCGAACGCCGGGACCGCGGCCAGCGCCGGCGTGCCGTCGCGCAGCGCGCGGGTCAGCGCGCGGCCGGCGGGCCGCAGCTCGCGGGCGCCCGGGGCCAGGCCCTCCGCGACCGCGGCCGCGTCGCCCAGCGCGGGCGTCGCGCCGCGCACGGCGCGGGTCGCGGCGGCCGCCGCGCGCGGCAGCTCGACGAGGCCGCGGTCGAGCTGCGGTGCCGCCAGGCGCAGCGCCCGCGCGGTCCGCGCGCCGTCGCCGAGCCCGGCGGCGAGGTCGGCGGCGACCGGCGCCAGCGCGCGCGACGCGCCCGCCGCGCCGCGCACGAAGCCCCGCAGGTCGGCCCGCGGGCTCACGAGCGCGCGCAGCGTCCGCGACAGCGGCGGCAGGAGGCGCCGCGTGGTCAGCACCGTGTCGTTCAGCGCGCCGCCGCGGCCCGCCAGCGCGTCGCCGAGCCCGGAGACCGCCCGCTGGATCGCCCGCCGGGTGCGCGGCCCGAAGACGTCGAAGGCCTCGTCGAGCTGCACCCCGGCGATCGACTGGCGCAGCGGCAGGACGCCGCCGGTCGGCAGCTGCCGCGAGGACGTCCCGCGCACGAGGTCGACGAACTTCGCGCCGAGGATCGACCGCGGGCGGACCTGGACGGTCGAGTCGGCCGGCAGCCCGGCCTGGTCCTCCTCGAGCGCCAGCGTCAGCACGGCGTGGACGGGGCGCCCGCCGCGCGCGGGGACCGCCTCGACGGCCTTGACGATGCCGACGCGCGAGCCGCCGAGGCGCACCTCGCTGGATCCCGCCACGAGCTCGGCGGCGTCGCGGACCTCGGCGCGGACCTCGTAGGTCGGCACGAACGGCAGCCCGCGGCTGGCGTTGTAGCTCAGGACGACGGCGACGATCCCCGCCATGAGGAGGATCGCGCCGACGACGAACGGGCTGGCGGGCGTGGGCGGGCGACGGGTGCCGTCGCGCGGCGCCTGGCGGATCCAGCTGCTCATCGCCCCTGCCCCAGGAGGAGGTCGAGGAGGCGCTCGGCGCCCTTGACGACATCGCGCACCGGCTCGACGACCTGCGGCAGGGGCGTCGTCGGCGCGGGCGTCTGCGTCGTGGTCTGCGGGGTGGGCGTCGTGACGGGCGCGGGCGCGGCGGGCGGCGCGGCGGGCGCGGCCGGCCGGCGCGGGCGGTCGCCCCGGGGGCCACGGCGGCGGGCGCGCGAGCGCGTCTCGTGGTGCTCGCGCGTGTAGTTCGCGTCGCAGGCGGTCTTCGTCTCGTTCGCGAAGAGCCCGCAGGTGTTGATGACGACGCCCGACGGCAGCAGGTGCGACGTGCGGTCGAAGCGCGACGTCGCCGCCGCGGCGCGGTAGACGAAGGACAGGAGGTGGCGGATGACGTCCTGGTCGACGGCGCTGGCGAGCAGCCGTTCGAGCTCGTCGCCCGTCGGCACCGCCGCGGCCGCGAAGCGCCCGAGCCGTCCGGCCAGCGGCCGGGCGTCGCGCACCGCGGCGCGCCCGTCGCCCGCGGTGACCCCGAGCGAGCGCACCGCCGGGCCCGCCGCCCTGGCCGCGGGCGGGATCGCGGTGAGCAGCTGCGTCGCCGCGGGCGCGCCCTCGCGCAGCTCGTCGGCCAGCGGCCCGCCGGCCGTCGCGAGCCGGTCGACGCGGGCGAGCGCCGGCCGCAGCGCGGCCAGCAGCGGCGGCAGGCTGCGCACGCCCGCGCGCAGCTCCGCGCTCCGGCGCGCCGTCACCCGGGCCACCGCGCCCGCCTCGTCGACGAACGCGCCGATCCGCTGGGGGTCGCGGGCCAGCTCGCGCGTGAGGCGATGGGTCTGCGAGGTCGCGGCGAGCAGGTCATCGCGCTGGGCGTCGAGCGTCTCCACCGCCTGCTTGACCAGCCCGAGCGTCGGGTTGGCGCGCTGCAGCACCTCGTTGAGGTCCGGGCCGCGGGCCGCCGCGCCCGCGCCGAGGGTCGTGAGCAGCACCCGCAGGCGGTCGCGCACGGGGACCTCCCACACCTCGAAGAGGTCCGTGAGGTTCACCGGGACCGCGGTGCGTTCGAGCGCGACCGTCGGCACCTCGTCGCCGCGGCCGACCAGCGCCGCCGCCGACGGCGTCCCCGGGTCGCACTGCACGAAGTTCTCCGACAGCAGGCCCTCGGGCTGGATCTCGCAGCGGGCGTCCTCGCGGAACGGCCCGAAGCGCCCGTCGACGCGCAGCTGGATGCGCGCGCGGTGGTCCGGCGTCAGCACGACGTCCTGCACCTCGCCGACGCGCGCGCCCGCGACCTTCACGGTCTGGCCGGGGACGATGCCCTTCGCGGTGTCGAAGATCGCGTCGACGCGGTAGGAGCCCGTCGGCGGTCCGTCCTGCAGGTTCGTCTGCGCCTGCCCGCCGCCGGCGAGCACGAGCGCGCCGACGACCGCGGCGGCGAGCACCGGCGCGAGCCACGCGAGGCGCCTCACGGCCGGCGGTCCCCGGGCTCGCAGAGGTCCGGCAGCTCCCACGGGTTGGAGCCGTCGGCGGCGGGCGCCGCGCCCGCCCCCGGGCAGCGCTTGTCCATCCCGCGCTGGGGCACGAGCCCGGGCGGGTCGAGCCCCGGGAAGAGCGACAGCAGGCCCGACCCCACCGCGCCGCCCGCGGCGAGCTCGACCTTCACCGCGTGGCCGTTGGCGTCGTAGCCGGCGCCCGTCCCGCCGCCCAGGCCCTTGAGCAGCCCCGCGACGAGGTCCATCGAGTACGGCCGCAGGCCCGCGAAGATCGGGATGGACCGGCCGATGGCCTCGGTGGTCGAGCGCAGCGCGGGCACGCCGGCGCGCTCCAGCCCGGGGGCGCGGCGCAGCGTCGCGTCGACGCGCGGCAGCGTCGCGCGCAGCTGCGCCAGGACCGGCTCGGCGGCCGTCGCGGCCCCGGGCAGCGCGCCGAGGACCGCCGCCAGGCCGGGGGCCGCCGCCCGCAGGTCGCGCAGCGCGGGGCGCGCCCGGCGCAGCGTCTGCCCCGTGCGCCGCAGGGTCCGGCGCACCTGGCGCGCCGCGGCGGGGGCGGCCTGCAGCAGCTCGCCCGTCGCGCGGCGCTCGGCGGCCAGGGCCGTGAGCGTCCGCGCCGTCCCGCGCAGCGACGCGCGCAGCGCCTGGGGGTCGGCGGCGAGCGCGCGCGCGGCCTGCGAGCCGGCGCCGACCATCGCCGCGAACGCCTCGCCGTCGCGCGCGAGCTCGTCGGCCAGCGCCTGGACCTGCGCGACGGCCGGCTCGAGGTAGCCCAGCGCGCGGTTGGCGTCCTGGGCCGCGCCGTCGTCGAAGAGCCGCCCGCCGCTGCGCAGCACGGAGCGCAGCCGGTCGCGCGTGCGCGGGTCGATCGAGCTGAGGACGGCGTCGAGGTCGACGATGCCCCGTGTGCGGTCGAGGTCGAGCACCCCGCCGTCGTCGATCTCGGGCGCCGAGGCCGGTCCCGGGGCCAGGTCGACGTAGCGGTTGGCGATGCCTCCGAGGCCGACGGCGCGGATCGACGCGCGCGTGCCCTCGTGCAGCGGCGCGGCGTCGTCGTCGAGCTCGAGACGGACGTCGGCGACGCCGTCGTCGGCGAGGGTGATCGCCTTGATCGTCCCGACGGGCCGGCCCGCCACCTGCACCCGCCCGCCCTCGACGAGCTGGCCCGCGTCGCGGAAGCGGGCGGACACCTCGTACGTGCCGCCGCCCGACACCGTCGTGAGCACCACCGCCAGCACGACGACGAGCGCCGCGACGGCGAGCCCTCGGACGAGCAGGACCTCGCGCTCCACCCTCAGCCCCCGATCGGCGCGCGCGCGTTGCCGCCCCAGAAGAGCTGCGTGCCGAGCAGGCCGATGACGTGGATGCCGAGGATGTTGGCGACCATCGACTTCGCGGTCGCCGTCCCCACCCCCACCGGGCCTCCGGTGGCGTGGTAGCCGTAGTAGCAGCCGACGAGCACGACGAACGTCGCCATCCCCATGCCCTTGATCGCCGAGTACACGAGGTCGACGGGGTCCTGGAACTGCCAGAAGATCTGCAGGTAGCCGCCGGCGCTCACCTCCCCGATCTGCTGGACCACGGCGATGTACGAGCCGACGAAGCCGACGGCGATCGCCGCGAGGTAGACGAAGGGCAGGACGAGCCACATGCCCAGCAGGCGCGTCGAGCAGAGGAAGACCAGCGAGTCGAAGCCCATGACGTCGAGGGCGTCGATCTCGTCGGAGATCCGCATCGACCCGAGCTCGGCGACCATGCCGGTGCCGACCTTCGCGGCCATCATGTAGCCGAAGGCGTAGGGCGTGACCTCGCGCAGGTCGCACAGCGCGGTGAACGCGCCGACCGTCGAGGGCGAGCCGACCGCGCGTGAGCCGTACGCGCCCTCGATCCCGCACTGCAGGCCGAGGATGAAGACGAGGCCCAGGACGATGAGCACCGAGCCGACGACGAGGATGCCGGCCTGCCGCAACGCCTCGCCGAAGAACCGCAGGACCCGGCCCGTCGCGATGCCCGCGAGCACGCGCCCGGCGAAGCGCAGCACCCGGCCGAAGCCGGCGAAGCCGTCGCGCGCGCTGTCGGCGAGCGCCCTCACCGCACCGCCGACAGCTCGGGGTGGGTGGCCAGCAGCGTCTGGGTGAACACGTAGTTCACGGCGCCGATGCCCATGAAGGCGATGACGACCGCCTGGTTGACCGACCGCCCGACGCCCTCCGCCCCGCCGCTGGCCGTCAGGCCCTTGTAGCAGCAGACGATGGCGATGATGGCGCCGAAGATCGTCGTCTTGAGCAGCGAGCCCCAGAGCTCGGTGGTCGTCGCGTTCGTGAAGTACGTCGCCCAGAACGGGCCGAGCGGCGCGTCGTTGGCGAGGGTGACGAGCACGCCGCCGAGCGTCCCGAACATCAGCGCGTAGACGTTGAACATCCCCGTCGCGAGCATGAGCGCGAGGAAGCGCGGGACGACGAGCTCCTTGACCGGGTCGACGCCGAGCACGAGCAGCGCGTCGAGCTCCTCGCGGATCTTGCGCGCGCCGAGGTCGGCGGTCATCGCCGTCCCCGCGACGCCGGCCATGACGATCGCGCAGACCAGGGGCGCGAACTCGCGGACGACGGCGAGGACGAAGAGCCCGCCGAGCCGGTCGATGGCCCCGAAGATGTTCAGGAAGTTCGCGGCCTGGATCCCGGACGGCCCGTAGGTGAAGCAGATCGACGCGACGATCATCGGGAACCAGCACAGGCGCAGGGCGAAGAGGAACTGCTCGACGAACTCGGCGCCGTACGGGTAGGGCGGGCGCAGCGCGCTCGTCGCGGTGCGCGCAGCGAGCATCCCCATCGAGCCGATGGTCTCGACGAACCCGCGCAACGACGCGGCGCCGGACCCCGCCAGGGTCCTGGCCGCCGTGACCGGTCCTCCTCCCGTCACCCTCGGCGACGGTACAGCGCCGTACCCCGGCCGGGCAACCCACAACCGCGGGCGACGGTGCGCGCTTCAGCGATCGCGGCGCGCCGTCATGACGACGCGCCCGCCCTTCTCGGGGATCATCGTCACGTTGCGCATCCGCGCGCGCTCGAAGTGCTCGGGGTGCGCCGCGACCATGTCCGTGCGCCGCGCGACGGTGCGCAGCACGACCCGCTGCTCGGCCATCGCCAGCGCCGCCCCCAGGCAGCGGCGCGTGCCGCCGCCGAACGGGATCCACGTGTACGTCCCGGGCTTGGCCCCGACGAAGCGCTCGGGCCGGAACTGGAACGGCTCGGGGTAGACGTCCTCGCGGTGGTGCAGCAGCAGGATGTGGAGCGCCACCGGCGTCTGCGCGGCGATCGTGAAGTCGCCGAGCTGCCACGGCACCTGCACGCGCCGGCCGACCATCGGGATGACGGGGCGCACGCGCATGCCCTCGTGCACGGTCGCCTCGACGTAGCCGTCGGGGTCGCCGTCCTCGGAGCGGGCGACGTCGCGCAGGCGGTCGTAGGCGGCGGGGAAGCGCACGAGCCGCTCGAGCGTCCACGCCAGCGAGTTGGCGGTCGTCTCGTGGCCGGCGAGGACGAGCGTGAGGAGCTCGTCGCGCAGCTCCTCGTCGCTCAGCGGCGCGCCGTCCTCCGTGCGAGCCTGGAGCAGGAGCGAGAGCACGTCGTCGCCGGTCGCTCCCCGCGCGCGGCGGTCGCGGATGACCGCGTACAGGCGCTTGTCGCTGTAGGCGAGGATCCGCTTGAGCACCCCGCGCGGTTCGTCGCGGCCGAGGTTCTCGAGGTCGACGAGGCTCCACGCCGGGTGGGTGGACCAGGCCAGGACGCGGCGGACGGTCTCGCGCAGGTCGTGCTCGATCGTCCCGGGCCCGGGCGTGCCTTCGATGCCGAAGACGCCGGCGAGGATGACGTCGAGCGTCAGCGCCTGCATGCGCGGCGCGAGGCTGAACGGGCGCCCGACGGGCCAGCGGTCGACCTCGCGCTCGGCGACCTCGGTGATGACGTCGGTGTAGCGGCGCACGGCGTCGCCGTGGAACGGGGGCAGCAGGAGCTTGCGCTGGCGCAGGTGGCGCGGGCCGTTGGCGGTGAGGACGGAGTTCGGGCCGAGGACCGGGCGCAGCGGCGACTCGGCGGTCATCGACGGCACGAGCCCCGGCTTGGCCTTGAACAGCGACGCGACGTGGTCGGGGTGGCTCGTGACGATGAGGTCGGCGTCGCGCACGACCAGGCGCACGCGGAAGACCTCGCCCATCTCGCGGCCCGAGCGCATGCTCGTGCCGAACGGGCGCAGGCCGAGGCCGATGGTCTGCTTGAGCGGGCGGCCCGGAAGCCGCGGCGGCGGGTTGAAGGCGCCGGCGTGGTCGGGCAGCGGGCCGGCGGGCGAGGGCGCGAACCGGCCGCCCGCCTCCGGCTGCTCGGCGCGCGGGGCCTCCGTCGTGGCGCTCATGGTACGAGACGGTACCAGACCATGGTCGTCCATCTTCTGGCAGGGTGCGGGACGTGACGGAGACGTCCACCACGGTCATGCCGGACGCCACGGGCAGTCACCGCGACCGCCTGCTCGCCGCCATGGCCGACGCGCTGCGCGAGCGCGGCTTCCGGGGCACCACCGTGGCCGACGTGGTCCGCCACGCCCGGGTCTCCCGGCGCACGTTCTACGAGCACTTCGAGGACCTCGTCGCCTGCTACCTGGCGCTGGGCGACGTCCTGGGCGACCTCGTCCTGGCGCAGATCCGGGCGGCGGCGTCGCTCGACAAGCCGCTGGAGGAGCGCCTGGACGCGGCCACCGACGCCTACCTGCGGTCGCTCACCAGCGAGCCGGAGCTCACGCGCACCTACGGCTACGAGATGTACCTGGCGGGCGAGCGCGGGATCGAGCGCCTCCACGCCGTGCACGAGAAGGCGGCGCAGGTCCTGCACGACCTCGTGGAGGAGGCGCGCGAGCGCGAGCCCGACCTCCAGGCGCTGCCGGTCGACACCGCGATCGTCATCGTCGCGGGCATCCGCGAGCTGGCCACGCGGGTGTTCGACGCGCCGGACCCCGCGCGGCGCCGGCGCGAGGTGCAGGACGTCGCGCGCGGCCTGCTGCGCGCGGTGCTCACCGCCCCTGCTGACGGCTGAGGCGCACCTTGCGCATCGAGTGGCCGTCGCGGCGGCCGAGGGCCTCGACGCGCTCCAGCAGGTCGAAGTAGCGGTTGGGCGCGAGGCGCACGAGCAGGTCGAAGAAGACCGCGTCGGCGCCGACGCGGATGCGCGGCTTGCCGGCCTGGATGCCCTCGTGGATGGTCTTGGCCGCCTTCTCCGGCGAGGTCTGGGCGATGCGGTCGAACTCCTTGACCGCGCGGGCGTGGTCGGTCGAGCCACCGGCGTCGACGTGGTAGCGGGCGTTGGCGACGATGTTCGTCTTCACGCCGCCGGGGTGGATGGTCGTCGCGCGCACGCCGGTGCCGCGCAGCTCGTGGCGCAGGGCCTCGGTGAAGCCACGCACGGCGTGCTTGGAGGCGCAGTAGGCGCTCTGGTTGGGGAAGCCGATGAGGCCGAAGACGCTCGAGGTGTTCGCGATCGTGCCGGAGCCCTGGTCGAGGAGGATCGGCAGGAAGGCGCGGGTGCCGTGGACGACGCCGCCGAAGTTCACGTCGACGACCCACTCGTCGTCCTCGGGCGAGGCGCCGGCCACCGACTGGGCGACGGTGACGCCCGCGTTGTTGACGACGGCCCCGATCGGCGCGGGTGCCCACTGCGCGACGTCGGCGGCGAAGGCCATCACGCCCTGGCGGTCGCGGACGTCGAGCCTGCGGTGCAGGACCGGCCCGGCGCACTGGGCCGCCGTCTCCTCGAGCTGCTCCTCGTGCCAGTCGGCCAGCGCGACCGGGCAGCCGCGCGCCGCCATCCGCAGGGCGAGCGCGCGGCCCATGCCCGAGCCGGCGCCGGTGATGACCCAGGTCCGGCCGTCGAGGGTGGGCGGGGCGTCGGCACGCGGCATCGGTACCCGACCGTACCGGAACCGGTCGGGGGTGGAAGGTGCCTGGCACCCTCCACCCTGGCGCTCAGGGCTTGCGGGCCTCGAGCTCCAGGCGGACGTAGTCGATGACCGGCTCCGGGCCGAGCGCGCGGGCGACCGCGGCGACGAGGGCGTCGGCGTCGGCGGCCGAGCGCTCCGCCACGTAGGAGCCCAGGACGACGGTGCGCAGGTAGGTCTCGACGCCGTCGCGCGTGACGGGCGCCGGGTCGGCCCGCAGGCGGGCGTGGACGTCGGTGAAGCCCGCGGCCTGGAGCTCGCGCGTCGCCGTCTCGGGGTCGTCGAACGTCCATGGGGTGTCGTGGACGCCGAGGTCGCGCAGCGCCTGCAGGATCCGGGCGATGTTGCCGGCCCCGCCGCAGTCCACGACGAGCTGGCCGCCGGGCTTGAGCGCGGCGTGCAGGCGCCGCCACAGTGCGGGGTGGTCCGGGACCCAGTGGAAGGTCGAGGTCGAGACGACCGCGCACAGCGACCCGGGCTCGGCGAACCCGTCGGCCCCCAGGTCGGCGACCACGAACGCGACGCGCGGGTCGTCGCCGAGGACGGCGCGGGCCTCCGCGACCATCGACGGCGAGCCGTCCAGCGCGATGACCCGGCCCTCGGGGCCCAGGCGCTCGAGCACCGCGGCGGTGACGCGCCCCGTGCCGCAGCCGGCGTCGAGCACGGTCATGTGCGGCTGCAGCTCGAGGCGGTCGACGGCGAGCAGGCCGCGACGGGTCATCGGCGCCCCCACGCGGTCGTAGGTGGCGGCGTCCCAGTCGCGGGGCCCGGAGGCGGAGGAGGTCGGCATGGGCGGCAGCGTGCCGCCGCGGCATCCACGGCACAAGGCTGTGGACGACGTGGTTCGATAGCCGTTGGCCGTGGTAGGGTCGCGCGCCGTGGACGTGCTCGGCGACGCCGCGCGCCTGCGGGCGTTCCTCGCGGTGGCCGACCGCGGGTCCTTCACCGCCGCGGCCCGGGTGCTCGGCGTGAGCCAGCCGACGGTCTCCTCGCACGTCGCCGCGCTCGAGCGCCGGGCGGGGGCGCCGCTCGTCGAGCGCTCACGCGCGGGCGCGCGCCTCACGCCGGCCGGCGAGGCGCTGCGCCCGCACGCCGCCGCCCTGCTGGCCGAGGCCGAGGCGGCGGGCGCCGCCGTCGAGCGCGCCGTCGCGCCCGAGCGCCGCCACCTGCGCCTCGGCGGCGGCGAGGTCCTGACCACGCACGTCCTCCCGCCCGCGCTGGCCCGGCTGCGCGCGCGGCTGCCCTCGCTGCTCGTCGACGTCCTCGCCGGCGACGAGGCCACCGTCGTCGACGCCCTCCGGCAGGGTCGCGTCGACGGCGCCCTCCTCACCGACCGCGCGCCCGCCGCCGGCCTCGTCGTGGAGCCCTTCGCCCGGGACGCGCTCGTCTGCCTCCTCCCCGCCGGCCATCCGCTCGCCGAGCGCGATCGCGTGCGCCTCACCGACCTCCGGCGCGAGACCCTCGTCGTCCGCCACGCCGGCGCCGTCGACCGCCGCGAGGTCGACGCGCTCCTCGCCGCCCGCTCCATCACCCCCGCCGCGCGCCTCGTCGCGGGCACCGCCGAGGGCGTCCGGCGCTCCGTCTCGGCCGGCCTCGGCGTCGGCCTCGTCCCGGGCGTCGCGACCGCCGGTGCGGACCAGGGGACCGTCCCCCGCCCGCTTGCGGGCGCGCCGCGCTTCACCTACGCGCTGGCGACCCTGCCCACGAACCGCCCGCCGCTGGCCGACGCGCTCCTCGCCGCCCTGCGCGAGGAGCGAGGGTGAGACCCCTACGTCCCAGGGGGCTCGTCGACGAGCGCGATCCAGCCGTCCACGACGGCGACCGGGAAGGTGCGCAGGGGGGCCGCGGTGTTGGCGACGCCCTGGACCGCCTTCGAGTACGGCGGGAAGCCGAAGACCTTGCCCTTGGGGCCCGAGACCATCTCGCCCGTGCGCACGTCGTAGCGGGCGCGGTGCCAGGGGCACTCCAGGCAGCCGTCGCGGATCTGGCCGCGCCCGAGCTTGGCGAACTGGTGGCGGCAGACGTTGCCCGTCGCGAACGGGACGCCGTCGACCATGCCCACCGCGAGCGTGCCGTGCTCGTCGGTGTCGACCTCCACGACGTCGTCGGCCTTCAGGACGTCGGCCTGCACGAGGCGGCGACCCTGGGCCTTGACGGGGTTCCCGGAGGTGACGGGCGGGGCGATGGACATGGCCTCGGGGCTACCCGGACGCGCCGAGCTCCCGCACCAGGTCGTCGAGGTCGGCGCAGATCCGCCCGCCGCTGTGCACGACGAACGCCTCGACCTGGAGGTTCACCGCCATCCCCGGCTCGCCCGCCCGGCGCAGGTCGGTGCGCAGCCCGTCGCAGCGCAGGCCCAGCGCGGCGGCGAAGCCGAGCTCGGCCACGGTCCCCGAGTCGGGCTCCTGGCCCTCGAGCACCGCGACGAGCCGGTCGCACGTGCGCAGCGCCTCGGCGTTGCGGCGGCCGACCTCCAGCCAGAACGGCCGCTGCTCCTCGGGCGTGCGCCCCACGGTCGCGGCTGCGGCCTCCTCGGGCGCCGTGAGCGCCCACGGGTCGACGGGCTCGACGACCGCCGCCAGCGCGGGCAGCAGCACCTCGCCGTACCAGTGCCGCCCCGCGGCGGTGAAGCCCAGCGGGCTGGCGACGTACGTCCTCGGGCGCCCCACCGCCGGGACGCTAGCCAGGTCGGGGGCCGGACCGCCGCGGCCACCGGCCGGCGCGCCCGCTCAAGGTCTCGCCCCAGCCGCCGATGCTGACCTGACCGTGGGTCGCCTGCCGCTCGTCGCAGCCCTCGCCGTCGCCGCCGGCCTCGCCGGGCCGTCGACGGCCGCCGCCCAGGAGGGCGGCGCGTGGAACTGCGCGGCAAGCGCGGTGCGCGGCACCGTGCTGGGCACGACGATCGAGCCGGTCTTCGCGAACGTCGGCGAGCCGGAGTGCCGGACCGACACCCACGCGCTCGTCGACACCGCCAAGCAGCTGCCGCTGCCCCTGCAGCTCTCCGCGGTCACGGCCGGCACCTCGATCACCGGCGCCTCGTCGTCGCGCGCGCGGGACCGCACCGCCCTCGCCGTCGGCGGCGTGACCGACCTCAAGGTCCTCGCGCTGTCCCAGCTGCCGGACGTCGCGCTCGGCCCGCTGCTCGACGCCCTGCCGTCGCTGTCGCTGCCGATCCCCGGCGCGCTCCAGCTCCTGGGCCTCCCGCCGCAGCTCAGCCTCGACCTCGTCCCGGCGGTGCGCAGCCTGCTCGACGGGCTGAACACCGCCGACGTCCTCACGGTCCAGGGCGTCCAGGCCGCCGCCACCGCCGCGTGCGTCGACGGCCAGCCCAAGCTCGTCGGCGCCTCGCAGGTCGCCGGGGTGCGCGTGCTCGGCCAGGACCTCGGGCTCGACGGCGTGCTGGACCAGACGCTCGACCTGCTGGACACGACGAGCCTCGACCTGTCGGACCTCGACGTCTCGAAGATCAAGCTGCCGCTGGTCGACGGCATCACGGGCCCGGTCCTCCAGGGCCTCGTGCAGCCGCTCCTCAAGCCGCTGCTCGACGCGCTGCCGCCGATCTCCATCCCCGCGGCGGTGCTCAAGCTCAAGGTCACGCCCAACCAGCAGACGCGCTCTCCCGACGGCCGCTCGCTCACGCAGCGCGCGCTGCGCGTCGAGGCCTCGCTGCTCGGCCAGCCGCTGCTCGACGTCGTCGTCGGCGAGGCCGCCGTCGGCAACGGCGACGTCGACTGCTCGGGCGACGCCGGCCCGCAGACCGCCAACGACCTCGCGCTGGCCTGCACGACGCGCAAGCTCGTGCTGACCGACGTCGTGCCCGAGGGCCGCCGCGTGCGGCTCCTCGGCGCCGCGGACCGCTCCCTGGCGGGCAAGCGCGTCGCCATCACGCTCCAGGCCACGGGCAAGGTCGTCGCCCGCCCGGTCGTCCGCGCGGACGGCTCGTTCACCGCCACGGCGCCGATGCCGTCGCGCAAGGTGCGCTCGGGCAACCGCGCGCGCTACGTCGCCAAGGTCGGCCGGGAGCGCAGCCTCAACCTCAAGCTGCAGCGGCGCATGCAGGTCACCGGCGTGCGCTCGAAGGGCGGAGCGGTCACGATCTCCGGCCGCGTCGCCCGGCCGCTGGCCGGCACCGAGCGGGCCCGCCGGATCACCGTCAAGCGGCGCCTGAGCTGCAAGACCTGGGAGACCGTCGGCACCACCGCGCCCAAGGCCGACGGCAGCTTCCGGATCACCGTCGACGCGCCGGAGGGCACCGCCGCCGCGGTCTACCGCCTGGGCTCGAAGGTGCGCCGGACCACGCGCAACCCGAAGCTCTTCCCGACGTTCTCGCTGCCGCGCGCGGTGAACCTGCTGTAGCGCCGAGGCAGGGGCCGCGCACCGCGGGGGTAGCCTGCGACGCGCCATGGCAGACCGCCGCACGAAGATCGTCGCCACCATCGGACCGGCCTCGCGGGACCCCGAGGTCCTGGTCCGGCTCATCGAGGCGGGGATGGACGTCGCGCGGCTGAACTTCAGCCACGGCACGCACGACCAGCACGCCGAGACCGCGCAGCGCGTGCGCGACGCCGCCGGCCGCGCCGGGCGCCCGGTGGCGATCCTCCAGGACCTCCCCGGCCCGAAGCTGCGCATCGGGCCGCTGCGCGAGGGCACCGCCGAGCTCAAGCCCGGCGACGAGCTGACCTTCGTCTGCGGCGACGGCGACGTCGAGGGCGACGAGCGCCGGATGTCGCTCTCGTGGGCCGACCTGCCGCAGTCCGTCGAGGCGGGCGACGTGCTCTACCTCGCCGACGGCGCGGTGCGCCTGCGGGCGACCGCGGTGCGCCCTGGCGAGCGCGAGGTCGACACCGAGGTCGTGGTCGGCGGCGTCGTCGCCTCGCGCCAGGGCCTCAACATCCCGGGCCCCGCCGACCTCCTGCCCTCCGTGCCCGAGGAGGACCTCGAGCACCTGCGCGCCGGCAGCCGCATCGGCGTGGACGTCGTTGCGCTGAGCTTCGTCCGCCGCCCCGAGGACGTCCTCCACGTCCGCGAGCACACGCGCGTCCCGCTCATCGCGAAGATGGAGAAGCCCCAGGCGGTCGACAACGCCGAGGCGATCATCAAGGTCTCCGACTGCGTGATGGTCGCCCGCGGCGACCTCGGCATCGAGCTGCCCATCGAGGAGGTCCCGATGGTGCAGAAGCGGCTCATCGCCATGGCCGGGCGCTTCGCGCGGCCGGTGATCACCGCGACGCAGATGCTCGACTCCATGGTCACCTCGTCGCGCCCGACGCGCGCGGAGGTCGCCGACGTCGCCAACGCGATCCTGGACGGCACCGACGCGGTGATGCTCTCCCAGGAGACCGCCGTCGGCGCCTACCCCGTCGGTGCCGTCGAGATGATGGCCGCGGTCGCCCGGACCGTCGAGGGGTCGCTGCCCTACGAGCGCTGGAACGACGAGCGCGTGGCGCGCGACGCCCGCGACCCGTCGTACACGATGGCCCACGCGGCCTGCGAGGCCGCGCGCGAGCTCGGCCTCGACGCGCTGGTGATCCCGACCCTGTCGGGCCGCAGCGCCCGCCTCGTCAGCGCGCACCGCCCGGAGGTGCCGATCTTCGCCCTCTCGCCCGGCCGCGAGACGGTCCGCCGCTGCGGGCTCATGTGGGGCGTCAAGGGCGCCTCGATGCCCCGCCACGAGGTGACCGAGGAGCTCATCCACCACGCGGCCCGCCGCGTCGCCGAGCTCGGGTGGCTCAAGCCGGGCAGCCGCGTGGGCATCACGGCCGGGCTGCCGTCGGGCCGGCCGGGGTCGACCTCCCTCCTGCAGATCCAGGAAGTCCCCGAGCCGACCGCGCCTCCCGCCGTGCCACGAGCGCCCCGGCGACAGCCATGAGCAGGATGACCCCGATGGCGCCCAGCGCGACGGGGTCGGTGAGGTCGTCGAAGCTGCCGCCGAGCGCGGCGTAGGCGGCGGTCCGCGGCGCGGCGCCCAGGGCGGTGGCGGCGGTGAACGAGCGCAGGCGCACCGGCGACAGGCCGGCGGCGTAGTTCACGAGCGTGTACGGCACGCCGGGCATGAGCCGGGCGTAGAGCACGCTGAGGAAGCCGCGCTGGCCGACCCACTCGCGCAGCGCCCGCAGCCGCGGGCCCTGGAGGCGCTCGACGGCGTCGTGGGCGAGGCGGCGGGCGATCGTGAACGCCAGGACGGCGCCGAGCACGACGGCCAGCACCGCAAGCGGCGCGCCCAGCGCGGTGCCGAACAGCAGCCCGCCCGCGCCCGCCAGCAGCGGGCCGGGGAAGAGCGTCGGGACCAGGAGCGCCGCCACGGCGACGTAGAGGACCGGCCCGAGGACGCCGTGGCCGTCGAGGCGGTCGCGCAGCTCGTCGGCGCTCAGGCCCCCGGACAGCGCGACGGCGCCGAAGCCGACGCCGATGACGACCGCCAGGACGACGAGGCGGCCGACCGCCCGGCGGTCAGCGTCGCGCGGCGTAGAACTCGGCCTCCTGGCGCCCGAGCTCCGTCCGCGGCGCGTCGCCGTAGATCCACTCCCGGGCGATGGCGTTCCAGTTGTTGCACGCCCGCAGCTGGCTGAGCACCGCGAGCGTCAGCGTCTCCAGGCGCCGGCCGAAGAGGTGGTCGGCCGGCAGCGTCTCGCGGCGCATCGTGTCGAAGTGGCGCGAGCGCGGGTCGCCCATCTGGATCAGGACCTCCGTCGCGAGCTCGGGCGTGAGCTGGATGTCGGCGTCGATCGTGTACCAGCCCACGAGGTCCTCGAACTGCTCGAGGATCGACTCGTGCGTGTAGCGCGACGGGTCGCTGATCCACCCGCCGCGGTGCATGTGGTCGATGAGCTCCTCGGCGCGGCCCTCGATGCCCAGCCGCTGCGTCTCGAGCTCGAACTCCGCGGCCTCGTCGCTGATCCTCTTGAACAGCCCGAAGTCCAGGAACGCCATGCGGGGCAGCGGCCCGTCGCGGTCCAGCACGAGGCAGTTGCCCGGGTGCGGGTCGCCGCTGAACTGGCGGTGGCGGTACATCGTCCCGAAGTAGAAGCGGAAGATGACCTCGCCGACCGCGTCGCGCTCCTCCTGGGAGGCGGACTCGAGCTCCTCGAAGCGCCGGCCCTGCACGAACTCGGAGACCACGACGCGCTCGTGGCTGAGCGACGTGACGACGTCCGGGATGACGATGAACGGGTGGCCGCGGTAGATGCGCGCGAGCGTGCGCTGGTTGGCGGCCTCGAGCTCGTAGTCGAGCTCCTCCTCCATGCGCTCGCGGATCTCGCCGCCGATCGCGTCCGGGTCCAGCCCCGGCGCCATCCGCTTCATGAGCCGCAGCAGGATGCCCATGTTCTGGAGGTCCGAGCGCACGGCGCGCGCGACGCCGGGGTACTGGACCTTCACCGCGACGTCGCGGCCGTCGTGCAGGCGGGCGCGGTAGACCTGGCCGATCGACGCGGCGGCGATCGGCACCGGGTCGAAGGTGTCGAAGACGTGGTCGAGCTTCTCGCCGTAGGACTCCTCGAGGACCCGCTTCATGTCCTTGAAGGCGACCTTGGGCGCGGCGTCGCGCAGCTCGGCGAGCTTGGCCTGGAACTCCTCCCGGTGGCTCTCCGGGACCAGGCCGACGTCGAGGAAGCTCAGGACCTGGCCGAGCTTCATCGCCGCGCCCTTCATCGTCCCGAGCACGGCGACGATCTGCTCGGCCGCCTCGATCTGGCGCTGCTCGAGCGCGCGCTGGGCCGCCTCGTCGGAGCGCGCGACGTTCGCGGCACGGGTGCCCGCCTGGCGCGCGGCCTGCGTGGCGGCGAGGCGACCGACCTTGGCGGCCCGCCGCCAGCGCCCGGTCGGGAGCTCGCTCACCGCTCGATCTTCGAGCCCGGGACGATGTCGTCGCGTCCGTCGGGCCAGCGCACCCAGGCCTTGTGGCCGCCGTCGTAGTCGTCGCCGAGCAGCACGAGCGTCGCGGGCTCGCCAAGCGCCGTGCACGGCTCGTCGCCCTCGGGGTCGACGCCGCGCCAGACGCGGATGAAGCGGTTGTGCTCCCACTCGTCGCCGACCGTGGACGGGTCGGTGTGGCCGGGGCGCAGCACGGTCTGCGCCGGCAGCCCCATGATCGTGTCCATCACCGAGCTCTTGAGGTCGGCGTAGGAGGTCGATCCCGGCGCGCGCACGCCGCCGACCGAGCCCTTGAACAGCGTGTCCCCGGTGAAGAGCTCGCCCTCGACCAGGAGGCCGAGCATCCCCGCCGTGTGGCCCGGGATGTGCAGGACCTCGACCGCCAGCTCGCCGACCTGGACCGTGTCGCCCGGGGCGATCTCGCCGGTGACGTGCTGCTCGAGCTCGGGCGCGGCGGCCTTGAGCGCCTCGCGCTCGCGGGCGTCGATGAGGACCTCGATCCCGGGGTGGGCCGCCACGACCTCCCCGATGGCCGAGACGTGGTCCCAGTGGTGGTGGGTGAGCAGGAGGTGCGTCGGCGTGATCCCGAGCTCCTGCGCCCTCGCCGCCAGCCCGGCCACGTCGCCGTGGGCGTCGACGTAGAAGCCGTCGCCCCCGCCGTCGGGTCCCACGAGGTACGTGTTGGCCAGGAACTGGTCGTCCATCGTCCGCTCGACGCGCATGGCCGCGCAGCATCCCAGACGCGCCGTCAAGGCTCGTGAAGCGCGCGGGGGGCTTTGTAGGCTCGCCAGGTGCCCGAGCTCATCCACACCTGCTACCGGATCGGCGACATCGACCGCTCGGTCGCCTTCTACGGCGCCCTGGGCTTCGAGGAGCGCCGCCGCATGGACCTCCCCGACGGCGCGACGAACGTCTTCCTCGGGCTCCCCGGCGACGGCGACCGCCTCGAGCTGACCAAGAACCCCGGGGTCGACAGCTACGACCTGGGGACGGGCTACAACCACATCGCGCTGACCGTCGAGGACCTCGACGACACGCTCGCGGGGCTGGCGCAGGAGGGCATCCAGCCCGAGAAGCCGCCGTACCAGGTGCGCGCGGGCGGCTCGCGCATCTGCTTCGTGCGCGACCCCGACGGCTACCGCGTCGAGCTCATCGAGCGCCCGGCGTAGCGCCCTTCACCACCCGTCCACGGCCGCCGCGGCGCCCCGCGCTACGGTGGCCGGACGTGCGGTGGCTCGAGCTCGACGGCGTCGTCAACGGTCGTGACGTGGGCGGTCTGGCCCTCGCGGAGGGCGGCGCCGTCGCGCCCGGCCGGCTGCTGCGCTCGGACAACCTCCAGGACCTGAGCGAGGCCGACGTCGACCGGCTCGTCGAGGACCTCCGGCTGCGGACGGTCATCGACCTGCGCACGGGCGCCGAGCGCCGGCTCGAGGGCCCGACGCCGCTGGACCGCGACGGGCGCGTCGAGGTCCTGCACCTCTCCGTCCACCCCGAGACGGGCGGCCAGACCGACGTCGACGCCGAGACCGTCCTGCCGGGCTGGGGCGAGGCGGGCATGGCCGACGAGCCCGACGAGCACCCCGTCGTGCGCTCGTACCTCGGCTACCTCCAGCACCGCCCGGACGCCGTCGTCGCCGCCGTCCGCGCCATCGCGGGGACCGACGGCGCCGTGCTCGTGCACTGCGCGGCGGGCAAGGACCGCACCGGGGTCGTCGTCGCGCTCGCGCTCGACGCGGCCGGGGTCGACCGCGAGGCGGTCGTCGCCGACTACCTCGCGACGGCCGAGCGCATCGAGGCGATCATCGACCGGCTGGCCTCGACGCCGACCTACGCCGGCGAGGTCCGCTCGCAGGACCCGCGCTCGCACGCGCCGCGCCCGGGCACGATGGAGCGCGTGCTCGAGCTGCTCGACGAGCGCCACGGCGGCGCGGCCGGCTGGCTGCGCGCCCACGGCCTCACCGAGGACGAGCTCGCCGCCCTGCGCGCCCGCCTGGGCTAGCGTCGCGCGGCGATGGGGTTCCTCGACGCCTTCCGCAAGGGCGACGCGACGATCACGCTCGCCGTCGACCCGCCGTCGCCGTCGCCCGGCGACGAGGTCACGCTGCGCGCCGACGTCGCCGGCGCGCTCGACGACAGGGCCCAGGGGCTGCGGCTCGCCCTGCGCTGCACCGAGCACTACCTCGTGTGGGACAAGGACCCGGGCGACGACCACGCCGAGCAGGAGTGGCGCAGCGCCACCCTGCACGAGGAGCGCGAGGAGCTCGAGGCCGCGCCCGGCGCGCACACCGCGACGTTCACGCTGCCCGCGGGGCTGCCGCACAGCTCGGCCGACGCGGTGCGCTGGCGCGCCGAGGCGCGCATCGACCGCCACCGCGGCCGCGACGCCAAGGCCGAGCAGGAGCTGCACGTGCCCGCGCCGGCCGCCGCCCTGCCGGCCGGGACGCTCGGCGCGGTGGTCGGCGAGGCGGGCGTCGGGCTCGAGGGCCTGCCCGCCGCCGTGGCACCCGGCGCGACGCTCGAGGGCGTCGTCGTCGTCACGCCGCCCGAGGACGTCAGGACCACCGGCGTCCTGGTCCGCCTGCGCCGCCGCCGCACGTACACCGCGACGGGCCACGACCTCGGCAACGCCTCCCTCACCGTCGGCGGGATGACGTTCGGCTCGGGCCGCTCGACCATCCACAAGGACGAGGAGGTCGCCGAGCTCGAGCTGCAGGGCGGCGGGGAGCTGGCCGCCGGCCACACCGTGCGCCTGCCCTTCGCCCTCCCCGTGCCGGCCGACGCCGGGCCGTCGGTCGTCGCGCCCCACGCCGTCGTGCGCTGGCAGGTCGAGGCGGTCCTCGCGCGGCGCATGCGCGGGGACCACACCGCGGTCGCGGAGGTCGTCGTCGCCGGGGCGAGCGCGGCCACGCCCGGCGGGTAGCCTGCCTCCGCGATGGCCGACCGGCGCGTCGCGGTGTGCGACCTGGGCTCCAACTCCTTCCGCCTCGTCGTCTTCACCGCCGCCGACGGCTGGTGGGGCCGCACGGACGAGATCTACGAGCCGGTCCGCATCGGCGAGGGGCTCGCGGCGACCGGACGGCTCGGCGACGAGGGCATCGCCCGCGCGCTGGCCACGGTCGAGGTGTTCGCGCACTTCTGCGAGGCCACGGGCGTCGAGGAGGTCGACGCGGTGGCCACGAGCGCCATCCGCGACGCCGAGAACGCCGACGAGTTCCTCCGCCGCTCGGCGCTGCCCGTGCGCGTCCTCTCCCAG
Source organism: Conexibacter sp. SYSU D00693 (assembly GCF_017084525.1). Taxonomy (GTDB): domain Bacteria; phylum Actinomycetota; class Thermoleophilia; order Solirubrobacterales; family Solirubrobacteraceae; genus Baekduia. The sequence goes on from NZ_CP070950.1 coordinate 2,657,867, forward strand.
CGCGACGAGGCCTACCACGGCTACCTGGCGGCGGTGAACTCCTCGACGCTGGCCGACGGCGTCGTGCTGGACATCGGCGGCGGCTCGATGCAGCTCGTGCGCGTCGTCGGCCGTCACGCCCAGGCGCTCGAGTCCTGGCGCCTGGGCGCGGTGCGGATGACCGAGCGCTTCGAGCTGGCCGGCGACGGGCCCGCGCCGGCCAAGCGCCTCAAGGCGCTGCGCGACCACGTCGCGCGCAAGCTCGAACGTGCGCCGTGGCTCGGCCGCTCCGGCGACCGGCTCGTGGCGCTCGGCGGCACGGTGCGCAACCTCGCCACCGCCGTGCAGCTCGAGCACGACATGCCGTCGATGGGCGTGCAGGGCTTCGTCCTCGAGCGCGCCGCCCTCGACGACCTCGTCGAGCGCCTCGCCGCGATGGCGCCGGCCGACCGCGGCAAGGTCCCAGGGATCAAGCCCGCGCGCGGCGACCTCATCCTCGCGGGCGCCGTCGTGGTCCAGGGGGTGCTCGAGGCCGGCGGCTTCGGCGCGCTCGAGGTCACCGAGGCGGGCCTGCGCGAGGGGGTCTTCTTCGCCCGCCACCTCCAGGGCGAGCCGCCGCTGGTCGACGACGTGCGCCGCTCGAGCGTCCTCAACCTCGCCGGACAGCACCACGTCGATCCGGCGCACACCGAGCACGTCGCCCGCCTCGCCCTGGGCCTCTTCGACGACCTCGCCGCGGCCGGCCTGCACCCCGGCGACCCGCGCGAGCGCGAGCTGCTGTGGGCGGCCTGCGTGCTCCACGACATCGGGATGGCCGTCGACTACGACGACCACCACAAGCACTCGCGCTACCTCGTGCTCAACAGCGGCCTGCCGGGCTTCAGCCAGCGCGAGGTCGCGCTGATCGGCCAGGCCGTGCGCTTCCACCGCAAGGGGATGCCGGGGCTCGGCCCGTTCTCGGCACTCGCGCACAAGGGCGACGCTGCGGTGCTCGACCGCTGCGCGGTGCTGCTGCGCCTGGCCGAGGACCTCGAACGCTCCCGCGACCAGGTCGTGCGCGCCGTCGGCGTCGCGGCGCGCAACGGCAAGGTCCGCCTGGCGCTGGAGGCCGCGGGCGACGTGCGCGTCGCGCAGTGGGCCGCGAGCCGCGAGCGCGACCTGTTCCGGCGCGCGTTCGACCGCGAGCTCGAGCTGACGGCGTAGCGCCCCTAGCGCGCGGCGAGCGCGAGCTCGGCGGGCGCCACCGGCATGCCGTAGAGCCAGCCCTGGCCGAAGTCGCAGCCGACGGCGCGCAGGACGTCGTCCTGCTCGCTGGTCTCCACGCCCTCGGCGACCACGTCGAGCCCGAGGGCGGCGCCCAGCGAGCAGAGGCTGCGGATGAGGGCACGGGCCTCGGGGTCGCGGTGGATGTCCGCGACGAACGAGCGGTCGACCTTGAGGACGTCGACCGGCAGGGCGCGCAGGTGGCGGACCGACGAGTAGCCCTCGCCGAAGTCGTCGAGCGCGATGCGCACGCCGTCGTCGCGCAGGATGCCCAGCGCCAGCGCGGCCTCCTCCGGGCGGCGCAGCACCGCGGTCTCCGTGACCTCGAGGCAGAGCGCCGTCCCGGGCAGGCCCGCGTCGTGCAGCGCGCGGCGGACCGTGCCGACGAGGCCGGGCCGGCCGAGCTGGAGGGCGGAGACGTTGACGGCGACCGTGAGCTGGTGGCCGGCGGCGCGCCACTGCGCGGCCTGGCGGCAGGCCTCGCGGACCACCCACTCGCCGATCGCGACGATCTGGCCGTCGTCCTCGGCGATCCCCAGGAACTCGCCCGGGCGCAGCCGGCCCCGGTCCGGGTGCTCCCAGCGCAGGAGCGCCTCGCAGCCGGCGACCGCGTCCGTGCGCAGGTCGACGACGGGCTGGAAGTGCAGGCGCAGCTGGGCAGCGGCGAGCGCACCGCGCAGGTCGGCGGCCAGGGCGAGGCGGCGGCGGTGCTCGTCGCGCAGGACCTCGTCGAAGCGCTCGGCCCGCGCCCGGCCGCGGGTCTTGGCGCGCTCGAGCGCGACGTCGGCGTCGCGCAGCAGCTCCTCCGGGTCGAGCGCGCCGTCGGCGGTGTCGGCCACGCCGACGCTGGCGGTCACGCGCAGGCGCTCGCCGTCGACCTCGTAGGGGTCGTCGAAGCAGCCGAGGATCCGGGGCAGGAGGAGGCGGTCGGCCTCGGGCCCCTCGAAGAGGCAGACGAACTGGTCGCCGGCGAGTCGGGCGAGCGTGTCCTGTGCACGGATGCGGTGGCGCAGGCGCTGGGCGACGGCGTGCAGCAGCCGGTCGCCGACGCGGTGGCCGTGGGAGGCGTTGACGGTCTTGAACTCGTCGAGGTCCACGACGACGAAGCCGACGTGCCCGGTGCCCGCGCGCGTCAGGCGCCCCAGCGCCTGCGTGGCGCGGTCGACGAGCAGCGCGCGGTTGGGCAGGCCGGTCAGCGGGTCGTGCAGCGCTTGGGCCTCGAGCGCCTTGCGGCCGGTGATGTCCTTGGCGACGAGGTAGCAGCGCCGGCCGTCCCAGCTGGCGCTCCACAGCATCCAGAGCCAGCGGCCGTCGCGGGCGCGCAGGCGGTTCTCGAAGTCGACGACCGTCCCGCGCGCGTCGGAGGTCATGCGGCGGATGACCTCGCGGGTGGCCGGCACGTCGTCGGGATGCACCAGCCCGTGCCACGGCGAGCCGACGAGGGTGTCCACCTCCCACCCGAGGACGGTGTCCCAGGCGGGGTTCAGCCGCTCGAGGCGGCCGTCGGCGCCGATGGTCGCCAGGAGGTCGCGGCTGAGGACGAACAGCTGCTCGAGCTCCAGCAGCCGGTCGAGGGCCGGCCCAGCCGGCAGCTCCTCCTCCGCATCCACGGGGCTCTCATCGGTGGTTCGGGCATTGCCCTTTAACCGCCGATGAGGTGAACGGCGGTCCGCTAGCCGTCCTGGCGCGCCGGGATGGTGCGCTGCGCCGCGACCGCCTCGACGACCTCGACGTCCTCGGTCTCCTCCGCGAGGTCCTCGTCGTGCTCGCCGTCGCACAGGACCCGGAAGTTCCCGCTCACGCCTTGGTCGGCGTGGATCGTGATCCCCGGCAGGACCTCCTCGCCCTCGTCGAAGCCGAGGCGCTCGAGGTCGAAGTGGGCCAGCCCGATCCCGTAGGCGTTGTGCGTCGGGTTCTCGCGGTCGTGGGCGTTGATGGCGATCTGGAACGCCCGGAGGTTCGCCGCGATCTTCGACGTGTCGGCCATGCGCGCGGGAGGCTAGCGCGGGCGGCGCGGGGTGGCGAGCACCCCGCGCGCGCCGCGACTAGAGCGTGCTGGAGGCGGTGAAGCGCAGGTTCACGCGGCTGACCGCGCCCTGCACCGCGTTGTCGCCCGAGGTCGGGCTGGACGGGATGCCGCCGGACGGCAGCGTCGCCGTGAACCGGTAGACGCGGTTCTCCCCCGAGGCGAAGCGCCCCAGGTTCAGGGAGGACAGGCTCGCGAGCGTCCCGTCGTAGAGGCGCCGCACGCCGGTGCGCGAGCGCTCGTCGACCTTGACGTTGAGCTTCGGCGAGAGCTTGCCGCCGAAGCGGCCGAGCGTGTCGACGAGGTCCGTGGCCTGCAGGGTGTAGGCGCCGGCCAGCAGGCCGGTGTTCGCCACGCGGACCTCGCCCCACTTCGACTCGCCGGGCACGAGGCCCTGCGCGGTCAGGACCGTGCCGTTGCCCTTGTCGTTGGTCTGGCCGAACAGCAGGCCGAGCGAGAGGGTGATGCGCAGGACCTGGTCCTCGCCGCCCACGACGATCTTGCCCTGGTCGCTGGAGGCGGCGACCGCCACCCCCGCGACCCCGAGCGCCGCCACGACGGCCACGAGCTGGACCGGCCGGCGGATGATCTGGTTGAACCGGCTCACAGGATGCTCCCCCTCTGGCCGGTCTGCCCGGCGTTGCCTGCACTGCCACCGCCGCCACCGGCGCTGCCGATGGAGAACACCGTGCCGCTGTCGTTGGCCACCGAGCCGCCGAGGCGCAGCACGCCGATGCTCGGGCCGCCGGAACCGCCGCCACCATGGCCGCCGCTGCCGCCGCTGCCGCCGTTGCCGCCGTTGCCGCCGCAGCCGACCTCGCCGCAGTCGCGGGTCGCCCCGAGACCGCCGGTGCCGCCACCGCCGCCATTGCCGCCGCCGCCACCACCGCCGCCCGCGCCACCGGTGCCGGTGCTCACGAGCGAGCCGTCGGTGAGCGTCACGGTCGAGGCCCAGAGGTAGATGCCGATGGACGCGCCGCCCCAGCCGCCACCCGTGCCCGGGAAGCCGCCCTGGCCGCCGCCACCGCCGCCGCCACCGCCGTTGCCGTGGCCGTCGTTGCAGAAGGTGCAGCCCTGGCCACCGCCACCGCCGCCGCCGCCACCGCCCAGGCCGCTGGCGCCCTGGCCGCCGGTGGCGCCGTTGAAGCCGGCCCAGCCGCCAGAGCCCGCAGCCGCGAAGCCGTTGCCGCCGGCACCGCCGTTGGGGCCCGCACCGCCGGACGCGCCGCCGCCGCCGTCGTTGCCGCGCCGGCCCGGGTCGCCGCCCGCACCGCCCGCGCCACCGCCGCCGCCGCCGCAGCCGCCCTGGGCGCCGTTGTCGCCGCGGTTGTTGCCGTAGCGACCGCCCTTGCCGCCGCCACCGCCCGGGCAGCCGCCGGCCGAGGGCCCACCGCCGCCGCCGGCGCCGCCGGGACCGTTGTCGTCGTTGTCGCCGTCGCCGCCGCGGCTGCCGTCGGTGCCGCGCGCGCCGCCGCCGCCGGTGGAGCCACCGCCGCCGTTGGCACCCGGCCCGGCGACCGCCGCCGAGGCCTGGAGGGTGATGGTGGAGTTCACGGCGCGGATGCCGTAGGCGCTCATGCCACCGCCGCGGTTGCCCTCGAAGCGCATCCGCTGCAGCGTCACGTTCGTGTCGCCGTTGGCCAACGCGGCGGAGGCCGAGCCCGTGACCGTCGTCGTGGCGTCCCGCGCGCCGGTGAAGCCGGAGCGGTAGGCGCCGAAGACGCTCACGCCCGTGACGAGCTCGAGGCCGTCGGCGCCCTCGTCGTAGGTGCCTGAGGACACCAGGACCGGACGCCCGCCCGAGCTGTTCACGGCGTTCTGGACGGTGCGCTTGGGCGCCGCCAGCGTGCCGGGGTTGCCGTCGTTGCCCGACGTCGCGACGAACACCGACCCGGCGGCGTCGCCGTCGACCGTGTCGCAGTTCGTGTCGGCGGACTGCAGGTCCGGCGCGTCGGGCCTGCCCGGCGCCACGGTGCCGTCGAGCGGCGCGCAGTCGTTGCCGTCGAGCGCGCCGTCGCCGTCGTCGTCGGCGTCGCAGGCGTTGCCGAACGCGTCGCCGTCGGTGTTCTCCTGGCCGGTGTTCGGGACGAACTGGCAGTTGTCGGAGCCGTCGCTGACGCCGTCGCCGTCGTCGTCGGCGTCACAGGCGTCGCCGGCGCCGTCACCGTCGGCGTCCTGCTGACCGCCGTTGGCGACGACCCGGCAGTTGTCGTCGCCGTCCGTGACGCCGTCGCCGTCGTCGTCGGCGTCGCACGCGTCGCCCTGGCCGTCGCCGTCGGTGTCGGCCTGGCCGGGGTCGGGCGTGAACTGGCAGCCGTCCTCGCCGTCCAGGACGCCGTCGCCGTCGTCGTCGCCGTCGCACGCGTCGCCCTGGCCGTCGCCGTCGGTGTCGGCCTGGCCCGGGTTCGGGACCGACGCGCAGGTGTCGTCGGCGTCCGGCACGCCGTCGCCGTCGTCGTCGGCGTCGCACTGGTCGGGCTGGCCGTCGCCGTCGAGGTCCGGGAGCTCCGGGTCGGCGCAGGCGTCGATCGTGATCGTCGCCTCGCGCGCCTCACCCGCGTTGCCGGCGCCGTCGACCGCGTGGAGGCTGAGCGGGCGCTCGCCGTCGGGCGTGTCGTCGCCGACCGTGAAGGTCCGCTGCCAGCCGAAGGCGTCGCCCGGGCCGCAGCCGTCCTCGCAGGCCTCGAGGTCCTGGTCGTCCCCCGCACCCACGGCGCTGAGGTCGGCCTTCACCGCGGCGACCCCGCTCGAGGGCCGGCCGTCGTCGGAGACCTTGGCGTACACCGTCGCCTGACCGCCGACCGCGGCGGTGGCGCTGGTCCGGGCGTCGTCGACGACGGGCGCCACGAAGTCGGGCACCGCGCTCGCGGACTGCGGGGAGGACGAGCTGCTGAAGAACGCCGCGCCCGAGCCGCCGATGGCGGTCACGAGCACCACGAGCAGCGCGACGACGCCCGTCGTCACGCCCAGCGAGAGCTTGGTCCGGCGGGTCATGCCGTCACCTCGAAGCGGATGCGGCCGGGGCTGCTGTCGCGCCACAGGCCGGCGATGAGGGCGAGCGCCAGGAGCGCCGCCGGGAGACCGATGACGAGCGTGCGCACCCAGCGCACGTCGAGGGCCGCCACGACGTAGCCGACGTGGGGCACCGAGCCGACGACGCGCGGGAGCTCCGCGGTGGTCGGCGTGAAGGTCCAGGGGTCCGCCACGTCGTTGGCGTCGCCCTTGGTGCGGAACGCGAGCGGCGCGCCCGGCGTGCGGACGACCTCCGTGATCCGGTGGGTCACGAGCTCGGTGTGACCGGGGGGCTGGAACGTCACGACGTCGCCCGCCCGGAGCTGGTCGCGCGGCGTCGGGTCGCCGAACACCACGCTGCCGCGGTCGTAGCTGCCCGTCATGGAGCCGCTGGTGAGGACGTAGCGCTCCATGCCGAAGAGCGCGGGGCCCAGCAGCACGACGGCGAGCGCGAGCGCGGTCAGCGGCACCAGCACGCCGGCGATGCGACCGGCGAGCGTCACTCCCCGGCCTCCATGGCGAACCCGAGCGTGGCCTGCGTGCTCGCGGCCTGCAGGTCCGGGTCGGCCTCGTCCTGCGGCCAGCTCAGCGTGACCCGGTAGGTCGACGCGCTGCCGGGCGCCGCCGCGCCGAGGGCGGTGCGGTCGGCCGCCGCGGCCTGGGCGAGGGTGACGCCCTCGAGGACCGGCTCGGCCCCCGGGCACTCGGCACCGCCGGTCGGGCAGCGCTCGAGCGCGAAGCGCAGCACCGAGCTCAGCGCCGGGCTGGCCGGCACGTCGACGACCTCGGGGGCCGCGTCGAAGAAGGCCTCGGCGTCCGCCGAACCCGCGTTGCTCACGGTCACGGTCCCCGAGCGCGTGACGCCAGGGCGCAGGCCCGTGGCGTCGGCCACCACGCCCTGACCGTCCTTCGTGCTGGTCAGGCGCAGGTCACCCGCGTCCACGGTGACGTGGGCCGCGCCGGTCTGGGTGGCGAACGTCGCCCCCGACAGCCCGACCGTGGCCGCCCCGAGGGCGGCCACGGCGAGCGTCGAGAGCGCGATCGCACGAGGCGTGGAACGCCGCATGCCAGGGGAGTGCGTGATCGCGTCCGGCTGGGCTAGGAGCCCGCGGAGGCCGACCAGGTGTACGACGTCGTGAACGACGAGCCCTCGTAGGCGTTGTCGTTCGCGCCGCTGCCCGGGAAGGTGACGGTGAAGTCGTACTGGCGCGAGCCGCCGGCCGGGATGGCCTCGAGGTCGGCGCCGGTGAAGCCGGCGACGGTGCCCTCGTAGACCGTCGTGCCGCCCGTGGCGACCTTGAGGACGGCGACGTCCTTCAGGGAGGCGGAGGCGTCGCTGTGCGGGTCGTCGCCGGCCGTGGTGCCGGTGACGGCCTGGGCGACCTTCCAGCCGTTGCCGGCCACGTTGCCCGTGTTGCTGATGGTGACCGAGCCCGTGGCGGACTGCCCCGGGACGAGGTTCGAGGCGGTCAGGATCGCCTGACCGTCCTTGTCGGAGCCGGCCTTCAGGATGCCGGCGCTGAAGGTGTTGTTCGGGTTCACCGTCTGGGTGGTGAACGCGGCGTTCGAGCCGACGACCGCACCGGTGGCGACGAGGACGGCGGACAGCGAACCAAGCGCACGCCAAGGATGGCGCGCGAGGACGTCGAGGCGCGAGGCCATGGGTACTCCCCCTTGTGATGGATGACCGCCCGGCGCCGGGCGAACCCACGGCGTCGCCGCGCGTCCCCCTTGTCCCGACCCTCGGGCACCCCCGCCGGTCCCGTCCGGCTGCGAGGTGCGGGGAACCTAGACGCGTGTCCCAGAAACAGGTGTGAACTGCGACGAACGGCGGAGCACGGCCGCCGAAAGGCGATCGACCGTCGCCACGTCGAGCCCGTGGCGCCGCGCGGCGCGCTGCACCGCTCCGGCGATCGCGTCGAGCTCGTGCTCCGCGCCCGCCACGACGTCCGCCCGCAGGGAGCTCGTCGCGCCATCGGGCAGCTCGTCGAGCTCGCGCAGGACGGCCGCCTCGTCGACCGCCGCGCCGTCGGCCCGGGCGACCGCGGCCGCCTCGCGGGCCACCGCGCGCGCGTCCTCGCGCACGTCGCCCAGCGGCCTGTCGGCCGCCGCCGTCGCCAACGCGATGGCGCACAGCCGCGTGAGCTTGCCCCACAGGACGTCGGTCTGCGAGGCGCCCGCGTCGTCCACGTCGACGTCCGCCGCGCGCAGCGCCGCGACCAGGGGCGGGCAGCCGGGGGCGGCGAGGGTGACGAGCGCCAGCGGGATGCGGTGCACGACGTGCGCCGGGCCCTCGCGGTGGGCCTGCACGCGGATCGTGGCGGCGACGACGCGGTCGCCGAAGCGCTCGCGCAGCACGCCCACGTGGTCCAGGCCGTTGAGCAGCGGGACGACGGCTGCGGGCGTCCCCCCGACGCGGTCGAGCCCGTCGCGCAGGCCGGCGGCCTTCGTCGCGACGACGAGCACGTCGTCCCCGCGCAGCTCCAGGCGCTCGACCGCGCGGACGGCGTGGCGCTCGTCGCCGTAGCGCGGGCTCTGCAGGCGCAGGCCGTCGCGGGCGATGGCCGCGACCGTGCCGGGCCGGCCGACGAGCACCGCCTCGCCTCCCGCGCGCGTGAGCGCGCCCGCGAGGAGGCCGCCGACGGCGCCCGGGCCCAGGAGGACGATCCGCGCCACGCCCCCATGGTGCCAGCGGCGCGCCGGTGCGGTCGCCCGCACCCGGTTCGGGGTGGCGGCTCCCTGGGGCGCGTCCTCGCCGCCCAGCACGATCCGCAGCATGCGCCGCCCGCTCTCCGTGCTCGCCGTCCTCTGCGCGACCGTGCCCGCGGCCGTCGCGATGGCCGACGTGGGCTCGCAGTCCATCGACCTCGACCGCGATGGCACGCCGGAGACCCTCCAGGTCCGCGAGACCGAGTGCTTCAGCGCCGAGGGCACGGCCACGCCGCCCTGTCCCGAGGACAGCTTCAGCGCCAAGCAGGCCACGGTCGAGGCCTACTGCGCCGACGGCCGGCCGCAGCGCATCGACCTCCTGCGCCGGGACCACGACGCGTTCGTGGCGGCCGACCCGGTCGAGGCCGACGGCGACCCCGCCACGCAGGAGGTCTTCGTCGTGGGGCGCAGCGGCGCCGCCGCCCGCAACGGCGAGGACCGCATCGTCGCCTTCCGCCGCGGCGCCGACGGCTGCCTCGCGGTCCGCACGCTCTACCGCCACCCGGGCAAGGGCTTCGAGACCAGGCGCCCCAAGCGGGCGTCCTACCCCGGCACGGGCGACGCGGTCCTCTCGAAGGACGGCACCACGCTCACGCTCGAGCAGCCGTGGTACAAGCGCACGGACGGCGGCTGCTGCCCGACGTACCTCGCCGTCGCGCGGTTCCGGTACTCCGCGCGCGCCGGGCGGTTCGTCAAGGTCTCCGAGCGCGTCAAGAAGTACGACCGCCGGGGCTAGGGGTCGACCAGCACGCCGGGGTTGAGCACCCCGGCCGGGTCGAGCGCCGCCTTCGCCGCTCGCAGGGCCGCCGCGAACGGCTCGGGCCGCTGGCGGTCGTACCAGGGGCGGTGGTCGCGGCCGACCGCGTGGTGGTGGGTGATCGTCCCGCCCGCCCGGTGCAGCGCCTCCGAGGCGGCGGCCTTCGCGCGGTCCCACTGCTCGACCTCGCCGCCGCGCACCGCCGGGGCCAGCACCGTGAAGTACGGGGCCGGGCCGTCCGGGTAGACGTGCGTGAAGCGGCAGGTGACGCGACACGGCTCGCCGAGCGCCTCGCGCACCGCGCCGACGACCTCGTCGTGCAGCGCCGGGAGGCGGTCCCAGGTCACCGCGGTCTCGAACGTCTCGCTCACGATCCCGAGGCGCAGCAGCGCGTCGCGCAGGTAGGGCATGGCGATGAACGCGTCGCGCCAGGCGCCGACGCTGTCGTCGGCGGCGCCGCGCGCCCTGGGCGGGTCGGGCTCGCCGCCGTGGGCGCGGCAGAGCGCCAGCGCGCGCCCGAGGGCGTCCTCGACGTCGTGGTCGGTGGACTCGAAGCCCAGGACGAGCACCGCCTGCGTGCCGTCGCCCGCGCCGGCCTGCACGGCCTCGAGCGGGTCGAGCAGCCGGCAGGCGCTGGGATGCAGCGCGGCCTGGCTGATCGCGCGCACCGCGTCGGCCCCGCGCAGGAACGAGGCGAAGCGCACGGCGCGCTGGGCGCGGTGCTCGGGCTTGGGCTGCACGCGCACCCACGCCTCGGTGATCGCACCGAGGATCCCCTCCGAGCCGAGCAGCAGCCGGTCGGGCGACGGGCCGGCGCCGCTGCCGGGCAGCCGGGTGCTCTCCCAGACGCCGGAGGGGGTGACGGCGCGCACGGCCTCGACGAGGTCGTCGACGTGGGTCCACACCGTCGCGAAGTGGCCGCCGGCGCGCGTCGCGATCCAGCCGCCCAGCGTGGAGAGCTCGAACGACTGCGGGAAGAAGCGCATCGTCAGTCCGTGTTCGGCGAGCTGGGCCTCCAGGCGCGGGCCGCTCGCGCCGCCCTGGATTCGCGCGGCGCGCGAGACGGCGTCGACGTCGAGGAGCCGGTCCAGGCCGGAGAGGTCCAGCGAGACCCACGGCCGGCCGTCGCGCGGCTCGAGGCCGCCGACGACGCTCGTCCCGCCGCCGTAGGGCACGACGACCGCGCCCTCCTGGGCCGCCCACGCGAGCACCTCGCCGACGACGTCCTCGTCGCGGGCGAAGACCACCGCGTCGGGCACGTGGTCGACGCGCCCGCGGACGGCCCGGGCGATGTCCCGGAACGCCTTGCCCTGGGCGTGGCCGAGGCGGTCGCGCGGGTCGGTCGACCAGCCCGCGGTCGTCGGCAGGGCCAGCCGGGGGGCCGGGACGGCCACCTGCTCGATCGGCACGGGGTCGAGGACGTCGCCGTCGAGCGCGAAGCCGAGGACCTCCGTGACCATCGGCGCGAGGGCCGCCGGGTCGACCGCCGCGTCCTCGAAGCCCCAGCCCCACCACGAGCGCACCCGGGTCATGCCGTCGCCGCGCTGCCGAGGATCGCCGTGGCCTGCGCGCTGAAGACGCCGCCGTTGGCGTGGACGAGCGCGACGTCGCGGCCCGCGCGGACCTGGCGCACGCCCTCGACCAGCAGCTGGAGGCCGTTCATCCCCGCGTGTGCGTAGGAGAGCCCACCGCCGTTGGTGTTCACCGGCAGCCCGTCGCCGTCGGGGCCGGTGCGCCCGCCCTCGAAGAACGCCCCGCCCTCGCCCTTGGCGCAGAGCCCCAGGTCCTCGGCGAAGAGGATCGGCGTGATGGTGAAGGCGTCGTAGAGCTGGGCGCACTGGACGTCGGCGGGGCCGACGCCCGCCATGGCGTAGGCGCGCGCGCCGGAGTCGGCGGCGGCGGTGCGGACGAGGTCGGGCATCGAGGAGACGTGGCGGTGGCGGTGGGCCTCGGCGACGCCGAGGAGGTGGACGGGCGGCGGCGCGCCCTCGGCGGCCAGGGCGCGGGCGCGGGCCTCGGCGACGACGACGAGCGCCCCGCCGCCGTCGGTGACCAGGCAGCAGTCCTTGACGCCGAGCGGGTCGCAGACGCGCGGCGCGTCCAGGACGTCCTGCACGGTGAGCGGCTTCGTGCTCCAGGCGCCGGGGGTGCGCTGCGCCCAGCGCCGGGCGCTCACGGCGACCCACGCGAGCTGCTCGGGGGTCGTCCCGAACTCGTGCATGTGGCGCGAGGCCGCGAGGGCGTAGGCCGTGATCGGGAGCACCGGGCGGTACGGCGCCTCGTAGCGGTCGACCTCCTGCGGCGAGGCGTTCGCGCGGCCGACGGAGCGCTGCGTCGAGCCGTACGCGATGAGCGCGACCTCGCAGGCACCGGCCAGGATCGCCGCGCGCGCGTGCGCGAGGTGGGCGACGGGCGACGCGCCGCCGAGCATCGTCGAGTCGGAGACCCGCGGGGCGATGCCCAGCTCCTCGCCGAGGTTGATCGAGGCCCACGGCAGCTGGGTCGAGGAGGCGAAGAGGCCGTCGACGTCGTCCGTCGTGAGCCCCGCCTCGGCGAGGGCGGCCAGCGAGGCCTGGCCCATGAGCTCGGCCGGCGTCGTGCCGGGCGGCGCCTCCCCGAGGCCGGCCTCGGCGGCGCCGACGACCGCGACGCTCACGCCGCGGGCTCCCACTCGGGCACCGGCGGCTCCTCGCCGTCGCGCCAGACGAGGCGCACCCGCTGCCCGATGGTCCCACCGCCGCGGACGGTGCCCATGAGGCGCACACCCGCGTCGAGGTCGATGAGCGAGACGTCGTAGGGCGCCTCGCCGCGCGGGTGGACGGTCGTGGTGGCGTAGACGGTGCCCGCCCCATCGACCACCCGCCAGCCCGCGGCGCGCGCCGACGGGCGCCAGGAGGGCCGGCCCTCGGCGTCCACGGGCACGGCGAGCTCGCGCCGCCGACAGTGCTCCTCCCACGTCGCTCGGTGCGACACGGCGCGTAGCCTATGCAGCGATGAGCAGCGCCCCGCCGGCCCCCGCCCTCCTCGCCCGTGGACCGTGGAGCGTGGACCAGGTGCGGGCGGTCTGGCACGACGACGCCTACCGCGCCCCGGCGGCGAACACCGAGGCGGCCGACGCCGCGATCGAGGCGCTGCGCGACCGCGGCTCGCCCAGCCACGACGGCGTCGCGGCGCGCCTCGTGCGCTGGTCGGTGGAGGACGACGGCTCCCTGACGCTCGAGCTGCAGCCCGTCCGCTGGGCGCTGCGCCTCGTGGAGGGCGACGCGTCGCGGTCGATGTCGGCGCTGTGCGCCGTGCGCGACTGCGAGGGGCGGTGGCTCGCCGGCCGCCGCGCCGCGTGGCTGTCGTCGTGGGCCGGGCGCTGGGCGCTGGGCGCCGGCGGCGCGGTCGACGAGGGCGAGAACCCCGCCGCGACCCTGGGGCGCGAGCTCGAGGAGGAGTGGTCGGTCACCGCCGAGCGCGTCCAGGTCGAGGCGCTCGTCCAGCTGCCCCACGACATGGTCATGGTCGTGGGCCAGGCGTGGCTGGCGCCGGGGGCCGAGGTCACGCCCGACCACGAGCACGACGCGCACGCGTGGTGGCCCGCCGACGTGGACGCGTGGCCCGACGAGGCCGACGAGCCGCTGAAGACCATGGCTCGGTTGCTGGCCAGCTCCGCATGACGCTCACCCGGCGGCGCATCAAGGCCGCCTCCTTCACCCACTCGGCCGCCTACCTCTGCCTGCTGGTCGCCTGGGCGGTCCCCGGCGCGGCCAGCGCGGAGATGGTCTTCGGGTGGGCGCACGGCCTCGGCTGGTTCGTCATGTGCGCGCTGGCGGTGGTCGGCCTGCGCAAGCGGCTGATCGACCTGCGGCTGGCCGTGGCGATCGCCGTCCTGGGCGCCGTCGGCCCGTTCCTGGGCACCGCGGAGTTCGTCCGCCAGGACCGTGCTCTTGCACGTGTCCGCCCCGTCCTGTAGCGGCGCACCCGGCGCGCTAGGCTCCGGGGGAGCTCACATGGCAGTCGACACCACGATCCAGGTTGTGGCCCCGGGCGCCGGCGAATCGGTGACCGAGGGCGAGATCCTCGAATGGCACGTCGAGGAGGGAGACCGGATCGAGACCGACGCCACCATCGTCGAGATCTCGACCGACAAGGTCGACGTCGAAGTGCCGAGTCCCGCGACGGGCGTGGTGGTGAAGCTCCACGTCGCGGCCGGTGACACGGTCACCGTCGGCCAGCTGCTCGCGGAGATCCAGCCCGACGACGGCGCGGCCCCGACCGAGCCCGACGCTCCGGCGCCCACCGCTTCGGCGGACGGCGCCGGTGCCGCCGACGACGGCGCCGCGGGCGGCGGCGAGGTCATCGACATCGACACCCCCGCGGGCGGCGAGTCGGTCACCGAGGCGACGGTCCTCGAGTGGTCGGTCAAGGTCGGCGACAGCGTCGAGGACGGCCAGACCGTGGTCGAGCTCTCCACGGACAAGGTCGACATGGAGCTGCCGGCGCCCGCCGCGGGCGTCATCACCGAGATCCTGGCCGAGGAGGGCGACACCGTCGTCCCCCATCAGACGATCGCGCGCATGCAGGTCGGCGCCGGCAAGGCCAAGCCGGCCGGCGGCGATGCGCCGAGCAACGGCGCGGCGACGAGCGCGCCCGCGCCGTCCACCCCCGCCTCCGACGTCAAGGCCACGCCGGTCGCCGCGCGCGCCGCGGCCGCCGAGGGCGTCGACCTCGGCGCCGTCACGGGCACGGGCCCGCAGGGGCGCGTCACGAAGCAGGACGTCCTGGACGCCAAGGCCGGCGGCGGGACCTCGAAGGCCGCCCCCGCGTCGTCCAACGGCGCCTCCGCCGCGAGCGCCGAGGCCAGCCGCCAGCAGCTCAAGGGCGGCGCGGCGATGCTCGCGAAGTACATGGACGAGTCGCGGTCGATCCCGACCGCCACGTCGTTCCGCACGATGACCGTCACCGTCATGGACGGCCGGCGCAAGGAGCTCAAGGCCGCGGGCCACAAGGCGTCGTTCACCCACCTGATCGCCTACGCGATCGCCCTGGCCGCCACGCAGGACATGCCGGTCATGGCCCACCACTTCGACGAGGCCGACGGCAAGGGCTTCCGGGTCGACGACGGCCAGGTCAACCTCGGCATCGCGGTCGACGTCCAGAAGCGCGACGGCTCACGCACGCTGATGGTCCCGGTGATCCGCGACGCCGGCCGGCTGTCGTTCCGCGACTTCAAGGCCGCCTTCGACGACCTCATCGCCCGCGCGCGGGAGAACAAGCTGACGGCCGACGACCTCGTCGGCGCCAACGTCTCGCTCACCAACCCGGGCGGCATCGGCACCATCGCCTCGGTCCCGCGGCTCATGACCGGCCAGGGCACGATCATCGCCACCGGCTCGATCGCCTACCCCGTCGGCCTCGGCGCGATCGGCGACATGATCGGCGCCGAGAAGGTCATGACGATGACCTCGACCTACGACCACCGGATCATCCAGGGGGCCGAGTCGGGGCAGTTCCTCCAGGTCGTCGAGGCCTACCTCCAGGGCGAGAACGGGTTCTACGAGGGCGTCTTCGGCTCGCTGGGCGTGCAGCCCGGGCCGACCCCCGCCCCGCCGGCGCCCGCCGCCGCCGCGGCCGCCGCGCGCGAGTCCGCGCCGAGCGGCGCCACGCAGGCCCAGGTCGACGAGGAGCTCCTCGTGGCCGTCCAGGCCGCGACCTCGCTCGTCAAGGCCCACCGCACGCACGGCCACCTGGCCGCCCGGCTGGATCCGCTGGGCACCGAGCCCGAGGGCGACCCGGCGCTCGACCCCGAGACGGTCGGCCTCACGCCGGAGCTCATGGCGAAGATCCCGGCGAAGGTCCTGCGCATCTTCGTGCCGGGCGCGACGCTGGCCGACGCGCTGCCGCACCTGCGCGAGACCTACTGCGGGACGATCTCCTACGAGATCGAGCACATCGCCTCCCACCGCCAGCGCACCTGGCTGCGGGAGAAGATCGAGTCCGGCGAGTACCGCAAGCCGCTGACGACCGAGGAGTCCAAGGCGCTGCTCAAGCGCCTCGTCGAGGTCGACGCCTTCGAGCGCTTCATGCACAAGGCCTACCTGGGCCAGAAGCAGTTCTCGATCGAGGGCCTGGACATGACCGTCCCGATGCTCGACGAGATGATCCAGCTGGCCGCCGCGCACGGCGCCCGCGAGGTCGTCGTCGGCATGGCCCACCGCGGCCGCCTCAACGTGCTGGCCCACAACCTCGGCCGGCCCTACGAGACGATCTTCGCGGAGTTCGAGGGCGCCTCGACGCTCGAGGCCGTCACGACGATCCCGCAGGGCGGGACCGGCGACGTCAAGTACCACCACGGCGCGCAGGGCAGCTACCAGCTGGCCAACGGCGAGTCGATCCTCGTCAACCTCGAGAGCAACCCGTCGCACCTCGAGTTCGTGCACCCCGTGGTCGTCGGCGCGGCGCGCGCGGCGCAGACCACGCGCCAGGGCCCGCACGCCCATCGCGACACCGACAACGCCGTCCCGGTCGTGCTCCACGGCGACGCGGCGTTCCCGGGCCAGGGCGTCGTCGCCGAGGCGCTGAACCTCCAGGCGCTCGACGGCTACAAGGTCGGCGGCACCCTGCACATCGTCCAGAACAACCAGGTCGGCTTCACCACGGACCCGGAGGACTCGCGCTCCACGCGCTGGGCGTCGGACCTCGCCAAGGGCTTCGACACGCCGATCATCCACGTCAACGCCGACGACGTGGGCGCCTGCATCTCCGCGGTGCGCCTCGCGTTCGCCTTCCGCCAGGAGTTCGGCCACGACGTCGTCATCGACCTCATCGGCTACCGCCGCTTCGGCCACAACGAGGCCGACGAGCCCGCCTACACGCAGCCCGAGATGTACTCGGTGATCAAGCGCAAGAAGCGCGTCTCCGAGCTCTTCGCGGAGCGGCTGGTCGGCGACGGTGCGGTGTCCCAGGACGACGTCGACCGCGAGCGCGACACGATCTGGGCGCGCCTGACCGAGCTGCACCAGGACCTCAAGGCGCAGATCAAGGCCGCCGAGGACGCCGGCACCGCCGAGCAGCAGACGGGCGAGTACCAGCTGGACCGCTCGCCGTCGCCCGACGTCAAGACCGCGGTCTCGGCCGACCGCCTGCGGGTCCTCAACGAGGAGCTGCTGGCCGTCCCGGAGGGCTTCACGGTCCACCCGAAGCTCGTCAAGCAGCTCGAGCGCCGGCGCACCGCCCTGGGCGAGGACGGCGGCATCGACTGGGCGCACGCCGAGGCGCTGGCCTACGCGTCGCTGCTCACCGAGGGCATCCCGGTCCGCCTCACCGGCCAGGACGCCGAGCGCGGCACGTTCTCCCAGCGCCACCTGGTGCTCCACGACGCCAAGACGGGCCAGACCGTCTCGCCGATCCAGAACCTGCCCGGCGCGCTCGCGCCGTTCGAGCTGCACAACTCGCCGCTGAGCGAGATCGCGTGCCTGGGCTTCGAGTACGGCTACTCCGCCGAGGCGCCCGAGACGCTCGTGCTGTGGGAGGCGCAGTTCGGCGACTTCGCCAACTCCGCGCAGGTCATCATCGACCAGTTCCTGGTCTCCGGCCTGGCCAAGTGGGGCCAGACCTCGCGGCTGACGCTCCTGCTGCCCCACGGCTACGAGGGCTCGGGCCCCGAGCACTCCTCCGCCCGCCTCGAGCGCTTCCTGCAGCTCGCCGCCGAGGGCAACATCCGCGTCGCGAACCTCACGACGCCGGCGCAGTACTTCCACCTGCTGCGCCGTCAGGCCCGCATCGTCAAGCAGCGCCCGCTCGTCGTCTTCACGCCGAAGTCGCTGCTGCGCCTCCCCCAGGCGACCAACCGCATCGAGCACCTCGCCGACACGCAGTTCTTCCCCGTCCTGGGTGAGCCGCGGGTGCCGGTGGAGAAGGTCCGCCGGCTGCTGCTCTGCACCGGCAAGGTCTACTACGACCTCAAGAGCCACCCGATGCGCGAGGACAACGAGGGCGTCGCGATCGGCCGCGTCGAGCTGCTCTACCCCTTCCCGGAGGGGCAGATCAAGGAGCTCATCGGGACCTACCCGAACCTCGAGGAGGTCGTGTGGGTCCAGGAGGAGCCGCGCAACATGGGCGCCCGCGCGCACATGATGCCGCGCCTCATGCAGGCCCTCCCGGAGCACCTGAAGTTCGGCTACGTCGGCCGGCCGGAGCGGGCGAGCCCGGGCGAGGGCTACCCCGCCGCGCACACCGCCGAGCAGAACCGGATCCTGCGCACCGCGCTGGACCTCGGGCGGCCGGTGTCGCTGTACCCCAAGAAGACGCCGGGCGAGCGCTAGCCCGCCCGGCCGAGGGCGGCCCGCACGGCCGCGGCGCTCGGGGCGATCTCGGGCGCCAGCCGGTCGAGCAGGACGCCCCAGCCGGCGTGCTGGTCGATCGTCCCCTGCACCTGGGCGGCGCCGGCCTCGAGGTCGCCGGCGGCGGCCTGCGCCAGGCCGGCCCAGAAGCGCAGCTCGACGTTGTCGGGGAGGATCCGCGAGGCCGCCCCGTACTCGCGTCCGGCCTCGGCGTGGTGGCCGCTGCCGGCCAGCTCGTCGCCCGCGGTGGCGTGGGCGTAGGCGTCGTGCATGTCGAGCAGGCGGCCCAGCTCGGCGACCGGGTCGGGGTGGTCCTCGATGCGCAGGTCGACCTCGCGGCGCCACGGCTCGCCGGTGGGCCCGACGACGACGAGCGTCGCGGACTGGCGCCCGCGGACGTCGCCGCCGGCGCGCTCGGCGGCCTGCGCGGCGGCGAGGAGCCGGCGGGCGAGCGGGCCGCCGGTGGCGCCGAAGGCCTCGACCATCGCCTCGGGCACCCCGGCGCGGGCCATCATGTTGGCCTGCGCCGTGCAGTCGGGGCCGGAGGCGTGGCCGGCCTCGCCGATGCAGCCCGGCCCGGTGTGGTTGGCCGGCGCGCCGCCGGGCGTGAGCACGCCCACCTGGCGGTAGGTGCGCACCTCGTCGTTGAGCAGGAGGGCGTCGAGCGCCTCGCGCGGCGCCTCGCCGAGCTCGAGGCGGTCGAGCATCCGGGGGCCGTAGGCGGGGTCGGCCACGGACTGGGTGGCGACGGCGCCGACGCCGGGCCGCGCCCAGGCGACGATCGAGCCGACGGAGAACCAGTGCGACTGGACGACGACGCCCATCCGGCCGCTGGCCGGGTCGCGCCCCACGAGCGAGTACGTCATGCCAGCATGCTGCCGCATGTGGGCCCAGCACCGGATCGAGCTCGCGCCCCGGCCCCGCGGGTTCCACCTGGTGACCGACGAGGTGCTGCGGGGCGTCCCCGAGCTGGGCGAGGTGCGGGTCGGGCTCCTGCACCTGCTCATCCAGCACACGTCGGCGTCGCTGACGCTCAACGAGAACGCGTCGCCCGACGTGCGGCGCGACTTCGAGACGTGGGTGAACGCCTCGGTGCCCGAGGAGTTCGCCTGGACGCACACGCTCGAGGGTCCCGACGACATGCCCGCGCACGTCAAGGCGTCGCTCATGGGACCGTCGCTGACGCTGCCGGTGCGCGACGGCCGGCCGGCGCTGGGCACGTGGCAGGGCATCTACCTCTGCGAGCACCGCGACCGCGGCGGGTCGCGGGCGGTCGTCGCCACCCTCCACGGCGAGGGCTAGGGCGCGACGTGGGCCTGTTCGACCTCTTCCGCGCGATGCGCGACGTCGAGACGGTGCGCCTCGAGCTGCACTTCGTCAAGCCCGCCGAGGAGGCGGCGCGCGAGGTCGTCGAGGACGCGCGGCTGCACTGGTGGGACCGCGACGACGGGACCGTCGACGTGTCGGGCGACGGCGCGCACGCCGTGGCGCTGCGGGCGCTCGAGGCGGCCAAGGCGACCGTCCCGGCGGAGCGCGAGCGGGTGGCGGAGCTCGAGGAGCGCCTGCAGCGGATCCTGCTGCCCCGGCTCGCGGCGCTCGAGGCGCAGGAGCCGCCCGAGCCGTGGGTCCACCCGGACCAGCGGACGCGCTAGGTCCCGCGCCCCGTGCGGGCGCCGGTGGTGCGGATCTTCGGGATCGGAGCGGCCATCTGGGTCACCTCCCTCCCCGGTGTCGCATGGCGCGGAACTCGCGGATGTCGTCGGGCACGACCCGCTCGGGGCCGACCGGCACGCCGAGCAGCTCGGGCTGGTGGCGGCGGCGCACCAGCTCGCCGCCGACCGCGTCGACGCGCAGGGCGGTCGAGCCGGGGCGCGCGCTGACGATCCGCTCGACGGTGTCGCCCTTGAGGACCAGGCCGACGCCGTCGTCGCACGCCCAGCCGCCGGGCAGGCGCCCGCTCTTGACGCTCTCGAGGTAGACGGGCAGGCGCGCGGGCTCGCCGTCGGCGTGGACGCTCAGCGAGCCGCTGAGGAACCCCAGGCCCTCGTAGGGCTCGGGCGGGCCGCCGGACATCGTCACGCCGCCCTCGAACCAGCACATCGCGCCGGCGCTCAGGCCGGCGAGCACGATGCCGCGCTCCCACGCCTCGTGGAGGATCCCGTCGAGGCCGTGGGCCCGCCAGATGGCGAGCATGTTGCGCATGGAGCCGCCGCCGACGTACACGGCGTCCTGGCTGAGGACGACGTCGCGCAGCGGGCGCTTGGAGCCGTGCAGGCGGAAGAGCGAGAGGTGCGTGGCGCGGCAGCGGTCGCCGAAGGTCGCGTGGAAGGCGGCGATCTGCTCGCGCGGGTCGCCGGAGGCGGTCGGCAGGAAGAGCACGCGCGGCTCGGGCGTGTCGCGGCACAGCTCGAGGACCAGCGCGTCGAGCGCGGGGTCCCCTGGCGTCGACGTGAAGCCGCCGCCGCCCATGGCGAAGATCGTGGGCTCGCGGTCGGTCATGCGGGCACCGCCGCCGGTTCCGGCAGCGGCGCGCCCAGGTACCGGGTCGGGACCGGGACCTCGACCACCTCGTCGTTGACGAGCTCCACGCGGTGGGCCTTGGCCTTCGGGCGCGAGGCGACGGCCTCGGCCAGCTCGCGCCCCTCGAAGCGGATGGCGGCGCCGTCGTCCACGCCCCAGCCGGGGAGCATCCCGTCGCCGACCATCTGGCGGTACTCGACGCTGCGCTCGGGCTCGCCGTCGTAGTGCACGCAGTTGGACCACGGCAGCAGGCCGAGGCCGCGCACGCGCTGGGGCGGGCCGTGGAAGGCGGTGACCGACTCGCTGAACCAGCAGAGGCTGCCGGCGCTCAGGCCGCAGAGCACGACGCCCTTGCGCCACGCGCGGCGCAGCATCTGGTCGACGCCGTGCGCGCGCCAGGCGCCCAGGAGGCTGAGGACGCTGCCGCCGCCGACGTAGATGAGGTCCTGGTCGAGCAGGTGGGCCTGGAGGTCGCCCTCGACCGCGCCGGCGCCCTTGTCGCGGCGGAAGAGGGAGACGTGCGAGCAGTCGGCCCGGCTGGCGAAGGTCCGGTAGAAGCGCACGACGTAGTGGTCGGCGTCCCCGGAGGCGGTCGGCACGAAGCAGACCTTCGGGCGTTCGACCCCCGTGAGGCCCAGGACGTAGTCGTCGAGCAGCGGGTTGCCGGCCTCCATGGAGAAGCCACCGCCTCCGAACGCGACGATCTGCGGCACGCGGGCCATGGCGTCACTGTCCCCGCTCGCGGAGGGCGGGGGCAGTGACACCCGGTCGAAGATCCGCCGGACCCTGCTCTACACCCGGGCCGGGACGACCTGCTCGAGGAACCGCGTGAGATGCGGGTTCACGGCGGCGGCGTGGGTGAAGTTCACGCCGTGGCCGGCGCCGGGGACCGCGACGAGCTCGGCGTCCAGGCCGTCGGCGAGCGCACGGGCGCGCTCCTCCTCGATGGCCAGGTCGCCCTCGCCCCAGATGACCATCGCGGGGGCGCGGATCTCGCCCAGGCGCGGGGTGAGGTCGTCGCGGCCCACGAGCGTCGTGTAGATGCGGCGCAGGTTCTCCGGCGAGTTGGTGCGCCACTTGGCGATCCAGTGCTCGGCGCTCGGGTCGCCCGGCCCGATGACGATCGCGGCGATGGTCTGCGCGAGCTCGTCGCCGAGGCCCTGGGACGTCCACTGGTCCAGCAGCGCGTCGTAGGCCTGGCGCTTGTGCTCGTCCGTCCCCGCCTGGGTCGCGAAGAGCACGAGGCCCTGGACGCGCTCGGGGTGGTTGATGGCCAGGCGCTGCGAGAGGTAGCCGCCCTGCGACATCCCCACCAGCACGGCCTGGTCGATGCCGAGGTGGTCCATGAGGCCGACGAGGTCGGACGCGCTGTCCCAGTAGGAGAAGTCCTCGTCGACCTCGCCGGTCTGGCCGTGGCCGCGCTCGTCCCACGTGATGCACCGGTAGCGGTCCTTCAGCGCCGCGACCTGCGCGTCGAACATCGAGCCGTCCATGAACAGCCCGTGGCTGAACACCACGGCCGGCCCGTCTCCCCCGGTGTCCTCGTAGTGCAGTCGGTGACCACCGACGTCCGCGAACGGCATGGCCTGCTCCTCCTCGTTCGACAGGGTGTCAGGCGACGCTACCGGTCCGCGTAGCCCGGATGTGCGACCTCCAGCCGCGCCCGGACCTCCTCGCGCAGCCCCCGCGCGATCTGCACCAGCTCTGCATCACGTCCGCCACGCCGCACCCCCCGCACGGGGTCAGACCCCGTCGCATCCCCCCGCTCGGGGTCAGACCCCGTCGCATCGGTGCCAGGGCCCGTCGCACGCTCGGGGTCAGACCCCGTCGCATCCTGGCGCTCGGGGTCAGACCCCGTCGCATGGAGCTCGCGGGCGGCGAGGGCGAGGGCGTGGGCCACGACGAGGAGGCGGCGGCGGGTGGCGGGGTCGGTGTCCGCGGCGATGGCGGCGACCTCGGCGGCGCAGCCCTCGACGAGGGCGCGGGCGTCGGGCTGGTCGGTCATGCGAGCTCCTCGACGAGGTCCAGCAGGTCCCACTCGACCTCGGCGATGCGGCGGCCGAGGACGGCGCGCTCGAGGTGGCGGTGGCGGCCCTCGGCGTAGCCGGCGGCGTGGCGCAGGCAGTACAGGCCCCAGCGCAGCTGGCCGACGGCCTCCCAGTAGGCGACACGCCGCGGATCGACGAGCGCGGCCAGCCGTGGACCGCACGCCGCCCGGTAGGCGTCGAGGACCGGCTCGAGCCCGGCGAGGCCACCAGCGCGGCGACCGTCGGCACCGAAGCGCCAGGGGCGCAGGCAGAGGAAGCCGAGGTCCTCGGCGGGGTCGCCGGCGCGGCAGAACTCCCAGTCGATGATGGCCCGCACGCGGCCGCCGTCGACGAGGACGTTGCCCAGCCGGAAGTCGCCGTGGACCAGGACCGGGTCGGCCTCGGGCGGCGGGTGCAGCTCGAGGACGCGCAGGGCGACGGCGAGCACCGCACGCTCGGGCGCGACCGCGTCGAGCTCCTCCGCCAGGTCGGCGAGGACGGCCCCGACCGCCCCACCGGCCGGCACGTCGACGACGTCGGAGGCGTCCACCCCCGCCAGGGCGCCGAGCGCGGCGCCGAGGTCCTGCGCGACCGCCAGGCGCGCGCCGTCGTCCAGCGCCAGCACCCTGCGGGGGCTCGACGTCCCGGGCACGAGCGCGGCGACGTAGCCCGCGGTGCCGAACCGCCCTCCCGCCGGCTCGGCGCACAGCGGCTCGGGCACCGGGACGCCGGCGTCGCGCGCGGCCACCAGCGCCCGCAGCTCCTTGGCGGCGGTCATCGGCGGGTCGGTCTCCGTCGGGTGGTCGCGCTTGAGGACCCACCGCCCGCCGACGGTCCACGACTCGCGCGACGCGCCACCGGCCAGCCGCTCGATCGCGACGTCGGGTCCGGGGTCGGGCGCGCCGGCGTCGACGAGCGCCTCGCGCAGGAGCGCCGGGTCGGGCGCCGCGGCGACCAGCTCCGCCGTCACGCGGCGGCCGGGGCGCCGCCCTGCTCGGCCAGCCGCCGCTCGCGGTCGCGCAGCTCGTGCTTGGCGATCGTGAGGACGTGGACCTCGTCAGCGCCGTCGCCCAGGCGCAACGCCCGGGCGACCACCCACATCCGCGCGAGCGGCGTGTCGTCGCTCATGCCCAGCGCGCCATGGACCTGGATGGCGCGGTCGACGACGTCCTGGACCATCCGCGCGGTGTGGAGCTTGGCGATGGAGATGTGCCGGTAGGCCGCGCGCTTGCCGTGCAGGTCGATCGCCCGCGCGGCGCGCAGGACGAGCAGGCGCGCCGCGTCGAGCTCGACCCGCGCCTCCGCGAGGTGCTCGCGCACGAGCTGCGTGTCCGCCAGCACCCCGTCGAGGTGGGGGCGCGTCGCGGCGCGGTCGGTCGCCAGCGCGAGCGCATGCTCGGCGGCGCCGACCTGGCGCATGCAGTGGTGGATGCGCCCAGGGCCGAGCCGGTCCTGCGCGATCTGGAAGCCCTGGCCCACCTCGCCGAGCACCGCGTCGTCGCCGACGCGGCAGCCCTCGAGGCGCAGCTCCGCGTGGCCGGGACCGCCGGCGTGGCCGAACAGCGGCACGCGGCGGACGACCTCCAGCCCGGGCGCGTCCATCGGCACGAGGAAGACGGTGAGCCGCTCGTGGCGCGGCCCGCCCGGGTCCGTCGACGCCATGAGGATGCAGACCTCGGCGCCGATCGCGCCGCTGATGAACCACTTGCGCCCGTCCAGGACCCAGCCGTCGCCGTCACGCCGCGCCCGGGTCTCGATGCCGGTCGGGTCCGAGCTCGAGACGTCGGGCTCGGTCAGCGCGAAGCACGAGCGCGTCTCGCCGCCGAGCAGCGGCGCGAGCCAACGCGCGCGCTGCGCCTCGTCTCCGTGCTGGAGCAGGATCTCCATGTTCCCCGTGTCCGGGAACTGGCAGTTGCAGACCATCGGCGCCCACTCGTGGTGGCCGAGCAGCTCGCAGAGGTGGCCGTAGTCCACGTTCGACAGGCCGGCGCCGTGCTCGGGGTCGGCGAGGAAGAGGTTCCACAGGCCGGCCTCGCGCGCCATGGCGCGCAGCTGCGCCATGAGCGGTGGGAACGGCTCGGGACCGTCGAGCGCGTCCATCTGCGCCGTGAGCTCGTCGCCCACCGGGTGGACGTGCTCGTCGAGGAAGGCGCGAAGGCGGCCGTACAGCGCACGCCCCCGGTCCGACAGCGACAGGTCCAGGTCAGCTGGGTCCACCCCGCGACCCTAGTTGACAGTACGTCAGAGGCGGGCGGCTAGCGTCCGCGCCACTGCGGCGCGCGCTTCTCCTTGAACGCCGTCGCCCCCTCCTTGGCGTCCTCGGAGCCGAAGACCGGGCCGGTGATCTCGCCCTGCTTGGCCCACATCTCGTCCGTCGTCCAGTTCCACTGCTCCTCGAGCACCTGCTTGGAGGCGACGAGGGCGAGCGGGCCGTTGGCGCTGACGGCCGCGGCGAGCTCCAGGGCGGTGTCGACCGCGCCGCCCGGCTCGGCGAGGCGGTTGACGACGCCGAACTCGTGGAAGCGCTCGGCCGGCAGCGGGTCGCCGGTGAGCGCCAGCTCCATGACCACGTGGTAGGGCATGCGGCGCGGCAGGCGCAGGAGCGCGCCGCCGGCAGCGACGAGCGAGCGCTTGGCCTCCGGGATCCCGAGCTTCGCGCCCTTCGCGGCGACGATGAGGTCGCAGGACAGGGCGATCTCCATGCCGCCCGCGACCGCGAAGCCCTCGATCGCCGCGATGAGCGGCTTGCGCGACGCGCGCTGGGCGATGCCCGCGAAGCCGCGGTCGCCGTACCACGGCGACTCGCCCTTCACGAACGCGCCCAGGTCCATGCCCGCGCAGAAGAAGCCGCCCGCGCCGGTGAGCACGCCGACCGAGAGGCCGTCGTCCGCGTCGAGCTCGTCGAGCGCCTTCGCGATGCCCTCGGCGACCGCGCCGTTGACCGCGTTGCGGACCTCGGGGCGGTTGATGGTGATGAGCAGGACGGCGTCGCGCCGCTCGGTGGTGACGGCGGTCTCGGTGGCGGTGTCGGACATGGCGCGAGCCTATCCGCGGGGACTAGGGTCCTCGGTCGTGCAGGTCGAGGAGCTCGCCGAGGGCGTCGCCAGGCTGGCGCTGATGCCACGCGACGGGGTGAACGCCTACCTCCTCGGCGACGTCCTGGTCGACGCCGGCTACCCCCGCCACGGCGCCGCGATCCTCCGCGCGCTCGACGGCCGCGACGTCACCGCACACGCCCTCACGCACGCCCATCCCGACCACGCGGGCGGCTCGCGCACCGTCGTCGAGCGGCTCGGCGTCCCGCTCTGGGTCGGCGCGCGCGACCGCGCGGCGTGCGAGGCCGGCAGCGCCGAGGCCGCCACCGGCGTGCGGGGCAAGCTCGGCGCGTTCCCGAAGGTCGCCGTGGACCGCGACCTCCACGAGGGCGACGACCTCGCGGCCGGCTTCACCGTCCTCGACGCCCCCGGCCACTCCTCCGGGCACGTCGCCTTCTGGCGCGAGGCCGACCGCACGCTCGTCGCGGGCGACGTCTTCTTCAACCTCTCGCTGCTGACGCTGCGCCACGGCCTGCGCGACCCGCCGGGGCTCGTGACCATCGACCCCGCCGAGAACCGCCGCTCCCAGCGCAAGCTCGCCGACCTGGACCCCGAGCTCGTCCTGCTCGGCCACGGCCCGCCGGTGCGCGGCCGCGGCGCGCTGGACGCCTACCTGCGCACGCGCGGGCGCTAGGCGAAGAGCGTGAGCTCGGGCTCGCGCTCGCCGCGCAGGACCCCGAGGTCGACCTCGACGCACGCGAAGCCGCGCGCCTCGGCCAGGACCCGCGCCTGCGGCTTGATCGTCTGGGCGACGAGCACGCCGCGGCAGCCGGCCATCGCCGGGTCCCGGCAGATGCGCTCGAGGTAGCGCGTGAGCTGCTCGACGGCCTCGATCGTCGCGACGCGCTTGACCTCGACGGCGACCCACCCGTCCTCGTCGTCGCGGCACATGAGGTCGACCGGCCCGATGTCGGTCGGCCACTCGCGCCGCACGAGCCGGAAGCCCTCGCCGCACCACTCCGGCGCGTCGGCCAGCAGCTCCTGCAGGTGGGCCTCGACGCCGTCCTTCTCGAGCGCCGCGGCCTCGCCCATGTCGTGCGTCACGTCGGAGAGGACCTCCTCGATGACGATGTCCAGCCGGTCCTCCGTCGCCCCCGCGCGCTTGCGCACCACGATCCGGTCCTCGGACTCCTCGACCACCGTCGGCGGCGTCATCCAGTTCTGCGGCTTGTAGCCCCCGGTGTCGGCGTGCACGAGGACCGACCCGTCGCTCTTGAGCATGATCAGCCGCAGCGCCATCGGCAGCAGCGCGTCCAGGCGGCCGGTGTAGCGGACCTCGCAGCGGGCGACGACGAGCCTCATGAGGTGCACGAGGGTAGGCCGCCCGCCGGATGGGAGGCGCGCCGCCTAGGCCGCCGGCAGCGCCAGCGTGAACGCCGTCTCCCCCGCCGCCGTGCGGTCGCACTCGAGCGTCCCGCCCATGGCCTCGGCCAGCGCCCGGGAGACGTAGAGGGAGATGCCGGTGCCCTGCGACTCGTCGGTCCCGCGCGCGCCGGTCGGGTCGGCGAACAGCCGCTCGCGGACCTCCGGGGCGATGCCCGGGCCGGTGTCGCGGACCTCGGCGTGGACCATGCCGTCGGCGCGCGAGACGGCGACGACGACGCGGGCGTCGGGCGGCGACGCGCGGCGGGCGTTGTCGACCAGCGAGGTGAGGACCTGCGCGACGCGGCGGGTGTCGGCGGCGGCCATGAGCTCGCCGGCGTCGCCGGCGGCCACGACGTCCACGCCCGGCGGGTCCTGCGGGAGGGCGGCGACCGCGCGGGCCTGGGCCACGACGTCGACGCGCTCGGTGCGCAGGCCGAGGGCGTGGCCGGCGTGGACGCGCTGGTAGTCGAGGGTCTGGGCGATCTGGTGGCGCAGCCAGTGGGCCTCGCTGCGCAGGCGGCCGGTGATGGGCGAGGCGCCGCCCTGCTCGGGCGAGGGCGGCGCGCGGTGCAGGACGTCGGCCAGCCCGACGACGACGGCCAGCGGCGTCTGCAGCCCGTGCGAGACGGCGCCCAGGACCTCGGCGCGGGCCTCGGCGGCCGCGGCGCGGGTCTCGGCGAGCTCGAGCGCCTGGGTCAGGCGCTGCTCGCGCTCGCGGGCGAAGGCGAGCAGGACGAGCACGAGCGGGGCGAGCAGGAGGAACGCGTAGGCCTCCTGCTCGGTGGCCAGCGCGGCGAGCAGGCCCACGGGCGCGAGCATGGCGTCCAGGGCGTAGACGAGGGCGAGCACCCGGATCTGCACCTGCGGCGCCACCCGGTCGCTCAGCCCCTCGCGGGCGAGCCCCGAGATCGCGTCGCAGACGACCATCGCCGCGAAGGCCGCGACGTAGGACGGCCAGTCGCCCCACCGCGGCCCGCCATCGACGCCGTAAGCCAGGACGACGGCCGGCCCGAACGCGTACCAGGCGTTGGGCAGCGCCTTGACCAGGCGGTCGCGGTGCACGCGTCCCCCGACGACGTCCGGCAGCGTCCCGAGCAGGTCGCCGGCGACGATCGCCAGCGGCACGACCTGCGGCGGCAGCTCGAAGAGCATCGGCACCAGCACGAGCAGCGAGAGGTCGGTCGCGCCGAGGCCGACCTCGAAGCGCACGCGCCCCGCGATCGCGTAGGAGACGGTGAGGACGACGGCCTCGAGCCACGGCAGACCCGACAGCTCGTCGGGCCCGAGGAGCGCGAAGGCCAGCGCCGCCACGAGCGCCGGCACGCCGACCGTCAGCTCGGCGGCCAGCTCGCGGCCCGCCAGGCGCTGGTGGTCCGCGGCGCGCCCCTCCTCGACGAGCCGCTCGACCTCCGGAGCGGCTGTCGGCGCAGCGTCCATGCGCCGCAGATCGTACGGGGCTAGCGGAACCCCTCGGGAGCGCCCGGCTTCCAGACGCGCTGCGCGTGGTCGAAGTGGCGCACGATGCGCCCCGGGTTGCCCACGACGACCGCGTTGTCGGGCACGTCGCTGACCACGACCGCCCCCGCGCCGATCACGCAGTTCACGCCGATCGTCACGCCCGGGAGCACCATCGCGCCGAGCCCGATGTTCGTCTTGTCGCCGATCTTCACCGGCTGGGGCTCGACCATCGGCTGATCGCGGATCGGGACGTCCGGGTCCTCGTAGCCGTGGTAGGTGTCGGCGAACAGCAGGCGGTCCGACGCGTAGACGTCGCTGCCGATCTCGATGGAGCCGCAGCACGCGATCGTGACGTCGCGGCCGATGTGCGTGCGGTCGCCGATGACGAGCTTCGGCGAGTACGAGACGCCGAGGTGCTGGTCGGGGCACGAGATCCGGCCGTTCTGGAGGATCGTCACGTACGAGCCGAGGTAGACGTTGTGCGGCCCGTCGATGCTCACCGGTGGGGAGACCCAGGTCCCCTCGCCGAACGCCCCGAAGTTCTCCGGGTGCACCTGGCGGCGCATGTGGCGGGCGAAGATCGCGTTGCGCAGGGCCGTGACGGGGCTCGGCACAGCGCGGAAGCCTAGGCTCTGGTGGGAGATGAGCGCGTCGCGCTTCGACCTGCGGGGGCGCTCCCTCCGAGCGCTCGCGGCGCGGGGCACGCTGATCAACAGCGCCTTCGCCGTCGCGGTCGGCCTCCTGGGCCTGCTGCGGGGCTTCCTCCTGGCCGCCCTGCTGACGCCGGAGGACTACGGCGTCTGGGGCATCCTGCTCGTCTCGCTCGGCACCCTGACGTGGCTCAAGGCGGTCGGCATCAGCGACCGCTTCGTCCAGCAGGACGAGGCCGACCAGGAGCTCGAGTTCCAGCGCGCCTTCACGCTCGAGGCGATCCTGAACACCGCGCTCGGCCTGCTCGTCGTCGCCGCCGTCCCGGTCATGGCGATCCTCTACGACGAGTCGAAGATCATCGCCCCGGGTCTCGCGCTCGTCGCGCTGCTGCCCGCGATGACGCTCCAGGCGCCGCTGTGGGTCCTGTACCGCAAGATGGACTTCGCCCGGCAGCGCGCGCTCATGGCGCTGGACCCGATCGTCGGCCTCGCGGTCGGCGTCGGGATGGCCGCCGCCGGCGCGGGCTACTGGTCGTTCGTCGGCGCCGCGCTGGCCGGCGCATACGTCACGGCGATCGCCGCGCTCTGGACCTGCCCCTACCCCCTGCGCTGGCGCTACGACGCCGCCCGCGCGCGGTCCTACATCTCCTTCAGCGGCCCGCTGCTCGTGTCGAGCGTGGGCGGGATCGTCGTCGCCCAGGGCTCCATCCTCGCCGGGCAGGCCGCCGCGGGCCTCGCCGCCGCCGGCGCCATCACGCTGGCCTCGTCGGTCTCGTTCTTCACCAACCGCGTCGACGACGTCCTGACCGACACGCTGTACCCCGCCATCTGCGCGGTCGCCGATCGCACGGAGCTGCTCTTCGAGAGCTTCGTGAAGTCCAACCGGCTTGCGCTCATGTGGGCCCTGCCCTTCGGCTTCGGCCTCGCGCTCTTCGCCCCCGACCTCCAGAGCTTCGGCCTGGGCGACGACTGGGGCGACGCCGTCGAGCCGCTGCAGGCCTTCGGCGTCGCCGCCGCCATCGGCCACCTCGGCTTCAACTGGACCGCGTACTTCATGGCGCGCGCGGACACCAAGCCGATCGCCGTGCACTCCGTCTCCGCCGCCGCGGCGTTCCTCGCGATCGAGCTGCCGCTGATCCTCGCCTACGGCCTGCGCGGCGTGGCGATCGGGACGGTCGCCGTCGTCGCCGTCAGCCTGCTCGTGCGCTGGCTGTTCCTGCGCCGCCTGTTCACCGACTTCCGCCTGGGCCGCCACGCGCTGCGGGCGCTGTGGCCCGCGGTCCCCGGCGTCGTGCTCGTCCTCGCCGCCCGCGCGCTGGAGACCGGCGAGCGGACCGCGCTCGAGGCGACGCTCGAGCTCGTGCTCTACGGCGTGGTGACGGTCGCCGTCACCGTGCTCAGCGAGCGCCGGCTGCTGCGCGAGGCCATCGGCTACCTCAGGCCGCAGGCGCCGCCGGCCGGCGGACCAGCCGCTCCACCCGCCACGTCCCCTCCCGCCTGAGCAGGACGAGCCGGACGCCGATCGTCGGCTGGTCGACGACGGCGACCTGCCCGGCCACCTTCGGCAGCTGGCGCGGCGCGTCGCGCAGCTGCGCGCCCGGGACGCCGACGCCGAAGTTGCGCGCCACCTCGGAGCAGGGCAGCTTCGTGATGCCGCCGACGAGCCGCTTGCGGAAGGCGGGCGTCATCGCGTCGCACAGCGCCTCGCCGTCGGACGCCGCGGCCGCGGCGCCGAAGTCCTCGGCGACGTCCTGGGCCTGCTCGACGGCCGTGGGGCCCTTCGCGTTGGCGTAGGAGCCGACGAGGACGATCGCCGCGAGCACGACGAGGCCCACGGGCAGCCACGGCCACGTGCGGTCGATGAGCGTCGCGACGCGCCCGTTCACGGGTCCATCGTGACGGACGCGGTGCGCAGCGTGACGTCGACCGCCCGCGGCCCGAGCCCGAACTGCGGGTCGGGCGGCTCGTCGCCGCCGACCCACCGCTCGAGGCGCTCGGCCAGCGCGGGGCCGTGCTTGAAGCCGTGGCCCGAGCCGCCCCCGGCCAGCCAGACGCGGCCGCCGTGCTCGGGATGGGGCGCGAGGACGAAGCGCGTGTCGGCCGTCAGCTCGTAGTGGCAGGCGCGGGCGGCGGCCAGCGGCGCGCCGGCCAGGACCGGGAAGCGGTGGGCCAGCTGGGCGCGGGCGCGGGCCAGCGACGTGTCGAGGACGCGGCGGTCGGCCGCGTCGGGGTCGGCCGGCGGGCCCTCCTCGTCGGGCGCGACCTTCAGCCCCTGGCCGTCGGCGTCGCCGTGGCCGTAGACCGCGCCGTCGTAGTCCACCCACCCCGGGGCCGACGACCAGGCGCCGCCGGGCGTCGCGAAGAAGAAGACGTCCTGCTGGGTGAGGCGGAGGTCGACGACGCCCGGGAAGAGCGCGGGCAACCACGCGCCGCACGCCCAGATCACGACGTCGGCCTCGACGACCGTGCCGTCGCTGAGCACCGCGCGCTCGCCGTCGGGCCGCGCCGTCACGCCGGTGCGCAGCCGCGCGCCCGCCTGCACCGCGCGCGCCGCGAGCGCCCGCGTCGCCCGCCGCGCGAAGAGCACGCCGGCCTCCGGCTCGTGCAGCGCGAAGGCGAGGTCGTCGTCACGCACGCCCGGGAACCGGGCGCCGGGGTCGACCCGCTCGCAGGCGATGCCCTCCGCCCGCAGCACCCGCTCGCTCTCGGCCTCCCAGCCGTCGGCGCGCCGCGCGAACCACGTCACGCCGCGCTGGTCGAGCAGCGTCGGGTCGAGCTCGCGCCAGAGCTGGAGCGCGCGCCGCGCCGAGCGCGTGTGCCAGACGTCGTCGCCGTGGCTGAAGCGGATGAGCCGCGTGTCGTCGCCCGACCCCGAGCGCGGCGTGCCCGGGACCAGGCGCTCCACGAGCTCGACCGCCCAGCCCGAGCGGGCGAGGCGGTCGGCCAGGGAGGCGCCGAAGACGCCTGCACCAACGACGAGGGCCGTGCGTGGCACGGCCCTCGAGGCTACTCGCGTGTCCGGTCCGGGCTAGCGGACGCGGAACTGCTTGACGACCGTCTTGGACGCCTTGAACGGGGCGTCGCCCAGGTAGCGGATCGACACGCGCCAGCGGCCGGCCTTGCGCACCTTCTGGCGGACGTTGAACGACTTGCTCGCGGCCTTCGTGGCCTTGTGCAGCGTCTTCCACCCCCCCTTCTGCTTGAGCTGCCAGAGGAGCTGGACCTTGCCGTCGAGCACCGGCTGGAGCGCCGAGGTGGCGCGGCCCGAGACCGTGCACGTGCGGCCCTTGCAGGAGACCTTCTTGCCGACGGTCAGCTGCGAGGCGATCGTCGAGGCGATCTGGTTCTTCGGGGCCTTGACGACCTGCACCGAGCTCTTCACCGAGTTGCCGGCGGCGTCGATGCCCTCGACCGTGATCGTGTGCGGGCCGTTGGCGAGCTTCTTGGCGCCCTGCCACAGCAGCTCGACGGGCTTGCCGTCCTGCGAGGCGGTGCCGGTGAAGTTGCGGATCTTCGTGCCGTCGGCGTAGAAGCTCAGGCGCGCGACGCCACCCGTCGCCGAGGCGCGGATGTACAGCGTGCTGTGGAACTTCTGGCCGTTGGTCGGCGCCGCGATCTTCACGGCCGGGCCGCTGAAGTCGCCGCACGCCTCGTCGAGGACGTCGAAGTCGGCGTCACCCGCGACCTGGCGGAAGGCGGCCAGCGACGGCTTGGCCTGGCCGTTGGCGCCGTAGAGGCCGTAGTGCTTGAGCTCCTCGATCGGGGCGCTCGGGTTGTCGCGCAGCGTGAACCACTGGGCGACCGTCACGTACTGGTCCTCCTGCAGGCAGTTGTAGGCCTGCTTGAGGAACGTCGCCTGGTCGGCGGTCGAGACGCCCGAAGGCTTCTTGCCGGCCCACATGCCGCGCTCGCACTTGGCGTCGCCGGTCGTGGTCCAGCCGAGCTCGGTCATCCAGATCGGCTTGTCGTCGCCGTTGGCCAGCGCCGTGGCGCGGACCTCGCGGTAGCCGAGGAACGTGAAGCGCGCGATGCGCCCGGCGTCCTTGTAGAAGTCGTACGGCCCGCGGTCGAGGCAGGCGGTGTCCGTGTGGACCGCGATCGCGTCGTAGGCGCCCTTGTCCAGGCCGCTGTCGTAGAGCGACTGCAGGAACCCGTAGTTGTTGCCGGTGGTCGGGCCGAGGATGGCCTTGGCCTCGGGGTCGCCGCGGCGGATGGCCGGGCCGACGACGTTGACGATCGACGCGTACTTGGCCGGGCGGGAGGCGGGGTCGCCGGACCAGAACTGGTCCTCGTCCTGCTCGTTCCAGATCTCGTAGCCCGCGACGTTGCCGCGGTTGCCCGGGGCGGCCGCGAACTGCTCGACGAAGTTCGCCATGTCCTGCGGGTCGGTCGGCGGGACGTTCTCGCCCTGGCCGCCGTTGGCCCAGGCCGGCGTGCCGACGATGACGTAGACGACCTTCAGCCCCCGCTGGCCGGCGCCGGCGGCGATGTCGGCCCAGCCCTTGGCCTGCACGTCGCCCTTGGTCGGCTCGGCGCCGGACCAGTGGACGAAGAGGCGGATGGTCTTGGCCCCCGTCGCCTTCGCGACGTCGAGCTCCGCCGGGCCCGGGGCGCCGGCGATGTTGATGCCCGGCGCGGCGGCCTGGGCGGGCGTCCCGGCGAGCGCGAGGGCCGCGATCGGGAGCAGGGGGAGCAGGAGCTTGCGCAGCATCGCTTCTCAGGATCGGCAATCCGCTCGCCGGCTTGACCGCCCGGGGCGGTGGGCGGACGGCTGAGCGCGCTGGACGGATGTCCGATGTCAGGCAGCGGCCGGCGCGCCGGCGGTCCCGAGCTCGCGCGGAGCCAGCGCGCGAAGGCGCTCGAGGAGGTCGGCGACCTCGTCGTCGGGCGCCAGCGCGATGGCGCGCTCGGAGGCGGCGATGGCGTCGGTCACGCGGTCGGTGCGCGCCAGCGCGTGGGCGTAGCGCGACCAGGCGCCGGGGTGCTCGGGGTCCAGGAGCGTCGCCTGCTCGGCGGCCGTGACCTCCGCCCCGAGGTCGCCGACGAGCTGGTAGGCGAGCGCGAGGTCGAGCAGCCCCTCCGCCGTCGGCCCGAGCCGCCGAGCCTGCTCGAGCGCGCGCAGGGCGGCGGCGCGGTCGTGCAGGCGCAGGCGCAGCCGGCCGACGCGCTCGAACGTCGCCGCGTCGGCGGGCGCGAGGGCGGCGGCGCGGTCGGCCGCCTCGGCCGCGAGCTCGAGCGCGCGCATGTCCTCGTAGATGCGGCTGGCGAAGCGGTGCGGCGTAGCGCGGTCGGTCTCGACGCGCGCCCAGTCGCGCACGGAGCGCGCGGCCGCGTCGAGGTTGCCGGCGTTCCAGAAGGCGAGCGTCATGAGCCGCAGCACGGCGGCGTTGCGCGGCTCGGCGTCGCGCGCGTAGATGAGGCGCTGGGCGGCCAGCGCGAAGTCGCCCTCGGCCATCGCGTGCTGCGCGGCGGTGACGAAGCGCTGGACGCGGTCGGCGCCGGGGTCGGGCTTGGAGAAGTCGACGAACTGCAGCGAGCCGGCGGGCACGGTGCGCACGCCGAGCTGGAACTTCACGCGCGCCCACTGCTGGGTGTTGAGGTCGTCCCCGGTGAAGTAGATGCCGGTGACCGAGCCGACGCCCCACTCGGGGTAGCTCAGGCAGCGCGCGTAGCGGTGGACGACCGAGTGGTCGGGCACGCGCGAGCCGAACGGGTCGTTGGCCTGGCGGTCGGCCGCCTCGGCACGCCGGCGCTGCTCCTCCTCGTAGGCCTTGCGACCTGCCTCGGCGCGCGCGGCGCGGGCCGCGGCGGCGCTGACCTTGACCGCGTTGCGGCTGACCTTGCCGCCGCGCGAGCCCTCGGCGAGCCGTTCGAGCTGGTCGGCCGCCTCGTTGATCGCCTTGAGGTGGCGCTCGTGCTCGAGCTGCTTGCCGGGCGGGGCGAGGTCCGGGTGCCAGCGCTTGGCCTGGCGCCGGCGGGCCAGCTGGACGTCACGCTGCTCGAACGGGGGCTCGAGCTCGAGGAGCAGCAGGGCCTGCTCGATGTCCAGGATCCCGGGGGCCACGGAGGCCCCAGGGTACCGAGGGCCCGTGGTGGCTCAGAAGATCCCGTACTCGCGCACGACGTCGCGCAGCGGCGTCTCGAACAGCAGCGCGAGCAGCCCGCCCTGCAGCTCGGCGGCGTGGCGGCGCGCGTCGCGGAAGGCGGGCGACGTGCGCGCGTCGGCCTCCCGCAGCTGCGCGAGCTCCTGGCGGGCGTCGTCGTCGCCCAGCAGCGCAACCCAGCGGTCGTACGCGGCCAGCGCGCGGACGCCCGCGTCGGCGGCGCCGTGGTCGAGGAAGGCCTGGGCGATGCGGTCGGTGGGCGGGGCGGCGAGCTGGGCGAGCAGGTGGTCGCGGTGGCGCTCGCGCGGCAGGCGGTGGCAGGCCAGCAGCGGCAGCAGGCCCCCCGCGAAGAGCACCTTGCGCGACGTGCGCAGCTTCGCGTTGCGCAGGCCCCACTTCGCGTCGCCCGGGCCGCGCAGCTTGCCGACGAAGTCCACGCAGATCGTCCGCCAGTAGCGGATGAGGTCGTTGAGGAAGAAGCGCGGCGGGCGGAACGACGCGCTCGCGTCGGCGAGGTAGGCGTCGACGACCTGGGCCCGCGCGGCGGCGTGGACCCCCTCGCCCACCACGGCGACCGACTCGAGGACGAGCAGCATCCGCCGGGTGAGGTTGCGGTTGTCGTCGGCGTCCAGCCCGATGCGCTCGACCAGCGCGTCGACGCCGATCGTCGACGCGAACGTCCCCTGCTGGCCCGGGTCGCGCCCCGGCCCGCCGAGCACCGCGCCGACGGCGGCCAGCGGCGGCGGCGTCAGGCCGGGCAGCGCCTGCGTCCCGTGGGCGGGGCGGTCGGCCTCGTCGGGCTCGCCGCCGCGCAGCAGCGCCCAGTCGTCGTCCGAGCCGGCCGTGACCTCATGGCGGCCCCACGAGCCGAAGAGGACGACCGCCAGGTCGTCCGGGAGGTCGACGGCGCCGAGCGCGCGACGGCGGTCGGCCAGGCCGTCGGCGGTGCGGGCGCGGGCGGCGGTGAGCGCGGGGAAGCCGTCGGCGCTGCGCTCGGCCAGGCGGTCGAGCCCGCCGGCCGGGTCGCTCGCTCCTAGAGGAGCGGCGCCTCGAGGATCCACGGCACGTCGCGGCTGCGCGCGAGCAGCGGCGTGAAGCGCCGCTCGTCGTCGGCGGTGAGGGCCTGGTGGTGGCAGTCGTCGTCCAGCGACGAGACGTGCAGGTGGCGCAGCCGGGCGCCGAAGCGGTCGAGGATGCGGTCGCCCTCCCGCATGGAGGGGTCGATCGACGCGACGTGCGCGACGTCGAGGCACAGCCCCGCCGCGGGCAGCGCGGCGAAGTACGGCGCCAGCTCGTCGGCCGTGCGCCCGTCGCCCTTGCGCGCGTCCATGTTCTCGAGCACGAGCGTCCCGCCCAGCGCCCTCCACGGCACGACCTCCTGGATCGTGTCGGGGTGCACGACGATCGCGTCGACGCGGGGCAGCAGCTCGAGCAGCGCGTCGACGAGCCGGGCGTCGTCCAGCGTGCGCTCCTTGCTCGGCGCGTGGACCGACAGGTAGCGGAACGGCAGCGCCGGCGCGGCGCGCAGCCACGCCAGCAGGCCCGGCAGCTCGGGCTCGGCCAGCGCGGCGAGCTCGACCGCGAAGACCGACGTGTCCAGCGCCTGGTCGGCGAGCCGGTCCCACGCCCCGCGGGGCGCGTCCAGCCAGCCCGTCGACGCCCCCAGCGGATGGTGCTGGGCGACGGGACGGCGGTCGGCGGCGAGGACGGGGACCACGGGACGGCGCAAGCTAGCGCCGGGCGCGGACGCCAAGGGCGAGCTCCCCGCAACGTCCGGGGTTCTCGGGGGCGCGGGGTGGTCGTCGGTGTGGGACCTCCGCCGCAGCGCGGCGGGAAGGACGCCGCGCTCGCTGCTCGGCAGCGAGGGAGGGAACCACCCGCGCCCGCGTGCTCCGCGGGCGGTCGTGGGGGTTCGAGCGTCGTGACCCTGTCATCCTCGGCGTCCCACGCCGGAGATGACAGGGTCACGGTCGCGGGGGGCGCGGGAAGCATCGAGTGGCGGATTCTCCGCTCCCCAGGCGGAGGATCCGCCAACGGATGGCCCCGAACGCCCCGCGCGCCCCCACGCCTTGCGCGCTCACGCGAACGTGGATCGGTCCCTCTCCCCCGGTGCGAACCGGCGATGGCCTCGCCCCTCCACCGACGCCGCGCACAGAGCTTCGCCCCCGCGCGGCGGGAAGGACGGCGCGGTCGCCGTCGGGTACCGAGGGAGGGAACCACCCGCGCCCGCGGGCTCCGCGAGCGGTCGTGGAGGTCGAGCGTCGTGACCCTGTCATCCTCGGCGTCCCACGCCGGAGATGACAGGGTCACGGTCGCGCGGGCGCGCCACCGCAGCGGCTAGACCACCAGCCGCTGCTCGGTCTTCACCACCGCCAGCCGCCACACGCCGAAGGCGAAGAGGAGCAGGACGCCGGCGTGGGCCAGGTCCTCCCAGCCCTCGAAGCCGAAGACGCAGTGGCGCACGAGCTCGACGCAGTGGTGCAGCGGGTTGACGTTGGCCAGCACCCGCGCCCACTCCGGCAGCTCGTCGATCGGGAAGAACGTGCCCGCGACGAGGAACAGCGGCGTGAGCACCGCGCTCACGACGTAGTTGAAGTTCTCGATCGCCTTGGCCAGCGCCGCGACGAGGATGCCGAAGCACGCCCAGCCGAAGCCGGCGACCGCCGCCACGAACGGGACGACGAGCATCCCGAAGGACGGGTCCAGGCCGAAGACGACCGCCACGAGCATCGGCACGCAGCCGTAGGTGCCGGCCCGCGCGGCGATCCACACCGCCTCGGCGGTCACGAGCTCCTCGGCGTCGACGGGCGCGGCGAGGATCGCGTCGTAGGTGCGCTGGAACTCGCGCTTGACGAACGTCCCGAACATCGCGGGGAACGCGCTCGAGAACAGCACCGCCGTGGCGACCGTGCCCGTCCCGACGAACTCGACGTAGTCGTAGCCGCCGACCTCGCTGACCAGCGAGCCGAAGCCGAAGCCGAACGCGAGCAGGTAGACGGTGGGCTCGACTGTCGACGAGAACGTCGTCGCCCGCCAGTAGGACGAGAAGTTCATGACCTCGCGCACGAGCACGCCCGTGAGCGCGGCGCGCTGGAGCCGGCCCCTCACTCGACCTCCTCCCCCGTCAGCAGCACGAAGACGTCCTCGAGGTTCGTGGGACGGCGCTCGCCCTCCGGCGCGCGGCCGTCGGCGTCCTCCACCCGCAGGACCGAGACGCTCGTCCCCGTCCGCCGCGTCGCGAAGCCCGCCGCCCGGGCGGAGGCCTCGGCCTCGGCGAGCCGCGCGGGCGGCCCGTAGACCTC
Organism: Conexibacter sp. SYSU D00693; assembly: GCF_017084525.1. Lineage (GTDB taxonomy): Bacteria > Actinomycetota > Thermoleophilia > Solirubrobacterales > Solirubrobacteraceae > Baekduia. The sequence continues at coordinate 2,696,461 of NZ_CP070950.1, forward strand.
CACCGCCTCGCGGCCCGCGTGCTCGACGACGAGGTCGGCCGGCCGTCCGCGCGCCACGGCGCGGCCCGCGGCCATGATCACGACGGTGTCGGCGAGGCGCGCGGCCTCCTCGATGTAGTGCGTGCTCATCAGGATCGACGTGCCCTCGCTGCGCAGCCGGTCGATGAGCGCCCACAGCTCCTGGCGCACCTGCGGGTCCAGCCCGACCGTCGGCTCGTCGAGCAGGACGAGCCGCGGGCGGTGCACGAGCGCCCGCGCGATGAGCAGCCGCCGCCGCATGCCGCCGCTGAGCTCGTCCACGCGCGCGTCGCGCCGGCCGACGAGGTTGGCGATCTCGAGCGCCCGCTCGACCGCGGCGGGACGGTCGGCGCGACCGACGCGGTAGAGGTGGGCGAAGACGACGAGGTTCTGCTCGACGGTGAGCGTCGTGTCGAGGTTGTCGAGCTGCGGGACGACGCCCATCTCCGCGCGGGCGTCCTTCGAGCCCTCCGGCAGCGTGCGCCCGAGCACCTCGATGCGGCCCTCGTCGGCCAGCGCCTGCGCCGTGAGCAGGCGCATCGTGGTCGACTTGCCGGCGCCGTTGGGCCCGAGCAGGCCGACGCACGTGCCCTCGGGGACCTCGAGGTCCAGGCCGTCGACGGCGCGCACCGCGCCGAAGGCCTTGACGACGCCCTCCAAGGTGATGGCGGCGGCGGGCACCCCGCGCACCCTACGCACTAGCCTGGGGGGTCGACATGGCGCACCAGTACGTCTTCCAGATGCACCGGCTGACCAAGACGCACCCGCCGGACAAGACGGTGCTGCGCGACGTCACGCTGTCCTTCCTGCCGGGCGCCAAGATCGGCGTCCTGGGCTACAACGGCGCCGGCAAGTCGACGCTGCTGCGCATCATGGCGGGGCTCGACACGGAGTTCGACGGCGAGGCGAACCTCGCCCCCGGCGCCACCGTCGGCCTGCTCGAGCAGGAGCCCCAGCTCGACGAGTCCAAGGACGTGCGCGGCAACGTCATGGACGGCGTCGCCGAGACCAAGGCGCTGCTGGACCGCTTCAACGAGCTGGCCGCGAACTACTCCGACGAGACGGCCGACGAGTTCGCCGAGCTGCAGTCGAAGATCGACGCGGTCGACGGCTGGAACCTCGACACGACGATCGACTACGCGATGGACGCGCTGCGCTGCCCGCCCGGCGACGCCGACGTCGCCAAGCTCTCCGGTGGCGAGCGCCGCCGCGTCGCGCTGGCGCGCCTGCTGCTCAGCCAGCCCGACCTCCTGCTGCTCGACGAGCCCACCAACCACCTCGACGCCGAGTCCGTCTCGTGGCTGGAGCGCCACCTCGCCGAGTCGCGCTCGACCGTCGTCGCGGTGACCCACGACCGCTACTTCCTGGACAACGTCGCGACGTGGATCCTCGAGCTCGACCGTGGCCGCGGCATCCCCTACGAGGGCAACTACTCCAACTGGCTCGTGCAGAAGCAGGAGCGCCTGCGCCAGCAGGAGCGCGCCGACGTCGCCCGCGAGAAGGTCATCGCCGCCGAGCTCGACTGGGTGCGCCAGAACCCCAAGGGCCGCCAGGCCAAGCAGAAGGCGCGCCTGCGCAACTACGAGGACCTCGTCAACCAGGAGAAGCAGGTCCGCCTGGACGACGTCCAGATCCACATCCCGAACGCGACGCACCTCGGCGGCGTGGTGGTCGAGGCCGAGGGCATCCGCAAGGGCTTCGGCGACCGCCTGCTCATCGAGGACCTCTCCTTCTCGCTGCCGCGCGGCGGCATCGTCGGGGTCATCGGCCCCAACGGCGCCGGCAAGACGACGCTCTTCCGGATGATCACCGGCCAGGAGCAGCCCGACGCGGGCACGCTCAAGGTCGGCGAGACCGTGCAGATGTCCTACGTCGACCAGTCGCGCGACGACCTCGACCCGGAGCACACGGTCTGGGAGGCGATCGCGGAGGGCTACGAGCAGATCCAGGTCGGCGACCAGTGGATGAACTCGCGCGCCTACGTCTCGGGCTTCAACTTCAAGAAGACCGACCAGCAGAAGAAGGTCGCCAAGCTCTCCGGCGGCGAGCGCAACCGCGTCCACCTCGCGCGCACGCTGCGCCGCGGCGGCAACCTCCTGCTGCTCGACGAGCCGACCAACGACCTCGACGTCGAGACGCTGCGCGCGCTCGAGGAGGCGCTGCTGACCTACTCGGGCTGCGCCGTGGTGATCTCCCACGACCGCTGGTTCCTGGACCGCATCGCGACCCACGTCCTGGCGTTCGAAGGCAACTCGCAGGCCGTCTGGTTCGAAGGGAACTTCCAGGCCTACGAGGCCTGGAGGCGCGAGCGGCTGGGCGATGAGGCCGACCGCCCGCACCGCATCACCTACAAGAAGCTCACGCGCGCTTAGGGTCACGAGAAGCGGGCGCGGGTACGCTCCCGCCCGCATGCGCGACGACTGCCAGCCGGTCGAGCACGAGACCCGCGACCGGATCATCACCGGCGGGGTCACGGTCGTCCCCATCATCGGCCTAGGCCTCGTGGGCTGGCAGATGTGGGGCTGGGGCCTGCACTGGAGCGACCTCCTCGTGCTCGCGCTCCTCTACATCCCGACGGGCTTGGGCATCACGGTCGGCTTCCACCGGCTGTTCACCCACCGCGCGTTCGCGACGGGGCCGCGCACCCGCGCGGTCTTCGGCGTCCTGGGCTCGGCCGCGATCGAGGGGCCGGTCATCTCGTGGGTGGCCGACCACCGCAAGCACCACGCGTTCTCCGACCAGGAGGGCGACCCGCACAGCCCGCACGTCGGCCACGGCGGCGGCCTGCGCGGCGCGCTGCGCGGCCTGTGGCACGCGCACGTCGGCTGGCTGTTCCTCCACGACCAGCGCGGCCTGCACACCCGCTACGCCCCCGACCTGCTCGCCGACCCCGTCATGCGCTGGGTCGACCGCACCTTCCTGTGGTGGGCCGTCGGCGGGCTCGTGCTGCCGTTCTTCCTCGGCTGGGCGATCGGCGGGTCGCTGGTCACGGGCCTCACCGGCATGCTCTGGGGCGGCCTGGTGCGCGTCCTGCTCCTGCACCACGTCACGTACTCGATCAACTCGCTCTGCCACTTCTTCGGCCGGCGCCGGTTCTCGACCGAGGACGAGTCGCGCAACCTGCTGTGGCTCGCGCTGCCGTCGCTGGGCGAGTCGTGGCACAACAACCACCACGCCTTCCCGACCTCCGCGGCGCACGGGCTGCGCCCCTGGGAGGTCGACCTCTCCGCGCTCACCATCCGCGCCATGGAGGCCACCGGCCTGGCCTGGGACGTCAGGCGCGTGAGCCGCGAGCGCCAGGACGAGCACGGCGGCGAGCCCCGCCAGGCCGTCGCCACCTAGGGCAAGCGGACCGCAGTCCTACATTGCGGTGGGTGACCACCGTGCGCGTCGTCGAGTTCACCGACCCTGGGTGCCCGTGGGCCTTCAGCGCGGAGCCCTTCCGCCTCAGGCTCAAGTGGACGTTCGGCGACCAGCTGGCCTGGGAGCGGCGCATGGTCGTGCTCGCCGAGGACGAGCAGGAGTACGTCGACAAGGGCCTCACGCCGGAGGTCCTGGCTCCCGGCATGGCGATGATCGCGCAGCGCCACGGCATGCCGATCGTCACCGAGCAGCGCGACCGCATGGCCGGCACCGCGCCGGCCTGCCGCGCCGTCGTCGGCGCGCGCCTGCACGACGCCGAGCACGAGGACGCGCTCCTGCGCGAGCTGCGCCTGCAGGCGATGGGCGGCCGGCACCTCGACGAGGACGCGACGCTGCGCGCGGCCGCCGAGGCGGCGGGCGTCGACCCCGACGCCGCCGTGCGCTGGGCCCGCGAGGACGAGGACGTCCGGCTGGCCACCGAGGAGGACAAGGCCGCCGCGCGCCATCCCCTGCCCTCGGCGCTCGCCCTGAGCCACAAGCTCGCGCCGTGGTCGGGCGGCCTGCGCTACACGTGCCCGTCGCTCGAGGTCTCCCTCGACGGGACGACGACGACCGCCCCCGGCTTCCAGCCCTTCGAGAGCTACGACGTCGTCCTGGCCAACCTCGCGCCGGACCTCGAGCGCCGGCCGGCGCCCGAGAGCCCGCAGGAGGCGCTCGCCTGGGCGGGCCGGGCGCTGGCCACCCAGGAGGTCGCGGTGCTCCTGGGCGTCACGCGCGACGAGGCCCGCGAGCAGCTCGCCGGCGTGGCCGACGAGCGCTCGATGGGCACCGACGCCCTCTGGACCCTGCGCTAGGCCGCCACGAGCCGGAAGCGCGCCACGAGGCCGTCCAGCTCGCCCGCCGTCGCGGCGAGCTGCTGGGCGCCGGCGGCGATCTCCTGCACGGAGGCCGACGTCTGCTGCGTGGTCGCGCTGACCTGCTCGGTCGACGCCGAGGACTCCTCGGAGATGGCGGCCGCGTCGGTCACGGCCTGGGCGATCGACGAGGCGGAGGCGGCGACCTGCTCGACCGCCGCGGCGATGCGCCCGACGCGCGCGGTCACGTCCTCGACGGACTGGCCGATGGCGCCGAAGGCCTCGCGCGCCTCCTCGACGGTCGCGGCGCCGCCGGCGGTGCGCCGGCCGCCCTCCTCGACGACCTCGACGGCGCGGGCGGTCTCGCGCTGGATGTCGGTGATGAGCGACGAGATGGAGCGCGCCGCGCTCGAGGACTCCTCGGCGAGCTTGCGGACCTCCTCGGCGACCACGGCGAAGCCGCGGCCCTGCTCCCCGGCCCGGGCAGCCTCGATGGCGGCGTTGAGCGCCAGGAGGTTCGTCTGCTCGGCGATGCCCGTGATCGTGTCGACGATCGACCCGATCTGGGTGCTCGTCGTGCCGAGCCGGCGGATGGCCTCGGTCGCCTCGGCGCTGGCCTCGCGGACGGCCGTCATCGCGGCGGTGGCCTCGGTGACCGCCGCCTCGCCCTGGCCTGCGACCCGGCGCGCGTCGTCGGCGGCCTGCGCCGTCGCCGCCGCCTCACCGGCCGACGCCGTGGTCGCGCTGGCGACCTCGGCCGTGAGCTCGCGCACGTGCTCGATGCCCTCGACCTGGCGCTGGGCACCGAGCGCGAGCTCACCGACGGCCGAGGCGATCTCGCCCACGGCCGACCCGGTCTGGTCCGACGTGGACGCCATCTGCTGCGAGGACGCGGCGACGCTGCTCGCCGTGGAGGAGATCTGCCCGACCATGCCGGCGAGGGCGGCGACGGTCGTGTTGTAGGCCTCGACCGAGCCGACGGTGTTGTCGCGGATCTCGTTGACCGCGCGGGCGACGTCGCCGAGCTCGTCGCGGGTGATGCGCGTGATGTGCGGCGTCACCGGCGTGACGGTGTGCGTCAGGTCGCCCTCAGCCATGTGGCCCAGGGCGGCGCGCAGGTCCGTGGTGCAGTTGTCGCGCAGCATCCCGAGGCGGTCGAGGACGTCCTCGAGCGAGCGGCTCATGGAGCGCACGAGCGCGACCGCGATGACCGACCCCGCCACGACGCCGACGGCCGCGACGGCCAGCTCGACGGCCGCGCCGGCGTCGCTGAGGGCGAGCACGGTGGTGAGGACCTGGCAGGCGACGACGACGCCGAAGCCGCCGAGGAGCTTGGTCCGCAGGGTGAGGCGAGACGGGAGCATGCGGCGACCATCGGTGGGCCACAAGCGGACCGGGACCCCCGGATCACCGAACCGACGGACATCTCCTGGACGCCTCCCCGGGACTGCGGAGGGCCGCCTCGACGGATGTCGGGGCGGCCCTCGCGGATGGGCGTGCTACAGGGTGGCGCTAGGCGCTGACGCGGAACTGCGCGACGAGCTGCTCGAGCTCGGTCGCCGTCTGCGCGAGGTCCTGCGCGCTGGCCGAGATCTGCTGGGCCGAGGCGGAGGTCTGCTGGGTCGAGGCGCTGACCTGCTCGGTCGAGGCCGACGACTCCTCGGCCACCGCGGCGACGTCGCTGATGCGCTCGGAGATCGAGGTGGCCGAGGCGGCGACCTGCTCGACGGCGGCGGCGATGCGCGTCACGCGGGCGGTGACGTCCTCGACGGACGCGCCGATCGCGGCGAACGACTCGCGGGCCTGCTCGACGGTGGCCGCACCGCCCTCCGTGCGCCGGCCGCCCTCCTCGACGACGTCCACGGCGCGCGAGGTCTCGCGCTGGATGTCCTGGATGAGCTGCGCGATGGTGCCCGCGGCCTTCGAGGACTCCTCGGCCAGCTTGCGGACCTCCTCGGCGACGACCGCGAAGCCGCGGCCCTGCTCGCCGGCGCGCGCGGCCTCGATCGCCGCGTTGAGCGCCAGGAGGTTCGTCTGCTCGGAGATGCCGGTGATCGTGTCGACGATCGACCCGATCTGCTCGGACTTGGCCCCGAGCTCGCGGATGGCCTCGGTCGCCTGCGCGCTGGCCTGGCGCACCGCGGCCATCGCCTCGGTCGCCTCGGCCACGGCGGTCTCGCCCTCTCCGGCGACGCGGCGGGCGTCGTCGGCGGCCTGCGCGGTCTCCGTGGCGTCCTGGGCCGACGACGTCGTGGCGCGGGCCACCTCCTCGGTGAGGCGGCGGGTCTCCTCGATGCCCTCGACCTGGCGCTGGGCGCCGAGCGCGACCTCGCCGACGGCGGTGGCGATCTCGCCGACGGCCTGGCCGGTCTGCTCGGAGGTCGAGGCCATCTGCTGCGACGATGCGGCGACGGAGCCGGCGGACGACGAGATGCGCCCGACGATCCCGGCGAGCACGCCGCGCGTCGTGTTGTAGGCCTCGACGGAGGCGACGGTGTTGTCGCGGATGCCGTTGACGGCCTGGGCGACGTCGCCGATCTCGTCGTTGGACCAGCGCTCGATGCGCGTGGTCGTCGGGGTGCACTCGACGGTGAGGTCGCCCTGGGCGACGTGGTCGAGGGCGTCGCGCAGCTCGACGGTGTCGCGGCCGGCCAGCGAGCCGAGGCGGTCGAGGATCTCGCGCACGCCGCTGGCGATGGAGCGCGAGAGCAGCAGCGCGACGGCGAGGCCGGCGGCCAGCGCGATGAGCAGGAGGGTGAAGCCGATGGTCTTGGCCGACGACGTGTCGCTCTCGGCCTGCTCGAGGGCCTGCGTGGCCAGCTTGTTCTTGTGCTCGAGCCACGGGTCCAGCGAGTCGTCGATGGCGTCCCACGCGTCCTGGGCGGCGACGATCGCCTGCTTGGCGCGGGTGTCGTCGCCGCGGTCGCTGAAGGCCGCGAACCGCATCGAGGCGGTGAAGTACGCCTCGAAGGACGCGCGCGTCTCCTCGGCCAGCCGCCGGTCCTCGTCGCCGTTGACGAAGTCCTTCTCGTACTCCGCGATGCCGTCGAGCACCTCCTGGCGGTCGGCCGCCATCTCCTTGGCCATCTCGGCGCGCTGGGCCGGCGTGGTCGAGGCGATGTGCTCGAGCTGGTGGGCGCGGAGGTTCGTGAGGTCCTTGTCGACCTCCTTGATGACCTGGACCGCCGGCACGACGTCGCGGCCGATGGCGATGGCCTGCTGCCCGAGGCTGTCGCTCTTGGAGATCGAGACGAGCAGCGAGACGACCATCAGGGCGAGGACGAGGCCGAACCCGGCCAGGAGCTTCACGCGGAGGGGTAGACGACGGTTGAGAGACACGCCCCGGTGATCGGCAGCGGTGCGCGTTGAACGGAGTGATCAGCGGGTCCGCAGACCGTCCAGCGCACGCAAGAGGCCGTTCGGCGCATCAACCACGACGTCTGCCGCATCAAGGGCATCTGCGCCGAACGGTCCCGTGGCGATCGCGACGCAGCGGACGCCGTCGGCCCGCGCACAGGCGATGTCGCGCGGCGTGTCGCCGATGACGACCGTCCGTGCCCGCGGGAAGGGGTCGTCGTCGGTGCCGGCCCGCCGGCGAGCCACCTCGGGCAGCCGCTCGCGCAGCTCGTGGTCGGAGCCGAAGGCGCCCTGGCCGTCGGCGAAGAACCCGCCGACGCCCGCCCGGTCGAGCTTGACCCGGGCGATCGGCTCGAGGTTGCCCGTGAGCAGCGCGAGCGTGACGTCGTCTCGCGCGGCGAGCGCCTCGAGCACGTCGTGCATCCCGTCGCTGACGGTGTGCGAGAGGTCGCCGGGCACCCGCGCGGCGAACTCCTCGCAGGCGGCCTGCGCCACCTCGGGCCACCGCGCGTCGATCGCCTCGGGCTCGACGCCGGCCGCCTCGAGGATGAGGCGGCAGATCGCGCCGTCGGTGCGGCCGGCGGTCTCGACGCGCACCCGCGGGATGGCGATGCCGTGCACGCGGCGCAGGGCGGCGTGGATCGCGTCGCGGTGCGCGTCGGCCGCCTTGATGAGCAGCGTCCCGTCGATGTCGAAGAGCGCGAGCACGCGCCCGGGGCCGCTAGCGGGCGAAGGAGGTCCCCGGCTCGAGCGTCATCGCCAGCGCGGCGATGGCCTTCGCCGCGCCCGCGACGTCGCCGAGGTCGACCATCTCCACCGGCGAGTGCATGTAGCGCAGCGGCAGGCCCACGAGGCCCGTCGGGATGCCCTGGCGCACGAGGTGGATGGCGTCGGCGTCGGTCCACGTGCGCCCGCCCGAGGCGGCGACGGTGAACGTCACGCCCTCGGCCTCGGCCGCGTCGTGCAGGCGCTCGAAGACGTGCGGGTTGAGGATCGAGCCACGCTCGAGGACCGGGCCCGAGCCGAAGCCGTGCTTGCCCTCCTGCTTGACGTCGATGCCCGGCGCGCCGGTCTCGTGGGTGACGTCGACGACGATGGCGACGTCGGGCTCCTGGCCGTAGGCGGCCGCGCCGGCGCCGAAGCAGCCGATCTCCTCCTGCACGGCGGCGACCGCGAGCACGTCGCCGGGCGAGCCGCCGCGCTCGTGCACGAGCCGCGCGACCTCGAGGGCCACGAAGCAGCCCAGCCGGTTGTCCATCGCGCGCGACACGACCCGGTCGTTGGGCAGCTCGAGCGGCTCGGCGGCCACGACGGCGGTGTCGCCGATGCGCACCCGGCCCTTCGCCTCGTCGCCGTCCTTCGCCCCGATGTCGATGTGGAGGTCCTTGAGCTTGGGGACGCGCTTGCGCTCGTCCTCGTCGAGGAGGTGGATCGGCTTGCGCCCCAGGACGCCCGGCACCACGCCGTCGCGCGTGGTGACCGCGACGCGCTGGCCGACGAGGATCTGCGGGTCCCACCCGCCGACGCCGGTGAACCACAGGAAGCCGTCGTCGTCGATGTGGGTGACGACGAGGCCGATCTCGTCGGCGTGGCCGACGACCGCGAGGGTGGGCGCGTCCTCCTTGGTGCCCTTGAGCCGCGCGAAGGTGTTGCCCATCGCGTCGACGGTGACCTCGGCGCCCAGGGCCTCCGCGTGCTTGCGGAACGCGGCTGACGGGGCGGTCTCGTAGCCCGAGGGGCCGGTCGCGGTGAGCAGGTCGCGCAGGGCGTCGGGCAGCGGCATGGGGCCGCAGGCTACCCGCGCGCCCGCGCTGCGCTAGTTGAAGCGGGCGCGCAGCGCCCTGAGGTCGCGGTCGAGCTGGTGGCGCGTCTCGTCGTCGACCGGGAGGGCGAGGCGCAGCTCGAGCGCGCGCGAGGCACGGCGCAGGTCGCCGCAGGCGGACGCCTCCGCGGCGGCCGCGCCCAGGACCGTGAAGGCGACCTGGTGCGAGCAGCGCCAGTGCAGCGTGTCGGGGAGGTCGGCCGGCGCCGTCAGCTGCGTGGCGCCCGGTTCGAGGACGACCGGGACGGGACCGCCGCGACGGTGCACGACGAACAGCCGGCCCCCGAAGCCCGCGGTGGTCATCGCGAGGCCCGCGCGGCGCGCGACCTCGGCCTGGACGACCGCGAGCATCGACGGGTGGCCGGTGCCGGTGGCGAGCACGCGGTCCAGCGCGAAGGCCCCGAGGCCGCCGCCCCGCGTCGCCGGGCGCAGGTGCGCGGTGGCGTCCAGCAGCGCGTAGCCCTGGCCCTGGGGCGTGAGGCCGCCGGCCGGCATCGCCGGCAGCGCGAGCTCGTCGAGCGCGGCACGCGCGCCGGCGACGTCGACGTCCTCGCGCAGCTCGAGGGCCAGGGCGAGGGCGAGCTCGTCCAGCGGCGGGCACGCCCGGCAGGCCTGGTCGCAGAAGGGGGTCACGCGCTGGTCGGCCATCGTGTTCGGGAACCCTAACACCTACCAGGGCAGTCGGGAATGGCGTCCGCGTGACAGCCCGTCAGCTCGGGTAGGAGGCGCCCCACACGTCCGACGAGGAGAGGTCTGCTCGTGCATCGTCCCCCCTGCCTGGCGCGCTGCGCCGCCGTCTCGGCCCTGGCCCTCGCTGCCGCGGTGCCCGCCTCGGCGAGCGCCCAGGGCGACAGCGCCCCGTCCGCGCCGACCATCGACGTCGGCGGCGGCGAGACCCGCCTGCACCTGCGCGAGAGCTTCGTCGGCCGCCTCGCCGACAGCGGCATCCGCGTGTCCCTGTCGGGCGGGGCCCGCGGCGTGACGCTCCAGCGCTTCCCCGCCACGGGCGGGGAGCTCAACACCTTCACCGCCCAGGGCAGCGTGACCCACCGGGGGACCCTGACCCTGCGCCGCGGCTCGCGCGTCGTGCGGCTGACCGCGCCCCGCGTGACCTTCGGCCCCACGTCGAGCTTGAGCTTCCGGGTGCGCGGCGAGCGCGTGACCGTCCTGAACCTCTCGACGCGCACCACCTCGGCGATCGTCGTCGGCGCGACGCTCGTCGTGCCCGACGCGGCCGTCGTGTTCACCTCCGGCGGCGCCTCGGTCCTCAACCGGGCGCTGGGCACGCGGACGTTCCGGCGCAGCCTGCGCCTCGGCGATGCCTCGGTCCGCGCCACCCCGCGTGACACGGTGCAGCTGCGCGGCACGACCCAGCTCGCCCTCGAGCCGGCGTTCGCCCAGGCCGTGACGGCCGCGGGCGCGTCGTTCGGCGAGGTCCCGCCGGCGACGGTCCCGGCGGCGGGGACGCTGGCCTTCCCCATCGGCCGGCGCAGCATCGTGGCCCCCGCGCTGCAGACCGGCACGGTCGACCACGGCGGCGGCGTGAAGTTCGTGCGCGGCGCGAGCTCGATCAGCCTCACCGACCCCCTCGTGCGCTTCGACGCCACGCCGACCCTCGCCGTGCGGCTGAACTACCAGGGCGACCGGGTGGCGATCGGCGACCTGACGCTCGGCGACGCCCGACCCGTCACCTCGGGCGGGTCGTTCACGGTGGCGGGCATCCGCGTGGCGCTCAACGCCAACGCCGCGCGCGCCCTGAACGCGACGCTCGGCACCGCCTTCCAGCCCGGCACCGCCCTGGGCACGCTGACGATCCAGGGCCAGACGATCCAGCCGTGAGGAGCAGGGGTCAGACCCCTGCTGCTCACGGCTAGGGCCAGCCGCACCGCCGTCGTCCCCCGCGCGGGGGAAGATGGCGGTGCCGTGATCCGCGTCCTCGTCGTCGACGACCACCCCGCCCTGCGGGCGGGTCTCGAGGCCCTGCTCCGCTCGGAGCCGGGCTTCGTCAGCGTGGGCGCGGCCGGGACCGGCGCGCAGGCCACGGCGCTGGCGCGACGCCACGGGCCCGACGTCGTCCTGCTCGACGTCCGCCTGGGCGACGAGGACGGCATCGCGCTGTGCGCGACGCTGCGCGCGCTGCCCGACGCGCCGGCGGTCGTGATGGTCACCGCCGACGCCGGCCCGCAGCTGGAGCGGGCGGCGACCGCCGCCGGGGCGTCCGCCCTCCTGGACAAGGCGGCGGACCTCCCCGACGTGCTCGACGCGGTGCGGCTCGCGGCGCGCTCGAGGCGCGCCGCGGCCCCGTCCTGAGTCCCGGCTACGCGTCGGCCACCAGCTGGCGCAGCACGTAGCGCAGGATCCCGCCGTGGCGGAAGTACTCCGCCTCCTTCGGGGTGTCGATGCGCACGCGGGCGGTGAACTCCGTGTCGCCCGCCGTGACCTGCACCTCGCGCGGCAGCTCGCCGGCGTTCAGCGGCTCGGCCAGGCCGGTGATGGAGAAGGTCTCCTCGCCGGTCAGGCCCAGCGAGTCGGCCGACTCGCCCTCCGGGAACTGCAGCGGCAGGACGCCCATGCCGACGAGGTTCGAGCGGTGGATGCGCTCGAAGCTCTCCGCGATGACGGCGCGCACGCCGAGGAGGTTCGTGCCCTTGGCGGCCCAGTCGCGCGACGAGCCCGAGCCGTACTCCTTGCCGCCGAGGACCACGAGCGGCGTGCCCTCCTGCGCGTACTCCTGCGCGGCCTCGTAGATCGAGGTCTCCTGGCCGTCCTTCTTGGTGACCCCGCCCTCGGTGCCCGGCGCGAGCTGGTTGCGCAGGCGGATGTTGGCGAAGGTGCCGCGGATCATCACCTCGTGGTTGCCGCGGCGCGAGCCGTAGGAGTTGAAGTCCTTGGGCTGGACGCCGCGCTCCTGGAGGTACAGGCCCGCGGGCGCGTCCTTCTTGATCGCGCCGGCCGGCGAGATGTGGTCGGTCGTGACCGAGTCGCCGAGCTTGGCGAGGACCTTCGCGCCCTCGATGTCCTCCACCGGGGTCGGCTCGGGCTCCATGCCGTCGAAGTACGGCGCGCGGGCGACGTACGTCGACTCCTCGTCCCACGTGTAGCGGTCCGAGGCGGGGACGTCGAGCGAGCGCCAGTTGTCGTCGCCGTCGAAGACCTGGGCGTAGGACTTGCGGAACATGTCGGACTGCACGGCCTCCTCGACGGTCCGCGCGACCTCCTTGGAGTCCGGCCAGATGTCGCGCAGCATCACGTCGCTGCCCGGGAACGGGTCGGAGAACGGGTCCCAGTCCATCGTCCCGGCCAGCGCGTAGGCGACCACGAGCGGCGGCGACGCGAGGTAGTTCATCTTCACGTCGGGGTTGATGCGCCCCTCGAAGTTGCGGTTGCCCGACAGCACGGAGCAGACGGCCAGGTCGGCCTCGTTGACCGCCGCGCTGATCTCGTCGGGCAGCGGGCCCGAGTTGCCGATGCACGTCGTGCAGCCGTAGCCGACGAGGTGGAAGCCGAGCGCCTCGAGGTCGTCGGTCAGGCCCGCGCGCTCGAGGTACTCGGTGACGACGAGCGAGCCCGGGGCCAGCGACGTCTTGACCCACGGCTTGCGACCCAGGCCCTTGGCGACGGCGTTGCGCGCCAGCAGGCCCGCGCCGAGCATGACCGACGGGTTCGACGTGTTCGTGCACGACGTGATCGCGGCGATGACGACGTGGCCGTGGTCGAGCTCGAACTCCTCGCCGTCCATCGTCACCTTCGTGGCGTTCGAGGCGCGGGTGGCGACGTTCGAGTGGCCGTGCTCGCGCTCGGGCTCACCGGCGCGGCCGTGGCCGTTGCCCGGCGCCTCGGAGCTCACGGGGTCCGACGCCGGGAAGGTCTCGGAGACCTCGTCGTCGGCGCCCTTGCCCGCGTCGGCGTCCTGCGGCGGCACGCCCGGCTTGCGGTCCGAGCCGGCGCTCTCGTCCGCGTAGTCCGTGAGGGCCTCGCGGAACTCCGTCTTGGCCTCCGACAGCGAGACGCGGTCCTGCGGGCGCTTGGGCCCGGCGAGCGACGGGACGACGGTGGACAGGTCGAGCTCGACGACCTGCGAGTACGTCGGCTCCTCGGCGTGCTCGTCGTGCCACATGCCCTGCTCCTTGGCGTAGGCCTCGACGAGGTCCACGAGCTCCTTGGGCCGCCCGGTGAACTGCAGGTAGCGCAGGGTCTCCTTGTCGATCGGGAAGATCGCGCACGTCGAGCCGAACTCCGGGCTCATGTTGCCGATCGTCGCCCGGTCGGCCAGGGAGAGCCGCGAGACGCCGGCGCCGAAGAACTCGACGAACTTGCCCACGACGCCGGTCTGGCGCAGCAGCTCGGTGACGGTGAGGACGAGGTCCGTCGCCGTCGCGCCCTCGGGCAGGTCGCCCGTCAGGCGGAAGCCGACGACCTGCGGGATGAGCATCGACATCGGCTGGCCGAGCATCGCCGCCTCCGCCTCGATGCCGCCCACGCCCCAGCCCAGCACGCCGAGGCCGTTGACCATCGTCGTGTGCGAGTCGGTCCCGACCAGCGTGTCGGGGTAGGCACGACCGGTCTTGTCGTCGACGAAGACGACGCGGGAGAGGTACTCGAGGTTGACCTGGTGGACGATGCCCGTGTCCGGCGGGACGACCTTGAACGTCTCGAAGGCACCCTGGCCCCACTTGAGGAACTCGTAGCGCTCGCGGTTGCGCTCGAACTCCTTCTCGGCGTTGCGGGCGAACGCGTCGCGCGTGCCGAACACGTCGACCTGCACGGAGTGGTCGATGACGAGCTCCGCGGGGACGAGCGGCTCGATCTTCGACGGGTCGCCGCCCAGCTCGGCCATCGCGTCGCGCATCGCCGCGAGGTCGACGACGGCCGGGACGCCGGTGAAGTCCTGCATGACCACGCGCGCGGGCGTGAAGGCGATCTCCTCGGAGGGCTCGGCCTTCGCGTCCCACGTGGCCAGCGCCTCGATGTCCCCGGCCTCGACCGCGCCGTTGCCCTCCGTGCGCAGGAGGTTCTCCAGCAGCACCTTGAGCGAGTACGGCAGGCGGGCGACGTCGAACTTCGACTGCAGCGCGTCGAGGCGGAAGACCTCGTGCTTGGCGCCGCCGACGTCGAGCGTGTCGCGGGCACCGAAGCTGTTCGGGTGGTCGGCCATGTCGGGTTCCTCTCAGGTGTCGGTCGGGTGCAGGACGAAGGGCTCGCCCTGTGCGGTGGTCAGGCGCCGGAGCGCCTCGGTGCGGAAGGTGGCGATGTGGCGGGTCCGCGCACGGGCCGCGACGGCCACGAGCGACGCCTCGACGAGGTCCACGACGACCTCCCTACCCGCTCGGGCGATGGCGATCGACTCGGTCAGGGCGTCGGCCCACCAGCGGACGACGTAGGCGCCGGCGTCGAGGTCCTCCCAGAACGCCTCGGCGGCCGCGGGGCCGCCGAGGCGGTGCAGGACGGCCTCCACCTGCGCCACGACCAGCGGCGAGGTCACGAGGTCGTCGTCGGCGACGGCGAGCCAGTCGCGGGCCGCCTCGTGGTGGTCGTCGCCGGCGTTGGCCAGCGCGAGCAGGTACGAGGTGTCCACGACGACGGCCACGCCGCTAGCGCCAGGCCTCGGGGTCCGTCGACAGGGTGCGCGGGCCGTCGAGCACGCCGACGGCGCGGGGGCGCCGGCGGGGCGGGCGGGCGACGGTGGCCGCCAGCGTGCGGCGGATGAGCTCCGCCTTCGTCAGGCCCTCCTCGGTCGCTCGCCGGGCGAGCGCCTCGTCCAGCTCCGGCTCGAGGTAGAGGCTGGTCTTCTTCACGCCCTACGTAGGGTACACCCTCCTGCCACGCGGTCAGGGCGCGCGCAGCACCCGGGCCACGCAGGCCCCGCACAGCGCGGTCATCGTCAGCGCGCTGGCGATGCACCAGACGCAGTGCTCCTCGAGCGTCACGAAGGAGCGGAACTGCAGGTAGCCGCTGAACAGCAGCCCGCCGACGGCGAGCCCGGCCGCCGCCAGCAGCGCCGCCTCGCCGGGGAGCAGCAGCGCCGCGAGGATCGCGACGTAGCCCAGCAGCCCGAGCAGGGCGACCGGGACCCCGGCGAGGTCGGCGTACTCGCTGGTCTGGACCCGCTCGCACCCGCCGCCGCTCGTGCACACGGGGTCGATGCCCCCGTAGTGCGCGACCGTCAGGTAGCCGGCGATGCCGACGCCCAGGACGGCGAGCGCGACGGCGGCGCGGTCGAGCGGCCTCACGCGCCGGCCAGCTCCCGGACGCGCTCGACGAACGGCTGCGCGGTCAGCGAGGACGGCTCGAACGGCTCGAGCTCCTGGCCGGTGCGCCCGATCAGGAACGTCGGCGTCGACCGCACGCCGTAGCGGTTCTGGGCCGTCACGGCCGCCCCGAGCTCCCGGGTGACGGGGTCGCTGCCCGTGGCGGCGAGCGCCCGCGGGCCGTCGAGCCCCGGAACCCCGGTGACGAGCCCGCGCAGGAACGCGTCGGTCGCGTAGCGCGAGCCCTCCTGGCCCTGCAGGCGGTACGCCGCCTCGGCGACGTGCCAGAGGCGGTCCTGCTGGGCGGCCGCGAGCGCGAGCCGCGCGATCTTCTGCGAGTCGTCGGTGCCGAGGTTGTCGTCGAGGAAGGTCAGCAGCCGCAGCTCGACCTTCAGCCGCCCGGCGCGGACCTCCTGCTCGACGATCGCGGGCAGCGCCTGCGTGGCGAACTCGCCGCAGAAGGGGCACTGCGGGTCGGCGAACTCGACCATCGTGACGGGCGCGTCCTTGCGCCCGAGCACGAGGCCGTCCTGCGGGATCCCGTCCAGCGACCGGGCGACCTCGCGGACGACCTGGGCGCTGCGGTCGGCGGTGACCGGCGGCGACGTCTCGTCGTCGCCGCCGCTGGACACCAGCACGGCCACGACGACCAGGACGACCGCGGCGGCCACCACGGCGCCGAGCATCCGCAGGCGCCGGGCCTGCCGGGCCTTCGCCGCCTCCTGCTCCTCGTGGGCGAGGCGCGCCTCGCGCGCCTCGCGCTTGCGGTCCTCTCGCGACGCCATGGCGTGATCCTCCCCTACGCGGTGCGCCCGCGAGCCAGTGCGGCACCGCCGGCGACCAGGCCGAGCGCCCCCACCGCCAGTGCCGCGACGGCCAGGCCGTCCGAGCCGCCGTCGTCCTCGGCGTCGTCGTCGACCACCGGCGCGGGCGCCGCCGTGTCGGCCGTCTGCGCGGTCGCGCCACCGCCGCCGTGGGCGTCGTCGTCGGCCTCGTCGACCTCGACGGTGGGCGCCGGCTTGTCGGCGTCCTCCGGGCCGATCCAGCGCACCACCTCGCCGCCGGTGTAGGTCTGCAGCGCCTTGAAGGTCGCCTTGCCGACCGTGTCGGGCACGCGGATCGACAGGCCGAAGTCGCGGAACGCGCCCGGCGGGATCGCGTCGTCGCGGCTGTCGGCGGTGAACGTGACGGTGTCGACCTCCTCCGTCGAGGTCTCGCCGTGCATCTCGATCGGCTTGGCCGCCTTGCGGGTCGTCACCTCGACGCTCCAGCCGGGGACCGGCTCGTAGCTCGCGGTGGCGACGCCGGGCGGGAACTGCACCTCGACCTTGCGCGTCGAGGCGTCGTCGCGCTCGTTGGGCACGCGGACGTCGACGCGCTTGAAGGCGCCGGCCTCGAGCTCCTGGGGCTGGACGGTGACGTGGGCGCCGGCGGCGGCCGGCAGCGCGAGCGCGGCGAGGGCGGTCGCGGCGGTGATGGTCCTGCGGGTCATGCGATGGCTCCTTGGTGGTGTGCGACAGGTCTCTGGGCTCCTGCGCAGGCCAGGAGGAGGACGGGAGGCGATGGCGCAGCCGACGAGGCACGCGCCGCGCGGGACGCGCACGAGCGGGGCGAGCGCGACGGCGAGGAGGCCGGGCACGCGGCGGCGCGGACGGTGGCGCCGGCGGGCGACGAGCGCCCGGGCCCCCTCGAGCGCGCGCTCGCCCGGGAAGCGCCCGGCGAGGAGCGCGACGGCGAGGAGCGCCGCCGGGAGCAGGCTGAGCAGCAGCGTGCTCATCACCGCACCCGCACGTCCACGTCCTTGCGGAACTCGTCGAAGTCGCTGACGCGGACGACGACCCGCAGGCGCCACGTGCCGGTGCGCCCGACGGCGAACCGGTCGGCGACGTAGTGGCCGGGGCCGCTCAGGCGCAGCGTCACGGGCAGCTCGGGGATGTCGCCGCCGGGCAGCGCCATCGTCGCGGTGACCTCCTTGGCGCCCTCGAACTGCGCGCCGTCGCTGCGGCGGAAGAGGTAGAGGTGCAGCTCGTTGGGGCCGACGCCGGCGGGGTCGACCGTCACGTCGGCGTCGAGCGGGCCGATCGCGACGCGCTCGGCGAACGGGCCGCCGGCGGAGGACGCCGGGGGCGCGTAGCCCGTGAGCGCCCCGGTGGCGCCCAGGACGGCGAGCGCGAGGACCACCTCGCCGCGCAGCGTGCGGCGCAGCAGGACGCCCGGTCCGCCCGGGGTCCGGCCGGTGGCGGCGGCGTGCCGGAGGGCGGGCACGACGCGACGCTGGTTGACCGCCCCGAGCGCGATGAGGCCGGCGAGCAGGACGACCTTCACGAGGATCGCCCGGCCGAAGGCGGTGTCCAGCAGCTCGGAGAAGGCGGTGAGGTGGATCACCGACTGGACCGTCCCGGTGACGAGCAGCGCGACGACGCACGCCAGCGCGAGCGGCGAGAAGCGGGTGAGGACGGCCGCCAGGAGCTTCGTGCGGTCGGCGGGCTCGAGCTGCGCGGTCGCGCGCGGGAGGGCGAGCAGGAGCAGGGCGAGGCCGCCGAGCCAGGCGCTCATGGCGACGACGTGCACGACGTCGGAGGTCGCGGTGAGCCCGCGCGGGGAGGTCACGCCGGCGTGGCCGCCGAGCGCGGGCGCCGCGGCGAGCACCACGAGCGGGAGCGCGAGGAGGGCCGCGAGGACCCTCGGGCGCGGCAGCGCCCGGCGCGCGAGCACGAGGACGCCGGCGAGCAGGGCGAGCCACGCGCCCTCGCGCACGCCGTAGGCCGTGCCGAGCCGCGTCTCGAGGACCTCGCGCACGACGTCGGGGTCCAGCGCGGTCCAGAACGACGTGCCGCCGGCCACCGCACCCTGGAGGACGAGGCCGGCCGCGCCGGCGACGAGCCCGGCCAGGGCGCCCGCGGCGAGGAGGCGCTGGGCCCGCGCGCGCAGCGCGGCCCGCGCCGCGACGAGGCCGGCGCCCAGGCCGAGGCCCGCGACCGCCGGCAGCCAGCACAGCCCGAGGACGAGCAGCCCGCCGAGGACCACGGCGGTCGCGGCGTACGTCGTCGCGCGCGCCACCGAGAAGGCCGTCCCGGTCACGGGACCCGAGCTGGCCCCGAGCAGCTCGTCGATCGTCTGGGACGGTCCTGCGCCGGCCTCGCCGACGCTGAACACCAGGCCGCCCGAGATCGGGTGTCCGTCGGCGCTGATCAGCCGGTAGACCGCGGTGTACGTCCCGTCCGCCAGGCCTCGCGGCAGGCCGACGGCGACCCGGTGGCTGTCGCCCCCGGGGCTGCGCAGCCGCCGGTCGTCGACCTCCTTGCCGGTGCCGTCGTAGACGCGCACGGCGCCGAACGCGGCTTCGACCGGCTCGTTGAAGCGGAAGACGACCTCCTGCGGGGCGGCGCGCAGGGTCGCGCCCCGCTCGGGCGCCGTCCCGACCAGGCGGGCATGGGCCTGCGCCGCCGCCGGGAGGGCGAGCAGCGCGACCAGCGCGAGGAAGAGGGCCCGCCTCACCACGCCTCGCGGCCGCCGGCGCCGGCCGCGTCCGTGCCGCCCTCGCCCGCGCCCCGCCGCCGGCGGGACACCACGACCGCCGCGCCCCCGAGCACCACGACGGCGAGGAGGCCGACGACCGCCCCGACCGGCATGCCGCCGCCGTCCTCGACGGGCGTCCACAGCAGCTCGCCGCGGATCGCGTCCTCATCGCCGCCGACGGCGATCGGCACCGTCCAGCGCGTCACCTGCTGGCGCTCGTCCTTGGGGCGGCGCAGCGGGGGGTCGGTCTTCGACATCCAGTGGATGCGGTGGTCGTGCCACTCGAAGCGCGCCGAGCGGTCGATCGTGCGCCACCTGGGTGCCGCGCCGGGCCGCACGCCGTCGGGGACCTTCGCGCCGTAGCGCTCCTCGTTGGTGTAGGTCGCCTCGGAGTTCTCGTTGACCTGGACGGTCCCGTCGGCACGGACACGGGCGTACTGCTCGCCGGGGCGGTAGCCCTCGATGACGACGTCCTCGCCCGTGCGGTTGACCAGCGCGAGGCGGTCGTCGCGGTTGAGCACCTCGAGGTGCAGGCCGCGGACCTGCGGCTTGGACTGGATGACGGACAGGAAGTTCGGGCTGCCCTCGTGGGCGAGGGCGGTGGCGGGCATGGCGAGCGCGAGCAGCGCCGCCGCGACGCCCAGGGACCGGCGCGCCATGGCGTGCCTCCTCGGTGGTTCGCGTGGGTCGGGTCGATGGCGTGCGCGCGCACGCGGACCCGACGGCGAGCCGGGCCTTCAGCTAGCGCGCGAGGGCGAGCGCGGGCGGCCCGCGCTCGGCCAGCGACGCCGCGATGAGGCGGCCGCCGCGGGCGACGCGCACCACCGGGCGGCGCAGCCGCGGGAGCGCGGCGCCGACGGGCCGGGCGCGACGGGCCCGCACGACGGCGGCGAGGGCGGCGAGGCGGTCCTCACCGACGTAGCGGCCCGCGAGGAGCGGCAGCGCGAGCACGAGCAGCGGCAGCGCGTGCAGCACCGAGGCGTCCAGCACGCCGGCCGTGCACGCGCACGCCAGCACGAGCCCGAGCAGGGCGGCGGCGAGCAGCGGCAGGAGGGCCCGGCGGCGGTCCACTGGCCGACATCGTACGGACTGCGGCGCGAGGTCGCGCCCTCTGGTTGGCTTGCCCACGTGTCCAGGACCGTCACGCGCCGCGGGCTGCTCGGCACCGCGGCGGGCGCCGCCGGAGCGGCCGCCCTCCCCCCGTCCGCGGGCGCCAAGCCCGCGCCCCGGCGCCGGGCGCCGCGCAGGACCGACGTCGTGGTGGTCGGCGCGGGCCTGGCCGGCCTGCGCGCCGCCCTCGACGTCGTGGCGGCCGGGAGGTCGGTCGTGGTGCTCGAGGCGCGCGACCGCGTCGGCGGGCGCCTGCTCAACCACGCCCTCGGCGAGGGGGAGGTCATCGAGGTCGGCGGCCAGTGGGTCGGCCCGACGCAGGACGTGCTGCTCGGCCTGGCGCGCGAGCTGGGCGTCGACACGTTCCCCACCTACGACCAGGGCTCGTACCTCTACGCCGCCGGCGGCAGGCGCGAGCGCTACAGCCCCACCGGGCCGCTCGGGCCGGTGCCGCCCGACCTGCTCGGCGCCCCCGAGGCGTTCCTGGCCATCGCCCAGCTCGACCAGATGGCGGCCACCGTGCCGGTCGAGGCGCCGTGGAAGGCGCCGCGCGCCGCCGAGTGGGACAGCCAGACCTTCGAGACCTGGAAGCTCGCCAACGCGCACACGCCGGGCGCGCGGCTGCTGCTCGACCTCGCCATCGAGGCGGTGTGGGCCTGCGAGCCGCGCGACGTCTCGCTCCTGCACGTCCTGGCCTACATCCGCGGCGCCGGGCCGGCGGGCGGCGGCGGGTCGCTCAACCGGCTCATCAACACCGCCGGCGGCGCCCAGGAGCAGCGCTTCGTCGGCGGCTCGCAGCGCATCGTCCTCGGGCTGGCCGAGCGGCTGGGCAAGCGCCGCGTGAAGCTCGGCTCGCCCGTGCGCCGGGTCGTCCAGCGCAAGGGCAGCGTCGACGTCGTCTGCGACACGGCGACGTGGCGGGCGCGCAGCGTCGTCGTGACCGCGCCGCCCGCGGTGACCGCGTCGATCGACTGGGAGCCCTGGCTGCCGGCCGATCGGGCCCAGCTGCTGCAGCGCTTCCCGCAGGGCAACGCGATCAAGTGCCAGGCGGTCTACGACGAGCCGTTCTGGCGGGCCGACGGCCTCGCGGGACAGGTCACCTCGGACGCCGACCCCGTGCGCATCACGTTCGACAACTCGCCGCCCGACGGCCGCCCCGGCGTGCTGCTGGGCTTCATCGAGGGCCACGCCGCCCGCGTCTGGGCACGCCGCTCGGCCGCCGACCGCAAGGCCGCGGTGCTGCGCTGCTTCGCCGACTTCTTCGGCGATCGCGCCTCGCGCCCGAAGGCCTACGTGGAGATGGACTGGTCGGCCGAGCGCTGGACGCGCGGGTGCTACGTCGGCTTCACGCCGCCGGGCGTCCTGCTCGACTTCGGCGAGGCGATCCGCCGGCCCCACCAGCGGGTCCACTGGGCCGGCGCCGAGACCGCGACGGTGTGGAACGGCTACATGGACGGGGCCCTGCGCTCGGGCTCCCGCGCTGCTGCCGAGGCGCTGGGCGACCTCGCGTAGCATCACGTCCGTGCCCCGGGTGCTCGCGTGCCTGCTCGTCGTCGTCGCGTCGGTCGTCGCGGGCTGCGGCGCGGGCGGGACCGACGCGCTGCGCGCGTGGGAGGTCGAGCCGCCCTACCTGCCCCCGCGCGACCCGTCGTCGATCGTGGCCGAGGACGCCGCGCGGCGCGACGCCGCGCAGGCCGAGCGCCAGGCCGACGCGGCGCGCGTCGGCGCCGGCGACCGCCAGGACCGCGCGCAGGACGACGCGGTCGCCGAGGACCGCGTCGCGGAGGGCGCGCCGACCGACGCCGAGGTCCAGGCCGCGCTGCGCCAGGCCTACGGCGGCGAGGGCGCGACGGACGTCGACCGCGCGAGCGTCGACGCCAGCGGCAGGGCGATCGTGCCGCCGACCGCGCCGCGCCGGCTCGTCGCGCTGATGCGCGGGGCCAACGAGGTCGCCCGCAAGCCCTACGTCTACGGCGGCGGGCACGGGCGCAACCCCGACGAGATCTGGCAGGACTCGGCCTACGACTGCTCGGGCTCGATCTCCTACGCCCTGGCGACCGCCGGCTACATCGAGGGCCCGATGACCTCCGGCTCGCTGGCGGACTGGGGCAAGCCGGGGCCCGGCAAGTGGGTGACGATCTACGCCAACGCCGAGCACGCCTTCATGGTCGTCGCCGGCCTGCGCTTCGACACCTCGGGCCGCGCCGACGCGGGCACGCGCTGGCAGGCGAGCACCCGCAGCGTGGCGGGCTTCACCGTGCGCCACCCGCCCGGGCTCTAGGCCGCGGGCGGCGGGCCGTCGTCCTCGGGCGCCTCGTCCTGCTCGGGGTCGACCTCGACCGGCGCCTGCGAGACGGCGCGCACCGGGGGCAGGCGCTTGCGCGCGGCGTCCAGGCGCGCGCGGACCGGCCCGGCGGTGCGCCCGACGACGGTCCGCTCGGCGGCGCCCATCGCCGGCCAGCGCTCGCGCAGCGCGGTCAGCTCCGCGTCGGCGGCGTCGAGCGCGTCCTCGGCGCTCTGGCGCTCGCCGGCGTCGAGGGCCTCCTCGGCGGCGGTCACGTGCAGGCCGGCGTCGGCGACACGCTTGAGCAGGTCGTCCATCGGCGCCGGAGACTAGGCGTCGCCGCTGACGGGATGCGGACGACGGCGCTCTACCATCCCTCGTCGCCGTGCCGTCCTCCGTCCCTCCAGGGCTGTCCGCCCCTGCCCGCGACCGCGGGCCGCTGTGGCTGCTGCTCGGCGGCGGGTCGACGGCCGCGGTCCTCGTCGTGCTGGCGCTGCTCGCGACCGGTGGCGGCGCCACGGAGGATGCGCCCGCCCGTCCCGCGACCCCGCCGGTGGCGGCCGCCCCGGCCGCCGCCGCGCAGCCGCCCGCCCAGCCGTCGCCCGCACCCGTCCCCTCGCCCCAGGCCTCGCCGGTGGCCGCCGTGCGCGCCGCGCCCGCCCCGACCGCCGTGCGGGTGTCGCTCGACGAGCGCCGCTTCGCCGCCAACGACCGCGAGCACGTGCGCGCCGGCTGGGTCGCCGCCTTCTACCCGATCTACGAGCGCGCCTCGAAGGCCTACGGGGTCAACTGGCTGCTGCTCGCCTCGATCCACAAGCAGGAGACCGCGTTCTCCACGCACCCGACGACGTACCGCGGGCTGAACTTCGCGCGCTGCTGCGCGGGGCCGATGCAGTTCAACGTCACCAACGGCCCGGTCAGCACCTGGGAGCGCTACCGCCACGCCCACCGCGCGGCGGCACGGCCCGCCTCCTACAACCACCGGACCGCCGAGCACCCGTCGCCGTACGACGACTTCGACGCGATCATGGCCGCCGCCGCGCTCTTGCGCGACTCGGGCGCCGGGGCGCAGCTCGACGCGAGCGCGTGGCGCGCCGCCTACGACTACTACGGCCACGACCTCACCGGCGTGGACTACGCGTCGCAGGTGCTCGCGCGCGCGATCTCGTGGGGCCGCTCGCGCTTCTGCGTGAACTGCGAGCTCGACGGCGGCGTGCTGGCCGCGGTCGACGGCTCGTGGGGCGCGCCGGTGCGCGCCGAGGTCCAGGCCGCCGAGGAGGCCGCCGCGAAGCAGCGCGCCAAGCGGGCGCGGACGGCGAGCGTCCGGTGAGCGACGCGGCGTCCCAGCCGGCCGAGCCCGACACCGGCCCGCGCCCCGAGGGCGCCGTCGCGCTCGCCGAGGCGCTCGGCGGCCGCCTGGGCATCCTCGAGTCCTCGCTGCCGGCGGGCGCGTTCGCCATCGCCTACGCGATCTCGGGCTCGGACCTCGAGCTCTCGGCGCTCATCGCCGTGGCGGTGGGGGCCTGCCTGACGATCGCCCGGCTCCTGCGGCGCGAGACCCTGCAGTTCGCCCTGGCCGGCGTCGTCGGCGTCGCCATCGCCGCCTTCATCGCCAACAAGACCGGCCGGGCCGAGGACTTCTACCTGCCGGGGCTGTTCATCAACCTGGCCTACGCCGCGGCCTACGCGATCTCGATCCTCGTCGGCTACCCGCTGCTCGGCGTCCTCGTGGGCGCGGTCACCGGCGAGGGCATGGCCTGGCGCGAGGACCCGGTGAAGGTCAGGGCCTACTCGCGCGCGAGCTGGATCTGGGTCGGCCTGTTCCTCGCCCGGATCGCCGTCCAGGCGCCGCTGTACCTCGCGGGCGCGGTCGTCGTGCTCGGCGCCGCGCGCGTCGCGATGGGCCTGCCGCTGTTCGCCGTCGGGATCTGGCTGTCCTACCTCGTCCTGCGCAAGGCGCGCGTGCTCTAGCCCGTCGAGGGGGAGGACCCGGAGGCGTGGACCCCTTCGACGAGGCGCTGGCGCCCGGCGGCGCGCCCCACCCGCACACCGCCGGCCCCCTCGCCGCCGTGCGGGCGCGCGGCCTCGCCGCCGCCGCGGACGCCGTGCGCGAGGCGGCGGCAGCGCAGGGCATGGCCTTCCGCGTGGATGGCCGCGACGTCGCGTTCCACGTCGATCCCGTGCCGCGCGTGCTCGCGGCCGGCGAGTGGGCGGCGCTCGAGGCGGGGCTGGCCCAGCGCGTGCGCGCCCTCGAGGCCTTCGTCGCCGACGCCTACGGCGCGCGCCGCTGCGTCGCCGAGGGCGTCGTGCCCGCGCGCGTCATCGAGACCGCCGAGTTCTTCGAGCGGGCGGTCGGCGAGCTGCCCGACCACGGCACGCCGCGCATCGGCGTGGCCGGGCTCGACGTCGTGCGCACCGCCGACGGGACGCTCGAGGTCCTGGAGGACAACACGCGCGTGCCCAGCGGCCTGGCCTTCGCCCTGGGCATCCGCGCCGCGGTGCGCGGCGCGCTGGACGTCGCGCCCGAGGACGAGCCGCGCGGCCTCGACGACGCCGCGACGCTCCTGCGCGACGTCCTCGTCGCGGCGGCCCCGCCCGGCGCGCCCGACCCGCCGCGCATCGCGCTGCTCAGCGCCGGTCCGGAGGACTCCGCGTGGTGGGAGCACCGGACGCTCGCGCGGCTCGTCGACGTGCCGATCGTCCTGCCCGACGAGCTGCGCGTCGAGGACGGCCGGCTGCTGCGCTTCGACGGCGCGCGGCGTGCGCCGCTGGACGTCGTGTACCGCCGCACCGACGAGAACCGGCTCGACTCGCCGATCGGGCAGGTGCTGGCCGGGCCGCTGCGCGCCGGCACGCTCGGCGTCGTCAACGCGCCCGGCACGGGCGTGGCCGACGACAAGCTCGTGCACGCCTACGTCGACGACCTCGTGCGCCTCTACCTGGGCGAGGAGCCGCTCGTGCGCGGCGTGCGGACCTTCGACCCCGGCGACCCCGAGGGCCGCGCCGAGCTCCTGGACCGCCTCGAGGAGCTCGTCGTCAAGCCGCGCGGCGGCCACGGCGGCAAGGGCGTGGTGCTCTGCCCGCTGGCCACGCCCGACGAGCTCGAGCAGGCGCGCCGCGAGCTCGGCGCCCGGCCCGACGCCTACGTCGTCCAGGAGCTCGTGCAGCTCTCGACGCACCCGACGGTGGTGGGTGACGCGCTCGCGCCCCGCCACGTCGACCTGCGGCCCTTCGTGTTCTCCGGGACGGGCGGTAGCGTCCGGGCCATGCCTGGCGGCCTGACGCGCGTCGCCCTCCGCGAGGGCGAGATGGTCGTGAACTCCTCCCGCGAGGGCGGGGCGAAGGACACGTGGGTCCGCGCTCGGTGACGCGACGGCCGATCATCGGCGTCACGACCTCCGAGGTCCGCCGCAAGGAGCACACCGACCCGCTTCCGCAGAGCGACCCGCCCCAGAACGAGATGGCGCTCGGCATGACCTACGCGCGCGCCGTCGAGCGCGCGGGCGGCCTGCCGGTGGTCCTGCCGCCGCTGCCCAACGACGCGGTCGAGCCGCTGCTGCTGGGGCTCGACGGCATCTGCCTGTCGGGCGGCCCGGACATCGACCCCATCGCCTACCACGCCGACCCGCACCCGGAGCTCGGCGAGACCGAGCCGCAGCTCGACGTCTTCGAGCTCACCGTCGCCCGCACCGCCGACCGCCTCGGCCTCCCCGTGCTCGGGATCTGCCGCGGCGCCCAGGCGCTCAACGTCGCCCGCGGCGGGACGCTGCACCAGCACCTGCCCGACGTCGTCTCCGACGAGCTCGAGCACCGCCAGTCCGCGCCGGGACGCGAGCCGACGCACATGGTCCGCGTGGAGGACGACTCGCGGCTGGCCGAGATCATGGGCGCGGGCCGCGAGGCCGCCGTCAACTCCTTCCACCACCAGGGCGTCGACGTCCTGGGCGAGGGCCTGCGCGCCGTCGCGTGGGCGCCCGACGGCACCGTCGAGGGCATCGAGGACGACACCGTCGGCCACCTCTTCCTCGGCGTGCAGTGGCACGCCGAGACGCTCATCGAGCGCCCCGAGCACCTCGCCCTCTTCGAGGCGCTGGTCGCCGAGGCGGCGGCGCGGCGCGCGCGCTCGGCCGACGCCGAGCTCGACCCGGCCTAGCAACGACGACGGCCCCCGGTCTCCCCGGGGCCGCCGCCCGCTGCTCGGTGTCGGTTGCGGGCTAGCCGCAGACCCGCACGATGTCGCCGAAGACCGGCACCGCGAAGGCGTTGATGTTGCCGATGGCGGTGTCGATGTCCAGCCGCTTGTCGCCGCCGCAGTTCAGCGAGCCCGACGACTTCGTGTCGATCGACTGGTTCGTCGCGCAGAGGAACGAGGTCCGCGGGCCCGGGGTCCAGGCGATGCGCCGCAGGGCGGTCGCCGGCGACGAGTCGGTGCCCATGACCAGGTTGCCGATGCTCGGCGGGTACTTCACCGAGTTCATCACGAACGGGTCGTTCTGCGAGTCGATGTACATGTACAGGCGCGGGACGTTGCCGGCGCTGATGCTGGCGATCGGCTTGTAGGCGAACGTCGTGCCGTTCTGCGCGAAGTCCAGCGAGAGGTTGTGGAACCTCAGGTTGGTGATCGACACAGGCTGGCCGCCGGTCCCGAGGTCGATGTTCGCGTTCATCGTGATCATCGAGCTGATCGCCGAGCTGTTGCCTGAGGTGTCGAAGTCGTCGAAGTACATCGACACCTGCGGCACGTACGGGCGGTTGAACACGCCGGCCGCCGTCGAGTTCTGCGACGGCTGACCGCACTGGCCCGAGTAGTTGGGCAGCGGGTTGATCGCGTGCGCGGCGTCCATGCGGACACACGCCTGGTCGGTGGCGAGGCACGCCTCCATCCGCCGCGGGACGTTCGCCAGCGAGAAGTTCGCGCCGGGGATCGACCCGAGGTTCTGGGCGTTGAGCGTGATCGAGCCCATCGACCGCGGGAGGGCGGCCGTGCCGTTCTCGAAGTTCAGCCGGTTCGGCTGGCCCGAGCCCGACGGCGGGATCGTCACGCCGACCTTCGTGAGGAAGGACGGCTTGTTGAGCTGGCCGGTGACCGTGGCGTTCGGGCCGCTGTCGTTCGGCAGGGACGCGTTCAGGTCGATCGGCTTCGTGCCGCCGTTGAGCGTGTCCTCCTGGCCGATCTCGAGCGAGATCGGGTCGAGCTTCATCGCCAGCGCCTTCACGTTGGTCAGCTTCACGCCGACATTCAGCGACGCGCCGTCGATGTACTGGAACCGGTCGTTGCCGCCCGAGGCCGGCAGCGTGCCGTCACCGGCGGCGAGCCGCAGCTCGTTGATCCGCGGGCCGCCCGTCGTCTCCTGCGAGCCGGTGATGCCCAGCTGCGCCAGCGGGAACGTCGGGTAGGTCTCCGTGTCGGGCAGCGCGACCGTGAACGCGGCCGGGACGCCCTTGATGTCCGCCTGCAACTTGCTCGCGCCCTCGAGGAGCTCGATGCCGTCGGCGTTGATCGCGATCTGGTTGATCGCCGAGGAGGCCTGCCAGGTCAGGCGGCTGCCGCCGCCCTGGGCCGGCGTGCCGTCCTCGAGACCGAGGTGCAGCACGGACGGGAGGGCGTCGATCGTCGCGTCGAGGTCCGTGTTGGTCCCCGTCGGGTTGCCGTCGTCGTCCTTGTTGGCGGTCGTCGCGTCGATCACGAGCTTGCGCCCGCCGGTCAGCTGCGCGTCGAGCGAGATCGGCTCGAGGTTCAGCCCCAGCGACTTGACGCCCGAGAGGCGCGCCCTGATGTCGGTGTCGTTCGCCGTGTTGACGAAGCCCAGCGTGTCGTCGCCCGTGGCGACGTTCGTGGCCGAGTCGTACGTGTCGGCGGGGAGCGTCGCCGAGCCGCTGGCGGCGGCGAGGCGCAGCTGGCCGATCGGCGTGAGGGTGCCGTTGCCGTCCTTGGCCTCGATGACCGCGAGCTGGCCGGTGTCCGGCAGCGTGATCGACAGGTCCTGCGGGAGCTTCTCGATCTGCGCCTTGACGTTCGAGGCACCCTCGAGCAGCTCGAGCCCGTTGGTCTCGAGCGACACGAGGTCGATCGGGGCGCTGCCGACGACCTTCAGCTTGGAGCCGTTGGGCTCCCCGTTGGTCTCGTGGTCCTCCAGGCCGATCTGGACGTCGGCCGGGAGCTTGTCGATCGTCGCCTTCAGCGACAGGTCGGGACCGCGCTCGCCCGTCTGCTCGTCGAGCGAGCCGCGGAGCTTGGCGTCGACGTCGAAGACGCGGTTGCCCTCGGTCTTGGCGACCAGGGACACCGGCTCGAGGTTCACCGCGAGCTCGCGCAGCTTGTAGACGCGCAGCGCCATGGCCAGCTCCTCGGACTCCTCCGGCTCACCGGCCTCGAGCTGCGAGTTGACGATCGCGCCCATCTGGCCGGCCGGGATGACCGGGTACTCGCGGTTGGCGGAGTGCGCCTTGACGTCGATCTGGTCGATCGGCTGGTCGGCGACCAGGTTGATCGAGCTCAGGTCGGCCTCCTCACCCTCCTCCGGGACCGTGTTGCCCAGGCCGAGGGTGAAGTGGTCCGGCACGCCGTGCAGGTCGACCTGGAACGCGGTGGCGCCCAGGAAGAGCGGCTCGTCGGCCGAGACGTCGGCGAAGATCTGGCCGATCCCGGACGAGCCGGTGTACTCGACCTGCCCGGCCTCGAGGTCGAACTTCAGGTCCAGCGTCTCCGGCAGGTCGAGGATCTGCGCGTCGGCGTTGAACCCGTCGCTCTTGACGTCGGCGAAGAACGGCCCGCCGGCGGTCTTGGTCTTGAGGTTGATGGCCTCCGAGAAGTCCGCCTCGAGGTACTCGAGGTCGCGGATGCGGATGCCGAGGCGGAACGGGTCGCCCGTCTTGGTGTGCAGGAGCGCACCCTGGGCGCCGGCCGCCGGGTAGGCGAACTGGCCGGGCGTGTCGGACGCCGCGAGCTCGATCAGGCCGACCGGGTCAGCGGGGCCGTCCGGGTCGGTCGGGTTGATCGCCTTCACGACGGCCTTGCCGGCGGTCTGGCCGAAGGAGATCTCCACGTCGGACGGGAGGTCCTCGATGTGGCCCTGGATCGCCGAGCCCGACCCGAAGATCGGCTCCTCGGTGCTCGCCGAGAGGTCGAACGTGCCGATGCCCTGCGGGTCGCCGTTGCCGTCGCGGCCCTTGAACCGCAGGACGCCCGGCTCGTCGGCGTTCTCCTCGTTGAGCTCCAGGCCCAGCTCGGCGTCGGCCGGCAGGTCCTGGATGTCGGCGAACGCCTTCAGCGTGTCCGAGATGTCGATGTCGGCGCCGAAGCGGCTCGACGCGGCGCGCTTGATCTTCAGACCCAGCGCGGTGTCGAAGTCGACGGCCAGGTTGCGCAGGCCCTCGACCACGGCGGAGATGACGAACTCGTCGTCGTTGTCGTGGTAGACGACGCCCTGGGCCGGCGGCAGCTGCGAGTGCACGCCGTCGGTGGCCTGGAGCGTCAGCTTGTCGAGCTGCGTGCCGTCGGGCAGCGAGACCTCCGCGCCACCGGCCGAGGTGTCGAACCCGACGGTGATCTTCGCCGGGACGCCCTCGAGGGTGCCCTTGAGGAACTTCGCGCGCCCGAAGAGCGGCTCGTCGGAGGTCGCCTCGAAGTCGATCTTGTCGACCGCGGCGCCGTTGCCGTCGGCGTCCTTGCCCTCGTAGGTGAAGGCGCCGTTGGCGAGGTCGAAGCCGAGCGCCGTCTGGGCCGGCAGGTCCTCGATGCGCGCCTGCGCGTCGAGGCTGTCGGACTCCAGGTCGACGCTGAACGGCGTCTGGCGGAGCTTGGCGTCGATGCCGATGTCCTCACCGCCGAGGCCGAAGCTCACGGCCTGGAGGTCGTACAGGCGGGCGGCGAGCACGAACGGCTGGCCCGTCTTGTCGTGGTAGACGGCGCCCTGCTCGTTGGCCGGGACGCTCGGGACCGGGTCGCCCTCCGGGATGTCGGTGGCGACGAGGTCGAGCTCCTCGATCGGCGAGCTGGCCGACACGTCCGCCGACGGGGCCTCCGGGTCGATCGTCAGGTCGACGTTCGCGGCGAGCTTCTTGATCGTCGCATCGAGGCGCGTGGCGCGGCCGAAGAAGGCCTGGCCGCCGACGCCGCGGATCGCGAGCTTCAGCTCGTCCATGCCCTGGCCGTGGCCGTCGTAGTGGAAGGCCCCGCCGTCCGGGTCGAACGACGCGTTGAGGTGCGACGGCAGGTCGCGGAGCTCGAGCTTGGCGTTGAGCTCCGGCGTGTCGGCCGTGACGGTGAACGGGCCGCCCGCGGTCTGGGTCTCCAGGCCGATCGAGTCGCCGAGGTTCGCGACGACCTTCTGCAGGTCACGGACGCGCGCGGCGATCGTGTAGGTGGAGGGCGTGTCGCGGTAGGTCGCGCCCTGCTCGTCGTTGGCCGGCAGCTCGTCGTTGATGTCCGCGATGTCGTGGTCGGCCGCGACCAGCTCGACCGAGCCGATCGCCGGGTTGGCCTCGAGGGCCGCGCCGGAGCCGGTCTGGGCGAACGTCAGGTTCGTCTGGGACGGCAGGTCGCGGATGCGCGCGGCGACGTCGGTCGCGCGGCCGAAGAGCGGCTCGTCGGCGTCGGCCGCGATCGTCAGCAGGCCGATGTCGTCGGCCGGGCTGTCGTCGGCCTTGCGGCCGTCGATGGCGATCGTGCCGGCGTCGAGGTCGAGCTCGGCCTTGAGCTTCGCCGGCAGGTCCTCGACCCGCGCGTTGGCGCGCAGGTCGTCGGTCTGGGCGCGCAGGCCGAACGGGCCGCCCTGCGTGATCGTGTCGACCTTGATCGTGTCGTTGAAGCGGGCGGCGACCTTCTTGAAGTCGCGCACGCGGGCCCCGATGGCGAACTCGCCGCCGGTCAGGTCCACGTACTTGGCGCCCTGCTCGTCGCCGGCCGGCAGGTCGTCGGCCTGCAGCGGGTGGTTGGCCGCCACGAGCTCGACGAGGTCGACGGGCTCGCTGGCCTCGAGGTTCGCGCCGCTGCCGTCCTGCGCGAGGTCGAGCATGAGGTCCGACGAGATGCCGCGGACGTCGGCGTGGATGTCCGAGGCGCGGCCGAACAGCGACTGGCCGCTGTGGACGTCGGCCGTCAGGCGGCTGATGCCCTGCGGGTTGTCGTCGGCGTCGCGGCCCTTGACCGTGACCTTGCCGGCGTCCAGGTCGAGCGCCGCCTGGAACTTGGCGGGCAGGTCCTCGATGCGGGCGATGCCGTCGACGTCGTCGGTGGCGACGCGGACGCCGAACGGGCCGCCCTCGGTCTCCGTCGCCACCTGGACGACCTGGCCGAACGCGGCGTTGACGCTCTTGAGCTTGCGCACGCGGGCGCCGACGACGAAGTCCTCACCGGTCTTGTCGAGGAACTTCGCGCCCTGCTCGTCGTTGACGGGCAGGTCGGTCGCGAGGTCGAGCGGCCGGCTGGCGGCGGCGACCTCGATGAGGCCGACGGGCTCGTTGGCCGTCAGGGCGACGCCGTCGCCACCCTGGGCGAGGTCGACGACCAGGTTGGCCGGGATGTCCTTGACCAGCGCGTGGACGTGCTTGGCGCGGCCGAAGAGCGCGGACGACGCGTTGAACTCCGCGGCGACCGTCCCGATCGACTGGCCGTGGCCGTCGACGCTGAGGCGGAAGTCCTCGGTGTCGAGGGTCGCGTCGAGCTTCGCGGGCAGGTCCTCGATGCGGGCGAGGCCCTCGATGGCGTCCGTGTCGACGCGCACGCCGAACGGCCCGCCCTCGGTCTCGGTCGAGACCGAGATCGGGGCGCTGAAGTCCGCGGCCACCTTCTTGAACTGGCGGACGCGGGCGCCGACGACGAAGTCGCTGCCGCGGTCGATGTACTTGGCGCCCTGCTCGCCGTTGGCGGGCAGGTCGGTCGCGAAGTCGACCGGGCGGTTGGCGGCGCCGACCTCGATCGAGCCGACCGGCTCGTTGGCGGTCAGGGCGAGGCCCTCACCGTCCTGGGCCAGGTCGAGCGCGAGGTCGGACGGGATCTGCTTGATGTCGGCCCGGACGTGCGTGGCGCGACCGAAGAGGGCGTCGTCGCTGTCGGCGTCGAGCGTCAGGCGGTTGATGCCCTGCGGCGAGCCGTCGGCGGCCTTGCCGTCGATCGACACCTTGCCGGCGTCGAGGTCGACCGAGGCGGTGAACCTCGCCGGCAGGTCCTCGATGCGGCCGACGGCGCGCAGGTCGTCGGTCGTGGCGCGGATGCCGAACGGACCGCCGGCGGTCTCGGCCGAGACGGTGAGCGGCTGGGACAGGGTCGCGCTGAGCGCCTTGAGCTTGCGCACGCGGGCGCCGACGACGAAGTCGCCGTTCGCCAGGTCCGTGTACTTGGCGCCCTGCTCGCCGCCGGCGGGCAGGTCGTCGGCCTGGGCGGGGCGGTTGGCGGCGACGAGCTCGATGAGGTCGATCGGGTTGCTCGCGTTGACCGCGAGGCCCTCGCCGCCCTGCTCGAGGTCGAGCGCCAGGGACGCCGGGATGCCCTCGACGTTGGCGTTGACGCGGTCGGCGCGGCCGACGAGCGCGCCGTTCAGCGAGCGCGCGTCGAGCGTGAGCTTCGCGATGCCCTTGGGCTGGCCCGCCGCGTCCTTGCCCTCGAAGGTCAGGCGCGCGTCGTCCTGGTCGAAGCCCAGGGTCGTGTCGGCCGGCAGGTCGAGGACGTTGCCGGTGGCCTCGAGGTCGTCGGTGCGGGCGTCGACGCTGAAGGGGCCCCCGGCCGTCTTGGCCTCGAGCGACAGCGCGTCGGCCGTGGCGACGGAGAGCTTCTTGAGCTGGTTGATGCGCGCGGCCAGCCGGAACTCGCCGTTGCTGACGTCGCGGTACACGACGCCCTGGCCGGTGCCGGCGGGCAGGCCCTCGGCGCCGTTGGAGGCGACGAGCTCGACCTTGCCGATCGCGCCGCCGCCGTTGACGACGACGCCCGTGCGGCCGCTGCTCGTGTCGAGCGCGGCGTTCAGCGTGGCCGGGATGCCCTCGATCGTGCCGCGCAGCTTCGTGGCGCGCGCGAAGAACGGGGTCGTGCTGTCCCCGGCGACGGTGATCTTGCTGATGCCGGAGCCGTAGCCGTTGTAGTCCAGGACGCGGCCCTCGGGGTCGATCCCGATGTCGAACTGCGACGGGAGGTCGGTGACCTTGGCCTCGAGCGTCTGGCCGGGCTGGACCAGGCGGGCGCGCAGCGGGCCGGCGGCGAGCTTCGCCGAGACGGCGATCGCGTCACCGGCGGTGAAGGTCGCGCGCTCGACGCCGTTGAGCTGCGCCGAGACCGAGTCGAGCGTCCCGTCGTCGTCGAGGAGGACGTAGGTCGGGTCCGTGAGGAACTTCGGCTCGCCGTTGGCGATGCCGATCTTCGTGCGGCCGACCGGGCCGCCGGTCGTGCTGACCGAGCCGCCGCCGCCCGACTGCTGGGCGCGCAGGCCGGTCGGGACGTCGTCGAGCTCGAGCAGGACCTTCTGCAGGAGCGCCTGGGTCGGGCCCTGGGCGCCGCGGCGCTCGATCGTGCCGCGCAGCTTCGCGACGCGGGCGGCGGCGGCGTACGTGACGTCGAGCTGGCCCGAGGTCTTGGCGGCCAGGGACAGCGACGAGGGCATGTCCTGGACGTCGACGTTGAAGCGGTCCTCGGAGGTGGCCGCGACGATGCGGCCCGAGATCGTGGTCTGGCCCGGGCGGTTCGTCGTCAGCGCGGCCTTGACCTCGTCGCCGACGGCGGCGGTGATCGTGGCGGTGTCGGGCGACTTGCGGTAGTCGACCTTGACCTCGGCGGGGTTGATCCGCTGGGTCACGCTGCCGTCGAAGATCGACCCGATGAGCGCGATGCGCTCGCCGCGGGTCGTCTGCGAGAGGTTGAAGCGGAACTCCGGCTTGGGCTTGAGGACCGTGTCGATCGGCGTGGCGAAGGTGAAGCGGCCGGGGGCGCGGTCGTCGCGGGCGTCGTAGCCGAAGGCGAGGAACTGGCGGCCGAGCAGCGAGCCGGTCGGGTCGCGCAGGACGGCCTCGACGGAGACGGGGAGCTGGGCGGTCTCGCCGGGGAAGCGCTCGACGACCAGGCCGACCGTGTTGAGGCTCGTGAGGGTCAGCGTGCCGATCATGTCGGCGGCCGAGTCCTCGTCGACGTTGAGGAGGGTGGGCACGCCGAGCGTCGCGATCTGCGAGCGCTCGAGCATCGTGCCGTCGGCCTTCTTGAACTTCGTCACGAACCGGTACTCGAGGACCTGCGCGTTGCAGGCGAGGCTCGTGATGCCGTCGGTGATCGGGTTGAGGCCGAGGGTCGCGGCGAGCTGGGTGACCTCGGTGAGCGGCTTGCAGGTCACGCCCTGCAGGACCGTGCCGAGGCCGACCTTGCCGCCGAGGAGCTGCTCGAGCGGCGTGAGCGGGTCGTAGCCCGCGGGGACGATGTTGAGCGCCTGGGTGACCGGCGGCGGCAGCACGGAGCCGACCACGCCGGTGACGGTGTTGCTCAGGGTCGTCGTCGTGTTGTTGACGATCGTCCCCAGGCTGCCGAGCAGCCCAGCCTGCGCCGGGGCGGCGAAGCCCAGGCTCACAACACCAGCGGTCAGCGCGCCCAGCAGGCGCCCACGCGTCTTCACGGCTATCCCCCTTGAGACCCTTGGTCCGTGCGCTCTCCCGCGCACACCCGGCCCGTCCCCCTTTCGGCGGACCGGAGGCGAATCAGTAGCTGAACACCCGTACAGGTGTCAACACCGATGCGCCGGAAGGCAGGGTGGCCGTTCGGCCGGCGGACGGTGTGTCGGACGCGTGAAGCGCTCGAGGTCCCACCTGTCCGGGGGGGTGAAGCTCAGGTCGAGGGTGATGGTCTCGCCCTGAGGGTGAGCCCCGGCGGCCGTGCCGCCGGGGCCCGGAGGGCCTACGCGACGCCGGCGAGCTCCTCCTCGGCGTAGTCCTGGCCGAGGTGCGTGATGACGTCCTCGCCCATCATCCAGCGCAGCGTGTTCTTGAGCTTCGTGAGCTGGATGAACAGGTCGTGCTCGGGGTACAGGCCCGGCGCCACCTGCGGGGACTTGAAGTAGAAGCTCAGCCACTCCTGGATGCCGCCCATGCCGGCCCGCTGGGCGAGGTCCATGAAGAGGCAGAGGTCCAGCGCCAGCGGCGCGGCCAGGATCGAGTCGCGGCAGAGGAAGTCGACCTTCATCTGCATCGGGTAGCCGAGCCACCCGAAGAGGTCGATGTTGTCCCAGCCCTCCTTCGCGTCACCGCGCGGCGGGTAGTAGTTGATGCGGACCTTGTGGTAGACGTCGCCGTAGAGCTCGGGGAAGCGCTCGGGCTCCAGGACGTCCTCCAGGACGCCGAGCTTCGACGTCTCCTTCGTCTTGAAGTTCTCCGGGTCGTCGAGCACCTCGCCGTCGCGGTTGCCGAGGATGTTCGTCGAGTACCAGCCGTTGAGGCCGAGCATCCGCGCCTTGAGCATCGGCGCGAGGACCGTCTTCAGCAGGGTCTGCCCGGTCTTGTAGTCCTTGCCGGAGATGGCGACGCCCTGCTCCTCGGCGAAGGTCCGCAGCGCCGACGTGTCGACCGCGAGGTTCGGCGCGCCGTTGGCGTAGGGCACGCCCTCCAGGAGGGCGGCGTAGGCGTAGAGCATCGACGGGGCGATCGAGTCGTCCTCGGCGTCGATGGCGGCCTCGAAGGCCTCGATGCTGGCGTGCGCGGGGCCGGGCTCGATGTAGACCTCGGTCGAGCCGGACCAGATCATCACGAGGCGCGCGCAGCCGTGCTGCTCGCGGAAGGCGCGGATGTCGGCGCGGATCTGCTCGAGCATCCCGCGCTTGCTCGTGTCGGCCATGACGTTCTCGGCCTCGAGGCGCTTGACGTACTTGGCGTCGAAGGCGGCCGGCATCGGCTCGATGGCGCGCAGCGCGTCGGCGATCGGGTCGAGGTGGCGGGCCTCGAGCACGCCCGCGCGGACGGCGGCGTCGTAGGCGTTGTCGCGGTACGGGTCCCAGGCGCCGAAGACGATGTCGTCGAGCTCGGCGAGCGGGACGAAGTCCTTGACGAGCGGGACGTTGTCGTCGGTGCGCTTGCCGAGGCGGATCGTCCCCATCTGCGTGAGCGAGCCGACCGGCTGGCCCAGCCCGCGCTTGGCGAGCTCGACGCCGGCGATGAGCGTGGTCGTCACGGCGCCGAGGCCGACGTTGAGGATCCCGAGCTTGCCCTCAGCGGGGGCGACGGTCGGGGAAGCGGGGTGCGAGGTCATTGCGCCAAAGTAAGCCGTTCCGAACGAAGCGTTACTTCTGTGAAGGAAGTCTGTCGTATGGTGATCTCGCGGTGAACGATCCGGTCCTCCCCAACCTCACGGTCCAGCAGCTCGAGTACCTCGTGGCCGCGGCGCGCGAGCCGACGTTCGCCCGCGCGGCCCAGGCGGTGGGCGTGACGCCCTCGGCGCTGTCCCAGGGCCTCGCCGAGCTCGAGCGCCGGGTCGGCATGGCGCTGTTCGAGCCGGCCGGCCGCGGCCGCGTGCTCGCCGGCCACGGGGTCGAGGTCGTCCGCTACGCCGAGCGGGTGCTGGCCGAGACCGGCGAGCTCGCGCGCTGGGTCGCCCAGCGCCGCTCGGGGCACGCCGGGCCGCTGCGGGTCGGGATGATCGACGTGGCGGCGGTCGACCACTTCTCGGGTGCCCTGCACGCCTTCCGCCGCGAGCGCCCCGACGTCGAGCTGCGGCTCAACGTCGCCCCGTCGGGCGAGCTGCTGGACGAGCTCACGCGGGGCGCGCTGGACCTCGTCGTGTGCGTCCAGCCCGAGGCGTCCGCCGGGCTGGAGGTCACCGCGCTGCGCGACGAGCCGCTCGCGGTCTACGCCCCGCCCGGGGTCCGCGCCGGCCGCCCGGAGACCTGGGGGCCGTGGGTGACCTTCCCGCAGAGCTCGCGCACGCGCGCGATCGCCGCCGACGCCCTGCGCCGCGCGGGTGCGCGGTTCGAGGTCATCGCCGAGTCCCACCAGCCCGAGGTCCTCGCCGCCATGGTGCGCCTCGGGGTCGGGTGGACGGTCCTGCCCGTCGTGCACGCCGAGCGCGGCCCGGACCCCCTGACCCCGGTGCGGGGCGGCGAACTCGCGCGCCGCACGCTCGCGGCCGTCCAGCGTGCTGAGCGCTCGCCCTCGCCGGCGGCCGAGGCGCTGCTGGCGATGCTCGTGGCCTGAGCGGTCGCCGTCCCCGTGCAACGACGAACGCCCCGCGGATGCGAGGCGTCGTACGGACGGGAGCGACGGGACTCGAACCCGCGACCTCCGGCGTGACAGGCCGGCGCTCTAACCAACTGAGCTACGCCCCCGAGCAGGTCGGGGCGACCATTGTACGCACGAGTCGCGGGCGACCACCTCGTGGGTGGACGGGCGTCGGGTGACCGCTTGGTCAGCACGGACTGGCTGGCTGGCCAGTCGGGCGGTATCGTCGCGTTCCATGAGCCTCGAAGGGCCACCGCCGGTCTCGACGAACCCCTTCGTGCGCATCGCGCAGGACGTGCGCGAGATGCGGCGCTACACCCCGCTGCTGCCGCCGGGGGAGCTGGGCTTCTCGCCCAGGCGCACGAGCCGGATGCTGCGCGACCCGCTGAACCTCCTGCTCGAGCTCTACGAGCGCCACGGCCCGGTCTTCTCCGTGCGGGTGCTGCACCAGCCGCTCGTCTTCGTGCTCGGACCGCAGGCCAACCACCACCTCCTGGTCTCCAACGCGAAGAACTTCACCTGGCGCGAGGGCGGCTTCGGCGAGCTGATCCCGCTGCTCGGCGACGGCCTGCTGACCATCGACGGCCCGTTCCACCGCCACCAGCGCAAGGTCATGCTCCCGGCCTTCCACCACGAGCGGATCGCCGCGCTGCACGGCGTGATGCACGAGGAGACCGACCGGGCGATGCAGGAGCTGCGCCCCGGCCGGGCGGTCGACCTCTACCGCTGGACGCGCGAGCTCGCGCTGCGCATCGCGATGCGCGCGCTCTTCGGCCTGGACCCCGACCAGGTCCGCGGACGCGTCGACGCGGCGACGGAGTTCGAGCGGGCGCTGAGCTTCTACTCCAAGGACTACGTCCTGCAGGTCCTGCGCGGGCCCGGCACGCCCTGGAGCCGGATGCACGACGCGCGCCGCAAGCTCGACGCGATCATCTTCGGCGAGATCCGCCGGCGCCGGCAGCGCGGCGAGCGCGGCCAGGACGTCCTCTCGCTCCTGCTCGACGCCCACGACGAGCAGGGCCGCGGCCTCACCGACAAGCACCTGCGCGACGAGGTCATGACGCTGCTCTTCGCGGGCCACGACACGACGACGTCGACCGTGGCCTTCCTGTTCTACGAGCTCGCCCGCCAGCCGGGCCTCGTCGAACGTGCGGACTGGGACCTCGAGCTCGCCCTCGACGAGACGCTGCGCATGTACCCGCCCGCGTGGATCGGGCCGCGCTACGCGCAGGACGACTTCGAGGTCTGCGGGGTCGAGGTCCCGCGCGGCACCGGCGTCAACTACTCCTCCTGGGTCAGCCACCGCCTCCCCGACGTCTGGGACCGCCCGCACGAGTTCCGCCCCGAGCGCTTCGCCCCCGGCAACCGCGAGCGGATCCCCAAGGGCGCCTACGTCCCCTTCGGCGGCGGCTCGCGCACGTGCATCGGCATGCGCTTCGGCCAGGCCGAGATCCGCGTCATCGCCTCGAAGCTCCTCGAGCGCTTCCGCCTCGACCTCGCCCCCGGCTACCGCCTCCGCATCCGCCAGACGCCCACGATCGGCCCCCGTGACGGCATGCCCATGGTCGTCCGCGAGGCGCCCAAGCCCGCCCGCACCACCCCCGCGCCCGAGCCCGCCATCGCCGCCTGACCCCGGCGCGTGAGAAGAAAGGGTCAGACCCCTTCTTCTCACGCTCCTCCTCGCGGCGCGAAGTCCCTGCAACCGCGCACCTTCGTCGACGATGGGCGCTGGCCGCTCGCGCCTGGCTCCTGCGAAAAAGGGGACAGTCCCCTTCTTCTCACGCACGACGAAGGGCCCGCACGAGGCGGGCCCTTCGCGGGACGTCCGTGTCGCGTGTGCCTAGCGGCGCACGCGGACCGCGAGCGTCGGGGAGCCGTCGCCGCGGGAGTTGAAGTCGCCGGCCCACTGGGCGACGAACTGCGTCACGCCGCGGGTGACGTTCCAGCTCGTGGTGAACGAGCCGTTGGCGGCGACCTTGACCGTCTGCTGGTCCCAGCTGGTCTTGCCGGGACGGCGAGCCGCGACGGTGACCTCCTCGACCCCGGTCGCCGGCGAGAGCTTGCCGGTGACCTGGATGCGCCCGCGACGGCCGAGCGTCCGGCGCTTGGTCGTGATGGTCAGCGTGCTGGCGGCGCCCTGGTCGCCGCCGTTGGTCGACGCCAGCAGCGCCGAGCCACCACCCAGGAGGTAGTCCGTCCCGCCGCCCGGGGCGGCGATGCCGAACTCGTCCAGGTGCTGGGCGACCACGAACTGCGGGTGCCAGGTCGAGCCGCCGTCCGACGTGCGCATCAGCAGGTCGATGTGCGCGTCGTCGTCGTCCTGGAACGGCACGACGAGGTAGCCGTTCGTGGCGCTCGAGAACGCCAGGCCGTACGCGTCGTCGGAGCCGACGCCCGGCAGCTCGGTCCAGCGCTTGCCGCCGTTGCGGGTGCGCCAGACGCGGCCCACGGAGTCGAGCACGAAGCCGACCGAGGCGTTGACGAAGTCGACCTTCTCCAGCGACCCGCGGCGGATCGGCTTGCGGATGGCCTTCCAGGTCCTGCCGCCGTCCGACGAGCGCACGAGGTCCTTCGAGCCCCAGACGACGACCTGCGTGCCGGCGCGGTCGACGCCGCTGACGCGCTTGCGGGCCACGTCGCGGTCGCGGATCGCGCTGAACGCCTCACCGCCGTTGCCCGAACGGCGGATGCCGGTCGGCCCGACGAGCAGCGCGACGTCCTTGGACGGCGCGTAGATCGACAGCGGGTTGGCGGTCGTGCCCTTGTCGAGCGAGCGCCAGGTGCCGCCGCCCGTCGTGGTGCGGAAGACGCCGCCCTCGGCGTCGAGCGCGTAGCCGTCGGTCGCCGTCGGGAACGAGACGTCGACGACGTTCTCCGAGGTCGGGACGTTGCTGCGCGTCCACGTCTTGCCGGCGTCGACCGTCTTGGCCAGCGCGCCGTCGTTGCCCGGCGCGAACGCCGTGCCGTTCTGCAGGCCCGGGCGGATGCGGGTGAAGCTGCCCGTGAGCGGGGCGCCGCCGACCGGCGAGAACGTCACGCCCGCGTCGTCGGAGGTCACCGTCGCGCCGCCCGCGCCACCGGCCACCACGCGCGCCGGCGTGGCGAACGCGGCCGCGAAGAGCGCGTTGGCGCCCGAGGCCGGCTGGGTGAACGTCGTGCCGCCGTCGGCGGTGCGGATGAGCACGTCGCCCTTCGCCGTCGTGGCGATGCACAGCTGCGGGTCCGAGCAGACGACGCTGACCAGGTTCTGCGCGGCGCTGCCGCCGATGTCCTTGGCCGACCAGGTGGCCCCGCCGTCGGTGGACTTCAGGAACAGGTTGTTGTCGCCGACCGCGTAGCCCGTGGTCGCGTCCGCGAAGGTGATCGCGCGGACGGGGCGCTGCGTGTCGTTGACCGCGGTCCACGTGCCGCCGCCGTCGGTCGTGCGGTAGATCTTGCCGTCCGACGTGGTGACGAAGCCCAGGACGTCGGTCAGGAACCGCGCGTCGGTCGGGAAGGCCTGACCACCACCGGGCGCCGAGCGCGTTCCGGGGATCGCGACCTTCTGGGCGAACTCGGTGCCGCCGTCGGTCGTCTGCAGGACCGTGCCGTCGGCGAGGACGACGTAGCCGGTCTTCTCGACCGGGAAGGCGAGCGCCGCGAGCGGCTCCTTGCAGGAGGACTCCACCGGCGTGAACGCGATGCGGGCGAACGTCCTGCCGCCGTCGTCGGTGCGCCGCGCGACGCAGCCGCCGCCGGCCACCATCGTGTCGGGGTCGACCGCCTGCACCTCGGTGAGGGCCGTGAACGTGCCGGACGGCAGGCCGTTCCACGTGTTGCCGCCGTCGTTGGTGACGAGCAGCGTGCCGAAGTCGCCGGCGGCGTAGCCGCGCGTGCCGAAGAACGACGTCGCGCGGATGGTGTTGCCCTGCGGCAGCGGGTTGCCCCACTGCCAGCCGGACGAGCCGACCTGGACGTTGGCGAGCGAGCTCGCCGGTGCCAGGGCGGCCATGGCCCCGATCGCGGCAGCCGCCGCGCCGAGGCTGCGAAGCCTGGACATCTTGCAGATCCTCCTAGTCGTGGTCCCCATCTGGTGGCAGGGAACGGCCCGCACCCGCCGTTGGTTACGCGGATGTGGTGCGATGTCCTGCCATGGCGCGTTCAGCGGTAGACGTCGTCGTGCCGGTGGCCGGCGACGCCGCGACGGTCCGCGCGCTCCTCTCACGGCTGTCGAGCCTCCCACGGATCGAGGGCGACACGGTGACGGTCGTGGACAACCGCGGCGTGGGCGTGGAGGACCCGCGGGTCGTCGTCGCGACCGCCCAGCGCTCGAGCTACTACGCGCGCAACCGCGGGGCCGAGCGCGGCCGCGCCCCGTGGATCCTCTTCCTCGACGCCGACGTGGTCGCCGCCCCCGACCACCTCGACCGGCTCCTGGCCACGGCCCCCGGCGAGCGCGTCGGCGTGCTGGCCGGCGCCGTGGCCGACGTGCCGCCCGAGCCCGACGCCGGCCCGGCGGTGCGCTGGGCGTGGGCCAAGGGCTCGATGTCCCAGGAGGTGACCCTCGGCCACGGCAGGTGGGCCTTCGCGCAGACCGCGAACTGCGCGGTGCGCCGCAGCGCCTTCGAGGCGGTCGGCGGCTTCGCCGAGGGCATCCGCAGCGGGGGCGACGCCGACCTCTGCTGGCGCCTGCGCGAGGCCGGCTGGGCGCTCGAGCGCCGTCCCGGCGCGGTCGTCGTGCACCACAACCGCACCACGGTCCGCGGCATGCTGCGCCAGCGCGCGCGCCACGGCTCGGGCGCCGCGTGGCTCGGCGCCCGGTGGCCCGGCGCGCTGCCCGCGCGGCGCTGGCCGGGGCTCCTGCTCTGGGGCGCACGCCGCGCGGCTGTGGGTGTCCGGGCGCTGGCACGGGGCGACCGCGACGCCGCCGCCGAGGGCCTGCTCGACGGCCCCGCCGTGTGGGCCTTCGAGCTCGGGAGGTTGGTGCCCAATCGGGCACCCGCGGGTACTCCGGGCCCATGGAGGAGACCAGCAGCAAGCGCGAGCGCGCGCAGGAGGAGCTCAAGCAGCTCGAGGACGACCCACCGAAGGACCTGAAGGACTGGCCCTCGGGCGACGCGAAGTACGAGACCTTCGGCGGCCGGGAGGGCGAGCACTCCTACGAGGAGGGGCCTGAGGCCAAGCTCGGGCCGTCGGGCGTCCAGCACCACGAGGACGGCCGGGTGACGATCGACGGCGAGGAGGTCGACAACCCGGAGGACTTCAAGGGCGACCCCATCCCCGGCGGCCCGACGGACCCCGAGTCCCCGGCGCTCCCGGGCGAGGAGATCAAGCAGGACCGCTAGCCGCGGTACGGGTCGGCGCGACCGGCCAGCCCGCGCACGCCCGGGAGGGCCAGCGCGGCCGCCAGCGCGCGGTCGCGCGGCGAGGGCGCCGCGACCTGTGCGGCCTCCGCGAGCGCCGCGCGGGCGCCGCGCGCGTCGCCGGCGCGCGCCAGGCCGCGGGCAAGCGCCCGCAGGTCCGCCGCGAGCACGCGGTCGCGCTGCGCGGGCGCGACGAGGTCGGCGTGCGCGCGGTGCACGCGCAGCTGCGAGCGCGCGAGCCCGGCGACGTCGGCGGTCAGCCCGCCCGGGTGGCGGCGGTAGCGCACCCGCGCCTCGGGCACGGCGACGAGGCGGTGGCCGGTGCGGGCGACGCGCAGCCAGAGGTCCCAGTCCTCCGCCACCGGGACGGGCGCGAGGAAGCCGCCGGCGTCCCGCAGCGCGCGGCGGCGCAGGACGACCGACGACGTCGGGACCGGGTTGGCGGCGAAGAGCGCGACGGGGTCCAGCGGCCCGGCCGGCGGTGTGGCCCAGGTCTCCCCTGTCGGGCGCCCGTCGACCCCGACGACGGTCGCGCGGCCGAAGACGAGGCCGACCGCCGGGTCGTCCAGCGCCCGGCGCTGGGCCGCCAGCT
The DNA here is from genome assembly GCF_017084525.1 of Conexibacter sp. SYSU D00693. Classification (GTDB taxonomy): domain Bacteria; phylum Actinomycetota; class Thermoleophilia; order Solirubrobacterales; family Solirubrobacteraceae; genus Baekduia. Next base: position 2,740,147 of record NZ_CP070950.1, read on the forward strand.
TGCCCGGCTCCCAGACGTCGTCGGCGTCGCACAGCGCCACCAGGTCACAGTCCTCGGGCAGGTGCTCGAGCCCTGTGGCGCGAGCGCCCGCGGGCCCGCCGCGGGCGTCGCGGCGCACGAGGGTCACGTGCGGCGCGTGGTCGGGGTGCAGGACGACCGCGGGGTCGGCCGCGTCGTCGACGACGACCACGGCGTCCGGGCGCTGCGCCAGCACCGCGTCGAGCGCCTCGGCCAGGAACGGCGCGAAGCCGCCCACCGGCACGAGGACGCCGACGCCGGTCACCCGCGGGGCGCGGGGCGGACGCGGACGTCGTGCGAGCTCGCGCCGAGGAAGAGCTCGCTCGCCGTCCCGATGGAGGCCTTGGCCGTCAGGGTGCCGATGCCGCCGGGACGGCTGAGGACGACCGCGAAGCGCCCGCCCTCGACCGTGCGCACCGCCGCGCGCTTCACGCGCGAGCCGCGGCGCAGCTGGACGACCAGCCGCCGGCCGGCGAGCGCCGGCGTGAGGCGCCCGGCGACGCGCACGCGCGCGGTGCCGCGGATGCGTCGCGCGCTCGTGACGCGCAGCTGCGCGTCGGGCCGCAGCTGCTCCGTCGCCGTCGTGCGCCCGTCGCTGGCGGTGACCGTGACCGTCGTGCGGACGGGCACGCCGATGACGTGCAGGACGGTGCCCGTGGGGGCCTGCGGGATCGCGACGGGCGGATGGGCCTCGACCGTGACCGGGCCGAACGCGTCGCGCGCCTGGACCTCGAGCTGGGCGCCCGCCGGCGCGTAGACCCCGAGGCCGAGACGGGTGCCCGAGGAGAAGCGCGCGAGCGGGTCGGTCGCGAAGCTCACCGGGGGCGCGACGCCCGGCACGCCGCCGATCGGGGTCTGCGTCCCGTCCGGGGCGCTCGCGACGACCTGCGTGCCGGCCGGCGCCGGCGCCGGCGCGCCGAGGGCGGGGGTGGCCGCGGGGACGTCGGCGCTGTCGGGCGTCGGCGCGCGGGGGCAGGACGCGGTGCTGTCGGCGGCGCCCCCCGGGTCGGTGGCGCCGGCGCGCCGGCCGAGGTCCAGCACCCAGCGCGACCCGCCGCCCGAGCCGGCGATCCCGACGCCGCCCTGCGCCACGCCCCGCTGCAGGACGTCGGTGCAGTGCGTCGCGCTGCGCATCCAGGCGCTGACGACGTCGCGCGGGGTGCTGCGGTAGGCGACGATGACCTCGGCCCAGACCTCGGCGTCGTAGCCCGCCGCCCGCAGCCGCTCGCGCACGCGGTCGCCGCCGGGGTCGGCGGCGGAGCCGTGGCCGAGGTAGCCCTTGGCGACCATGTCCTCGGCGTGGCCCTGCGCCGCGGCCTGGAGCTGGCCGTCCACGACCAGGTCCGGCACCCGCGCGACGCGCCGCTCCCGGTTGACGAGGCACAGGACGGCGTCGCGCGCGCGGGGCGACGTCGCGCTGTCGTCCGCCCCCACGCAGGTCAGCGGCGCCGCGCCCGCAGGCTGGGCGAGGGCCAGCGTGACGCCGGCCGCCGCGACGGCGAAGAGCCCCCTGACCCACACGGCCAAGGACCGTAGCGGAGCACTGCGCCGGATCGTGTCGCCAACGCGTCAAGCGGAGGCGGGCGCCGGCGCCAGGTCGCGCGCCGGGTCGATCCCCCACCGCTCGGCCAGCGCCTCGAGCTCGGCGTCGAGCTCCCAGCGGTCGGGCAGCGCGTCGCCGGCGTGGTCGGGCGCGGCGCCCTTCAGCGTCATCGACCCGGTGTTGTCGCCGATGGCGCGCACCTCGTCGACCTCCTCGGCGCTGAGCGGCGAGGGGACCGTGACGGCGGCGAGCTCCTCGCGCTTGGCCTCGACCGGCTTGGCGTCCTCGCCCGCCTCCTGGATGAGGGTCGGCACGACGGTCCGCACCGGCTCGTGGGCGAGGTTCCAGGCGCACGCGAGCTGGAGGGGCGAGAGGCCGTGGCGCTGTGCGATGGGCGCGAGCCGATCGAGCTTGGCCGCCCCCGCCTCGACCCAGCCCTGGGGGCGGAAGCCGCGGTGGTCGTAGCGCGGGAAGTCGTGGCCCGGGCGCACGTCGCCGTGGAAGATCCCGCCGTAGTCGACGACGCGCGTGATGAGCTGGACGTCGTGGCGCTGGGCGGCGGGCAGCACGAGCTCGCCGGGCCACGGCTCCAGCGGGTTGAGGATCACCATCGCCCAGTCGATGAGCGCGCCGAAGCGTTCGAAGCAGGCGATGACGTCGAGCGTGAAGCCGTTGGCGGGGCCGGGCGCGACGCCGAGCATCCGCGTCAGACCGGCCTCCTTGAGCCCCGCCATGCCCTCCTCCCACACCGCCGGGTGCGTGTAGCCCGTGCGGTCGGGGTTGTGGAGGAGCAGGAGGTCGAAGCGGTCGGCGCCCAGGCGCTCGAGGCTCGCCTCGGTGGCGCGGCGCAGGTAGGCGGCGTAGCCCTCGGGGCCGCGCAGCCGCGGGTCGGTGAACCGCGGGAAGCCCTTGGCCCCCTCGCGCTCGCCGTCCACGAAGTCGTGGCCCACGGCCCCGACGAGGCAGTAGGCGTCGCGGTCCAGGCCCTCGAGCGCGCGGCCCAGGACACGGTCGGCCTCGCCCTGCCCGTAGGTGTCGGCGGTGATGACCGTGCGGATGCGCTCGTCGGGCCGCAGGAGCGCGACGAGCCGCTCGTCGTCCACGGGCTCGCCGAAGTGCATGAAGCGCCCGCCGGACCAGGTGCCGAGCGCCGTCGTGGTCGGGTCCAACGCCATGGCCCCGAGAGTAGAGTGCGCGCGATGTCCCGCGCGCTCGCCCTCGCCGCGACCGTCCTCGCGCTCGTCGCCGCCGGCTGCGGTGGCGGGGCCGACAAGGACGAGTACACGTCCGGCTTCAACCGGGTCGACGACCGGCTGCAGCGCACGATGCAGTCGATCAGCACCGACCTCAGCGCCTCGACCGACACGACGCTCATCGCGCGGCGCCTCGACACCGGCGCGGCGGCGCTCGACCAGGCCGCCGAGGACCTCGACGAGCTCGACGTGCCCGACGACATCGCCAAGCAGCACGACGACATCGTCGACGGCGTGGGCGACATCGCCGACGTCTTCCGCAAGGCCGCTGGCGAGGCGCGCCAGAAGGACACGCGCCGGCTCGTGCGCACGATCCAGGGCGTCGAGAGCTCCGAGGCCGCCAAGAAGGTCGACGCCGCGGAGAAGGCGATCCGCGGCAAGGGCTACGAGATCCGGCGCTGAGCGCCTGGCGGCGGACGCGCGCGTGTGGCGGCGCCCCGCTTCGGGCACGCCGTCCCTCGTGTCCCAGGAGCAGGTGTGGCAGCTGGACCCCGAGCCGTCCTCGGCGGCGGAGGCCCGGCGTCTCGTGCGCACCCTCGGCCTGCGCCACCACGCCTGCCGGCGCTCCGAGCTCCTCGTCACCGAGCTCGTCGGCAACGCGGTGCACCACGCGGGGCTCGCCGACGGCGACCGGATCGAGGTCGCCGTCGAGGAGCGCCCCGACGCGGGGCGCCTGCACGTCGAGGTCTCCGACCCGGGCCCCGGGTTCGACCCCGAGAGCCCGGCCGACCACCAGGACGGGGAGCTGCACCTCGGCCTGCAGCTCCTCGAGCGCCTCAGCGACGCGTGGGGCGTGCGCCGGGCCGAGGGGCGCACGCGCGTCTGGTTCGAGCTCGCCCTCTAGGCGGGCTGGGCCACCGGCACGCGCTCGTCGACCCCGGCCTCGGTGGAGATCAGGATCGCGCCCTCGCCCGTGGGGTAGGCCTCCTCGCCGTGGTGGACGAGGTCCATGCCGACGGCCTCCTCGCGGGCCGGCCCGCGCAGCGGCATCAGCGCGCCGAGGACCTTGAGCAGCACCCACGTCATGCCGAACGCGTAGGCCGGCGCGACGACGGCGGCGAGCGCCTGCTCGCCGAGCTGCGCCGCGTCGCCGAAGACGAGGCCGTCGGCCACGCCGTTCCAGTCGGCCTGCGCGAAGAAGCCGATGAAGAGGATGCCGGTGAGCCCGGCGATGCCGTGGGCGGCCAGCACGTCGAGCGTCTCGTCGACGCGCGTGCGGGGGCGCCAGGCGATCGCGGCGTAGCACGGGAACGTCGCGACGACGCCGAGGACCATCGCCCAGCCCGGGCTCAGGAAGCCCGCCGACGGGGTGATCGCCACGCAGCCGACGATGACCGCGGTGGCCGCGCCGATCGCCGTGACCTGGCGCGAGCGGATGAGGTCCAGCACGAACCACGTGACGAGCGTGACGGCCGGGGTCAGCAGCGTGTTGACGAAGCCCAGCACGCCGGCGTTGTCGGTCGAGAAGCCCGAGCCGCCGTTGAAGCCGAACCAGCCGAACCACAGCAGGCCCGCGCCGACCAGGACGTACATCGCGTTGTGGGGCAGCAGCGCCTGACGGCCGTAGTCCTTGCGGGCGCCGACCACGAGCGCGGCGGCCAGGGCGGAGAAGCCCGAGCCCATCTCGACCGGGACGCCGCCCGCGAAGTCCAGCGTGCCCTGCTCCTGCAGCCAGCCGCCGCCGAAGGCCCAGTGGGCGAGCACGGCGTAGACGAGCACCGACCACAGCGCGGCGAAGACGAGGAACGGCACGAAGCGCATGCGCTCGACGACCGCCCCCGCGACCAGGGCGGTGGTGATGATGCAGAAGGTGGCCTGGAAGGCCATGAAGAGGATGTGCGGGATCGTCGTGCCGTCGCGCGGCTCGAACGTCACGCCGTCGAGGAACGCGTGGCCGAGGCCGCCGACGATCGGGCCGTCGCCGTCGAAGGCCAGCGAGTAGCCGACGACCGCCCAGGTGATGACCGCCACGCCGATCGCGGCGAGGCACATCATGAAGGTGTTCAGCGTGTTCTTCTCGCGCACGAGGCCCGCGTAGAAGAGCCCCAGCGCCGGCGTCATGAGCAGGACGAGCGCCGTCGCCGCGAGCATCCAGGCGGTGTCGCCCGCGTTGATCTCCGGCGTCATCGCGCGGCCCCCACCGGCGTCACGGCGCCGTGGTCGGTCTCGCCGGTGCGGATGCGCACCGCGCGCTCGAGCGGGACCACGAAGATCTTGCCGTCGCCGACCTCGCCGGTCCGGCCGCCCTCGCACAGCGCCTCGATCGTCGGCTCGACGAACTCGTCGGAGACGGCGACCTCGAAGCGCACCTTGTCGGCCAGGCCGACCTTCACCCGCGTGCCGCGGTAGGTCTCGACGCGGTCGAGCTCCCCACCGTGGCCCAGGATCTTCGTCATGGACACGCCGCGCACGTCGGCGCGGTAGAGGGCCTCGAGGACGTCGTTGGCCTTCTCCGGCCGCACGATCCCGATCACGAGCTTCATGCCGGGCGATCCTCCCCGCGCGACGCTGCGGCGCCCTTGGCCCTGTGGACAAGATCCCCTTGGACCGGTTGTACAAGTGGCGTAGGACCGTCGGTCGGGGTGCGAGGACGGCGTAGGCTGCGTGCGCCCGGGCGGTTAGCTCAGCCGGCTAGAGCGCCTGCCTTACAAGCAGGAGGTCACAGGTTCGAACCCTGTACCGCCCATGCCCGCGACCACCCTGTCCGTCGGCAGGCCGTCACGCACCGACCGTCAGCCCTGCGTGGACGTTCGCGGCGTCTGGGAAGGTGCGGCCATGAGGAGACGTGGGGCGGCGTGCGTCGCGCTGGCGGCGTGTGCGCTGGCCGGGTCGGTCGGGACGGCCAGCGCGAGCGAGCTCGTCGAGATCACGATCCCCGCGCGTGCCGGCGAGGTCGGCGACCAGTGGCTGCCGCGCTACGACGGTCCTCCCCGCGCCAAGGTGCTCCTGCCCGACGGCTACGACCCGGCCAGGTCCTACCCGCTGCTGCTGCTCCTCGTGGGCCTCCAGAGCACCTACTCGGACTGGTCGGACCCGGGTCAGGGCGAGATCGAGGAGACCGCCCGGCACTTCCCCGGGATCATCGTCATGCCCGAGGGCGCCGACGGGTGGTACACGGACTGGTGGAACAAGGGCCGCCGCGGCGACCCCGCGTGGGAGAGCTACGTGCTCGACCAGGTCATCCCTCAGGTGCTCGAGCGCTACAGGATCCGGCCCGAGCGCCGCTACCACGCGATCGCGGGCGTCTCGATGGGCGGCCTCGGCACCGCGTACCTCGGAGGGAGGCTGCCGGGGTTCTTCGGCTCGGTCGCGGTCATCTCAGGCCTCGTCGACCTCGCCCTCCTGCCCGTCGGCGAAGGGGCGGTCCAGTCGCTCATCGGCCAGCTCGGCGCGGGCGCGCCGATCGACCTGCAAGCCGTCGAGGGACCGCCGGGCGGCTTCTACGAGGTCGGCCACAACCCGGTCCGCCTGGCCGCGAACCTCGCACAGTCGGGTGTTCATGACCACCGGCAACGGCCTCCCCGCCCCGAACAGCGGCCTCGGGGGGTGGGACCAGGTGGCCGAAGGGGCGATCATCCACCCCGCCTCCAACAACTACGCCGCCGCACTGCGCAACGCCGGCGTGGAGCTCACCTACCGGGTGCACCGTGGCTACCACGACTGGCCGAACTTCCGTGACGAGCTTCGCGAGGCGATCGCGTGGGGCCTCTTCGAGCCGGTGGCCGAGACCAGCAACGCCTGGGTCAACGACACCGTGGCCACCCACGGCCGGCTCTGGGAGCTCGCGTACCGCTTCGATGCCCCTCCGGAGCGGGTGGTGCGCTTCCGTCGGCGAGGCGACACGCTCTCGGTGAGCTCGGCCGGCGCGCCGGTGACCATCACCACAGCGGGTGGGTGCGTGCTGCGCGTCGCCACGCCAGGGCAGGTCGAGGTGCCCGGGGCGCCCTGCGCGAGGCTCTCGCTGCGTGCCCGTCCCCGAGTCCTGCGGGCGGGCCGCCCGACGCGCCTGCGAGCCGCCGTCACGCCAGCGGTGGCGGGGGTCCGCGTGCAGCTCGGCGAGCAGCGCGCGACGACGGACGACCGGGGCGTGGCGATCCTGCGGGTGTGCGTCTCGCGCCCGGGACGCCGGAAGGTGCGCGGCACCCGGGAGCACGTCCTGCCGGCCGTCACGCACGTCCGTGCGGTCGGCCGACGAGCACGCTGTGCGACCTGAGCACGATCGGACGGGCCGGCGGACAGACGCTCACGGCCCGGCGCGCCGCGCGCGCAGGAGGCGCAGCGCCAGCACGAGGCCCGACACGGCGAAGAGCCCGAGCGTGATCCACAGCCAGGCCTCGAGCGGGTCGGTGGCGCGGGGGCGTCCCGAGACGCGCTCGAAGTTCCGGCCGGCGTCGTCTCCGAGGATCGACGGCGCGTAGGCGAGCAGGACGACGAGCGCGATCACGGCCGGGACCCGGATGTGGTTGATCGCCCGCACGCGCCGCCACGGTCCGTCGGCGATCGCCACGCGCAGCGCGGTGTCGGCGGTGGTGTAGGCCGGCAGGAGCACGGCGTCGTGGAGCACCGCTCCGGCCAGCAGCCAGACCAGCAGGTCGACGTCGCCGGTGGAGCGGACGTCCCAGATGCGCCCGACGGCGAAGACGGCGACCGCGACGACCGCCAGGCTCCCGGCGAGCTTGAGCACGGTGGGAAGGCGCGCGGCCGTCATGCGCGGTGGAAGTCGATGGCGGAGACCCACTTCGTGCAGTGCACGCCCGGGAGGCCCGGGACGACGATCCGCGCGGGGTAGCCGTGGTCCAGCGAGAGGTCGCGGCCGTTCACGCGCAGCGCGAGCAGCGCCTGGTCGGCGCGGACCTGGCCCGGCGTCAGCGCGGCCTGCCGCAGGACGCCCGCCGGCTGCAGCGACGTGACCTGCGCGTACGCGTCCTCGGGCGCGTCGACCAACGCCGCGAGGTCGGCGAGGCGCACGCCGGTCCAGCGCTGGGTGCTCGACCAGCCCTCGACGCAGGCGATCGGCAGGTCGTGCTCGCGCAGCTCCATCGCCAGCAGGTCCGCGCGCGACAGGGCACGAGCGCCGCCGGCCAGCTGCAGGCGCCAGCCCGCGCCGACCATCTCCGGGGTGACGCGGGCGGCCGCCGCGGTCTTGTTCACCGGGAAGCCGAGGTCCCCGCCGCGCGGGGCGAGGACCGCGAGCTCGCGCAGCGGCCCGCCGACCGACTGGCCGGCCGTCGTCACGACGAGCGCCGCGGAGCTCGCGCCGACGAGGCCGAAGAGCCCGCGGCGGGTGAGCGACGGCGGCTCGGGCACCGGCGGCGCCAGCGAGCCGGGCGTGTGCGGTTCCACGTTCGCCCCGTCGGCGCGCAGGTCGTCGATGAGGGGCTGCAGGACGCCGCGCTCGCGGAAGGCGCGGCGCATCGTCGGCACCTTCGCCGCGACGTGCAGGACGAGCGCGGCGACGAAGATCCAGGCACCGTAGAAGTGCGCCACCACGAAGTTGAAGTGGAAGGGGTAGGAGAGCTGGGCGTTGAAGACGCCCGTGGCGAACTGGAAGATCGCGCCGCCGACGAGCAGCAGCAGCGTGAGCCGCTCGAGCGCGTGCAGCGGCCCGCGCACCGGCGGCCACTCGAACAGCCGCGGGATGACGGACCAGAGCTTGGCCAGCAGCAGCGGGATCACGGCGAACCCGACGGTGACGTGCAGCCCCTGGGTCACGGCGTAGGTCCAGGGCCACGACGCGGGCCAGTCCACCAGCAGCCAGTCGAGGTGGCCGTGGCGGGGGACGATCGCGTTGCGCCCCAGGTCCGGCGCGTAGGCCAGGTGCGAGAGGAACCCGGTGCCCGCCACGACGACCACGCCGGCCAGGAGCAGCGCGCCCAGGGCGGACGTCAACCACGGCCCGCGCAGCGGGCTGACCCAGGACGTCGGGTCCGACGGACCCGGCGGCGGCTCCTGCGGCAAGCGCCTCATCGGTCCTGCTCCAGCCAGGCGAACCAGCGGCCGCCGTCCTGCCGGCGTCCGGCGACCGCGAGACCCGCCCTCCCCGCGAGCTCCTCGAGCGCGTCGGCGCCCACCGTCGCCCAGCAGAACCACTCCCCGACGTGCCCGTCGCCCTCCAGGCGCAACGGCCGGACCACCACGCCGCCGCGCTCCGCCGCCAGCTCGGCCACCACGAGACCGCCGGGGGCCAGCGCCTCGGCCGCCCGGCGCAGCACGACGAGCGGGTCGCCTCCGATGCCGATGTTGCCGTCGAGCAGCAGGACCGTCCCCCACGCGCCCGCCATCGGCGGCGGGTCGAGCACGTCGCCCTCGAGCACGAGGAGCCCGGCCTCACGGACCAGCCGCAGCGCGCCGGCCGACCGGTCGACGCCGAGGGCCGCGACGCCCATCGCCCGCAGCGCCCGAAGGTGCCGCCCGGGGCCGCACCCCAGGTCGAGGACCGGGCCGCGGACGGTCGCCAGCACGCGGCGGTCGACGTCGTCGACGTCCTCGACCCACCGGGCGAGCGGCACCCGGGAGGTCCGCCCCAGGCGGTCGCGAGCCACCAGCGGGCGCTGCGCCGCGAGCGCCGCGTCGTAGACGTGGCAGGGGTGCATCCGCCGGCCGTCGGGCTACTTGACCGCCACCACGTCCACGGGCCGGATGTCCGGGGGCGATGCGAGGAGGTCGTCGGCGACCTTCCCGAGCGCGGCGGGGATCTCCCCGCCGAGGTGTGCGTCGCGCCCCGCCTGATCGGCGAACGTGTCGAAGATCCCGAACCGCCCGTCACCGAGGTCGAACGCGTACCAGGTGACGGTGCCCTCCTCGGCCGCCGCCAGCTCGCGGCCGGCCTCGAGGAACGCAGCGAGCTCGTCGGTCTTGCCGGGACGGGCTTCGAGCAGGGCGAGGATGCCGAGGGTGACGGCCATGGTGCGGGGGGACCTCCAGGTCGGGGACGGCGGGTTCGTCCCCTCAGCACCGCGGCGGGCGCGGTTCTTACCGCGCGGCGGCGAGGAGCCCGAGGAAGTCCGTGTTGCAGGGGTCGCAGATCGCCAGGTGCGCGGCGATCCGGGGGAAGCGCTCGGCGGCGTCGCCGCAGGCGAGCTCGCGCTCGACGTAGGCGTCGATGGCGGCGAAGGTCTCGGCGCAGTCGCCCTCGCCGGGCGGGGTGCGCAGGAAGCGACGCAGGTTGTGGACGCCGGGGCTCATGCCGCGTCCTCCTCCCGGAAGCCGCCCGCGGCGAGCGCGGCCTGCAGCCGCCGGCGGGCGTCGTGGATGGTCTTGTAGATGGCGTTGCGGCTCGTGCCGAGCTCGGCCACGACGACGTCCAGCGGGACGGCGTGCAGCACGATCGCGACGAACACGCGCCGCTGGTGGTCGGTGAGCTCGACGACGATCGCCGTGCGCAGCGCGTCGATGAGCTCCCGCCACTCGACGGCCTCCGACGGGGAGAAGCCGAACCGCGCGGGCAGCTGCTCCCAGTCCTCCTCGCCCGCGAAGACGGGGCGCTCCTGCCACATGTGCCGCGCCGCCTTGCGGGAGACCTCGAGCATCACGAACTTGCAGGCCCAGGTGGTGAAGCGGCTCTGGCCCCGGAAGTCGTCGAGCTTGCGCACCACGGCCACCGCGGCGTCCGCGGCCGCGTGGTGGGCGAGGTCGTCGAGCTCGGCGCCGGCGAACGGCAGGTCGCGGGCACGGCGGCGCAGCTCGCGCCGGGCCACGCGCAGCAGCAGCGCGTGGAGCCGCTCGGTGGCCGCCTCCTGGTCGCGCGCGCCGGCGCGCAGGTCACGCAGCCACCGGGCGGTCTCGTCGTCGGGGACCTGCTGCGCGGTCGTCGTCGCCAAGCCGTCGATGGGGCGATGCTAGTCGGCGAGGCGAGCGCTGACGCGCCAATGTAGTACAGGTCTGTTGCATGGTGATACAGACCTGTACTACCTTGGGTCCATGAGCGAGACCACGGCCCCCACCACCACCCGCCCGCCGTACGCGGACGCCTACGCCGACTGGCTCGGGCTGGAGCGCGGCGCCGACGGCGTCCTCACCGCGCGCTTCCACACCGGCGGCGGCCCGCACACGTTCACCGGCACGGTCCACCGCCAGCTCGTGCGGGCGCTGCAGGACATCGGCGCCGACCGCGACAACCGCGTGCTCGTGCTCACCGGCACCGGCGACGCGTTCATGGACCAGATCGACGGCCAGTCCCTCGGGGACATCACGCAGCCGCGGGTCTGGGACGCGATCTTCTGGGAGGGCCGCAAGGTGCTCACGCTCCTCGCCGACCTCGAGATGCCGGTGGTGGCCGCCGTCAACGGCCCCGCCCGCGTGCACGCGGAGTACGCCGTCCTCGCCGACGTCGTCATCGCCGAGGAGCACGCCGTCTTCCAGGACGTGCCGCACAACGCGTTCGGCATCGTCCCCGGCGACGGCGTCCAGGTCGTGTGGCAGGAGCTCCTCGGCCCCAACCGCGGGCGCGACTTCCTGCTGCGCTCCCGGGAGCTCGACGCGGCCGAGGCCCAGCGGCTGGGCGTCGTCAGCGAGGTCGTGCCCCGGGGCGCGTCGCTGGAGCGCGCCCGGACGATCGCCGCCGAGCTCGCCCAGCGCCCGACGCTGCACCTGCGCTACACGAGCCTCGCGCTGCGCCAGCGGCTGCGCCGGCGCCTCGAGGAGGGCGTGCCCTACGGCATGGCGCTCGAGGGCCTGACGGCGGCGGACCTCGCCCACCAGGGCTGACACCGCACGACCGCCACGGCCGCCGGGCTCGCACCCCGCCCGGCGGCCGTAGGCTCGAGGGACCGATGCCGGCGACGAAGTTCGACGAACCGACGCGCGAGCGCATCCTGCGGATCGCGAGCGACCTCTTCTACCGCCAGGGCATCACGGCGACGGGCGTCGACGAGATCACGCGCCAGACCGGCGTCGCCAAGACGACCATGTACCGGGCGTTCGGCAGCAAGGACGGCCTCGTCGCCGCCTACCTGGAGCGGCGCGGTGCGGACTGGCGCGCCCACCTGGAGGAGCAGGTGAGCGCCGCCGCCGACGACCCGGCCGGACGGCTGCTCGCGGTGTTCGACGTCCTCGCGGCGTGGATGGCCGGCGACGACTTCCGCGGCTGTCCCTTCATCAACGCCGCCGGCGAGCTCTGCGACCCCGAGCACCCCGGCGTCGTCGCGACCCGCGAGCATCGCGCCGCCCTCACCGCGTACCTCGAGGACCTCGCGCGCGAGGCGGGCGCCACCGACCCCGCGGCGCTCGTCCGCCGGCTGCTGCTGCTCTACGACGCCGCGATGGTGGACGGCCAGCTCGACGGTGATCCCCTGCGTGCCGCCCGGGACGCGAAGGCGGCCGCCGAGGTCCTCGTCGCCGCCGCGATGCCCGGCGCCGGCGCGGGACGCGAGCGCGCCCACCGTCGTCCGCCGGTCGACTAGCGTCCGTCCCATGGCGATCGTCGCGGTGGCGGACATGCACGGGCTCGCCGGCCGGCGCACCGAGCTCGTCGAGCTCCTGCGCGAGCACGAGCGCGCGACCGCCGGCCAGGCCGGCTGTCTGCGCTCGTCGGTGGCCGCCTCCGTCGTCGACGAGGACGACTTCGTCCTCGTGAGCGAGTGGCGCGACCAGGCGTCGCTGGACGCCCACTACGCGTCGCCGGCGTTCGCCGCCTTCCAGCGGGCGCTGCACGGCCTGCTGGCCCGGCCCAGCGAGCTGGCGATCCACACGGTCAGCGCGACCGTCCGCCCGCAGCCCTCGGGCCTGCTGGACCCACGCGACGCCGACTAGCGCCCTCCCGCCGCGGCCAGGACGGCGACGCGACCGCGAGGCCGCGGCCTAGACGGCGTGGGCCGCGAGGTCGCGGTCGGCCCGCAGCCGCGCGCACCACAGGGCGAAGACGAGGATGCCGAGCGCCGCGCCGGCCCAGTGGGCGCCGAGGGGGATCGCGACGAGCGACGGGACGCCGGCCAGCGCAGCGCCGACGAGCACCTGGACGGGCGGCAGGCGCAGCAGCCGCGCCGTGACCAGCGCGCAGACCGCCCAGGCCAGCGGCCCGGCGAACCACCCGTGGTCCTCGAAGAAGTCGTCGGGCGTGACCGCGACGAGCGCGAGGCTCAGCAGCGCGACGGCGACGGTCTGGATGAGGGCGGCGCGCCACAGGACGGACAGGTCCATCGCGGCCATGGTGGCACCATCGGGCCATGGACCTCGGGATCACCGGCAGGGTCGCGCTCGTCACCGGCGCGTCGAAGGGCATCGGGCGCGCGATCGCCGCGCAGCTCGTCGCCGAGGGGGCGCGCGTCGCGGTCTCCTCCCGCGACGCCGCGCGGGCCGCGGCCACGGCGGAGGCGATCGGCGCGGCGATGTCCATGGCGTGGGACACCGACGACGTCGACGGCGCGGCCGGCCTGGTCGACGGCGTGCAGCAGGGGCTCGGGGCGCCGGTCGACGTCCTGGTCTGCAACACGGGCGGACCCCCCGCCGGCCCCGACCCGCTGGGCTTCTCGCGGGCGGACTGGGAGGCGGCCTACCGCTCGCTCGTGCTCGCCCCGATGGCGCTGGCCCAGCGCTGCGTGCCGGGGATGCGCGAGCGCGGGTGGGGCCGTGTCCTGAACGTCGCGTCGACCAGCGTGCGCGAGCCGCTGCCCGCCCTGACGCTCTCCAACGTCCACCGGGCGGGGACGCTCGCCGGGTGGAAGACGCTCGCGCGCGCGGTGGCCGGCGACGGCGTGACGGTCAACACCGTCCTGCCGGGCCGGATCGCCACCGACCGCATGGCCGCCATGCACGGCTCGCTGGACGCGGCGCAGGAGCTCGCGCGCGAGCAGGTCCCGGCCGGGCGGCTCGGGACCGTCGAGGAGCTGGCCGCGGCTGCGGCGTTCCTGTGCTCGGACCGTGCGGGCTACGTGACCGGCCAGGCGCTCGCGGTCGACGGGGGCCTCCTGCAGTCCATCTAGACTCCGCTGCGCCCGCCCCCATGGTGTAGCGGTCAGTCACGCAAGCCTTTCGAGCTTGAGGCGAGGGTTCGACTCCCTCTGGGGGTGCTGCGGTCGTAGACTCCCGCGCGGGCCGGTAGCTCAACTGGCAGAGCAAGGGACTTCAACGCAACGGAGCGCTAGCTGGGAGACCACTAGTACGTCGGCGGCTGTGTGCTGGGACCCCCTTAGAGCCCCGGGTACCAGAGGCCTCGCGCCTCGGTGACAACCCCGCGGGATTGGGAAATCAGCAGGCAACCCCACCTCGGTGGGAGAGCCCTCAGAGGCCATACGCCGCCCACCCTAACGGGGACCGCCGAGGGTGAAGAGATGGTCCAGACCGCAACGCCGCGCGCCCGCGCGGAGGCCGGTGAAAGCCGGTGCGGCAGGTTAATCCCGTGGTTCTGGGTTCGAGTCCCAGTCGGCCCACTCAACGTCGTCTCAACGAAGTCTTAGGCGAGCGACACCGCGTCTTCAGGCTCCCTTGAGGGGGCGGGCGCATGATGCTCGTGCGGATGCGCTGATGGTGCTGGACACACCGGGCGCGACCCCTGATCCGCAGCATGAGGCAGGTCCTCCCCCACACGAGCGACCGGGCGCGCCCAGCGCCCGGTCGTCTCGTGTGGGGGGCTCCCTCCGCGCTGGTTCAGCCCGGCGGGCGGAAGGCGAGGTCCGGGCCCGGTCCCGCGCCGCCCAGCAACGACGTCGCCGCGCGGTGCACCGCCGCGAGCGCCGCGCCGTAGGGCCCCGGCCCGAAGGACACGCGCGCCACGCCGAGCGTCGCGAGCTCGGCCACCGAGGGCCCGCCCGGCCGCGCCAGGACGCTGATCGGCACGCCGGCCTGCGCGGCGAGGCGCCCGATCGCCGCGGGCTGCGTCGCGGCCACGACGAAGACGCAGTCGGCGCCGGCGTCGCGGTAGGCCCGGGCGCGGGCGAGCGCGTCCTCGATGCCTGCGTCGTCGCCCACCGCCACGTCGGTGCGGGCGTTGATGGCCAACGGGACGCCCTCGGCCTCCGCAGCCGCACGCGCCGCCGCGACGCGGGCGGCGGCCTCGTCGATCGGGCGGCGCTGGTCCTCGAGGTTCATGCCCGCGACGCCGGCGCCGAGCGCGCGGCGCACGGTCTCGCCCACCTCGTCGGCGGTCTCGCCGTAGCCCGCCTCGAGGTCGGCGCTCACCGGCAGGTCGGGCACCGCGGCGGCGATGCGCCCGACGGCGTCGAGCATCGCGTCGCGGGTGATCGCCTCGCCGTCGGGCAGGCCGAGCGCCGCGGCGATCGCCCACGACGCCGTGGCCAGTGCCCGGCAGCCCGGGACGTCCGCGACGGTCCGCGCGCTGCCGACGTCCCAGACGTTGACCACGACGAGCGGGTCGCCGGGCACGTGGAGGTCGCGCAGCGTCGCCGCGCGCGTGGCGAGGTCCGGGGCCATGGCGGGAGTCCTACCGCCGCGCGGTCAGCGCGTCGAGCAGGAGGTCGATCGAGCGCTGGAGCTGCTCGATCGTGGCGTCCTCGACGCGGGTCACGCCCGTCTCGCGGTTGAGCCAGGCGTTGATCTCGCGCGGGGAGCGGCCGTCGCGGCGGCGCAGGTCGCCCACCAGGCCGTGGCGCTTCTCGCGCAGCAGCGCCCGGCGCTGGAACGCGGGCAGCCCGCCGGGATCGACGTCGTCGTCCGCCTCCTCGGCGTCGCCCTGCACCGCGGACGGCACCGCGCTGGCGAAGACGACCGGCGCGGGCGCCGGCGCCGGCACCGTCGAGGTGATGGCGGGCGCGCCGCCGAAGAGCGACATCTGGGACGTCGGCGCGACGTCGGCGGCCAGCGGGACGAACTCCGGCGTCTCCGAGCGCTCGGTCTCGCGGCGCTCGCGCAGCTCGTCGAGGCCCATCGGGTCCTCGTCGTCCTCGCGCGGGCGCCGGATGACGCGCAGCTCGCCCTCGACCTCGTTGGCGTGCGTGCGCAGCACCGGGTCGGCCGGCAGGTAGAGCCACGACATGTCCGCCGGGCGCCCGGCGATCGTGCGCACGAAGCGCCCGACGATCTGGCGGAAGACCAGCGGGGTCTTGGCGGCGCTCGCGTAGACGCCCACGCGCAGGCGCGGGATGTCGACGCCCTCGCTGACCATGTTCACCGCGACGATCCACTCGTCGCGGGCGTGGGTGAAGGCCGCGAGCTTGCGCGCCGCCTGCTGCTCGGTGTGCAGGACGACGGTCGGCGCCTTGCCGGTGACCTGCTTGAGCAGCGAGGCGACGGCGCGGGCGTGCGTCGAGTCGGCGGCGACGACGAGGCCGCCCGCGTCCTTGTGGCCGTCGGCGCGGATGCCCAGCAGCCGCTTGTGCGCCTCACCGAGGATGCGCGGCAGGCCGTCGGGCAGCTCGGTCGAGATGGCCGTCCGGTAGCGGCGCGAGGCCTCGCGGCCGGTGAGGACGGTGTCGAAGCCCGCCTCGATGAGGTCGTCGCCCGAGCGCCACTGCAGCGTCCCGTCGTACGGGATGAACGTGACGGGCCGGCAGACGCCGTCGCGCACCGCGTCGGCGTAGGTGTAGGAGACGTCCGGGACCGCGACGCCCTCGTCGTCGTAGGTCACGCCCGGGATCGGGGTCGCGTCGGAGCGAAACGGCGTGCCCGACAGCAGGAGCTTGCGCTGGGCCGCCGCGAAGGCCTTGGAGAAGCCGACGCCCCAGGCGAGCTCGTCGCCGAGGTGATGGGCCTCGTCGGCGATGACGAGCGTCCCGGGGGAGCACTGCCGGGCCCACTTCTCGGCGACCGACGCCACGCGCGCGTAGGTGACCGAGACGCCCTGGAAGTCCTTGGGCGGCGTGAGCTCCTCGGCGTCGGGGACGAGGTGGACGCCCTGCTCGGCGGCGGCCGCGGCCCACTGGCGGGTCAGCGGCGTCGTCGGGCAGATCACCGCGACGCGCTTGACGGCGCCGGCCTTCAGCAGCTCACGCGCGAGCACGAGCGACGGACGCGTCTTGCCCGCGCCCGGCGCCGCCGAGATGAGGAACGGGCCGGCCTCCCAGCCCGCCATCCGCTCGAGGGCGAGGGCCTGCCACGGACGGAGCCCCGCGCGCGAGGTCGGGCGTGGGGTGCGAGCAGCGGCGGACGGCATCCGGGACGGGAGATGGTGCGCGACCGACCCGACGGAACCGCGATGCCCGATGGCAGGCCGGGATGCGCGGCATCGTGCCGTTCAGCACGAATGCGAAGAAGGGGACAGTCCCCTCGTTCGCATCGCCGGTGAGAAGCAGGGGTCTGACCCCTGCTTCTCACGCGCGAGTGCGAAGAAGGGGACAGTCCCCTGCTTCTCACGCTCGTGGTGCGAACGCGTCCGCCTCGACTTCGACGTGGAGGGCGGGGTCGACGAAGCCGGCGACCGCGAGCATCGAGGTGACGGGTCGGATCTCGCCGAAGACCTCCGCGTGGACGGCGCCGAGGGCACGCCACTGCGAGGCGTCGCGCACGTACATCCGCGTGCGCACGACCTCCTCGAGGCGGGCGTCGGCCAGGGCGAGCGCCGCGGCGACGTTGCGCAGCGCCTGGCGCAGCTGCTGCGCCGGGTCCTCGGAGACCGGCGTGCCGTCGGCGCCGATCCCGGTGCAGCCCGCCACGAACACGAGGTCCCCGGCCCGGACCGCGCGCGAGTAGCCGACGACCGGCTCCCACGGCGCCCCGGAGGAGAACCGCTCGATCAATGGCGGAAGTGGCGCCGGCGGGTCATGACCATCGCCACGCCCGCCTCCTCGGCCGCGGCGACGACCTCGTCGTCGCGCACCGAGCCGCCGGGCTGGATGATCGCCTTGACGCCCGCCTCGACCGCGAGGGCTGGGCCGTCGGCGAAGGGGAAGAACGCGTCGGACGCGAGCACCGCGCCCTCCACGGAGTCCAGCCGGCACTTCTCGAGCGCGATGCGCACGGAGTCCACCCGGCTCATCTGGCCGGCGCCGATGCCGACCGTCGCGCCGTCGAGGGCCAGGACGATCGCGTTGGACTTCACGTGGCGGCAGACCCGCCAGGCGAACAGCAGGTCGTTCCACTCGCGGTCGTCGGGCCGGCGCGAGGTGGCGACCTCCATCTCGTCGCGCGTCTGGGCGGCGGTGTCGCGGTCCTGCACCAGCAGGCCGCCCATGACCTGCTTGACCTCGGGCTCCCCGGCGCGCGGCGACCGGCGCTCCTCGTCCTCGAGGATGCGGACGTTCTGCTTCTGGCACAGGACGTCCATCGCGCCCTCGTCGTAGCCCGGCGCGAAGAGCACCTCGATGAACTGCTCGTGGAGCTTCTCGGCCGTCGCCCGGTCGACGCGCCGGTTGAGCGCGATCACGCCGCCGAACGCGCTGAGCGGGTCGCACGCGAAGGCCTTCTCGTAGGCCTCCTGGACCGTCGTCCCGATCGCCACGCCGCACGGGTTGTTGTGCTTGACGATCGCGCAGGCCGGGACCTCGAACTCGCCGACCATCCGCCGCGCGCTGTCGAGGTCGAGCAGGTTGTTGAAGCTCAGCGGCTTGCCGTGGTGCTGGCGCACCTGGCTGAGGACGTGGGCGCGGGCGCCGACCTGCGCGTAGTACGCGGCGCGCTGGTGGGGGTTCTCGCCGTAGGAGAGGTCGAGCACCTTCTCGTAGGCGCGGATGTACAGCGGCGGGAAGTCCTCGGAGCCCTCGGCGAACCACCGCGCGATGGCCGTGTCGTAGCGGGCGGTGAGGTGGAACGCGTCGGCCGCCAGCGCCTGGCGCGTCGGGAACGACAGCGCCCCGTCGCTCATGCGCAGCTCCTCGAGGATCGCGTCGTAGCTCTCGGGCCGCACGACGATCGCCGTGTAGCGGTGGTTCTTGGCCGCCGCCCGGACCATCGTCGGGCCGCCGATGTCGATGTCCTCGACGACCTCCGCCTCGCTGGCGCCGCGCCGGCCGGCGGTGCGCTCGAACGGGTAGAGGTTCACGCACACGAGGTCGACCATCTCGATCCCGTGCTCCTCGGCGGCCGCCACGTGCGAGGGCTCGTCGCGCACCGCCAGCAGCCCCGCGTAGAGCTTGGGGTGCAGCGTCTTCACGCGCCCGTCCATCATCTCCGGGAAGCCGGTGAAGTCCTCGATGGCGCGGACCTCGACGCCCGCCTCCTTCAGCGCGCGCGCCGTCCCGCCCGTGGAGACGATCTCGACGCCGAGCTCGGCCAGGCCCTTGGCGAAGTCGACGACGCCCGTCTTGTCGGACACCGACAGCAGCGCCCGGCGGACGGGCACGAGGCCGAGCAGGTCGTCGTCGGCGGGCGCGGCGGTCGGCTCAGCCATGGCGGCCGAGACTACCGTCGGGCCGGGCGGTTGCGCGGACGCCCCTCCGGGAAGCCCGGTGGCCGAGATGCCTGACCGACCGACCGAGGACGTCGAGCGCGAGATGGAGCGCGCCGAGCACGAGATGGAGCAGGACCTCGAGCGCGTCGAGGAGCACCTCGACGAGGCCAAGAAGCGCTACCCCGACGCGCGCCTGGACCGCGAGGACCAGCTCGAGGACGTCGCGGGCGACGTCAGCGACGAGCGCGGCGGCCCGATGTTCGGGGAGGACGCCGAGGGCGCGGTCGACGACGGCACCGCCCGCGAGGGATAGCCCCCGCGGGCGGCGCGTGCCGTCCTGCTAGCCCTGCGGCAGCGCCGGGATCGACCCGGTGAGCTGCCCGGTGGCGCCGTTGATGGCCGCCACCACGTTGCTGAAGCCGGGCACGCCCGACGTGAGCGTCCCCAACGCCGGCAGCGGCACCGGGCTGCCGTTGTACTGCGCGGCCCCGATGCCGATGACGGCGCCGCTGGCGATGCAGATCCCGAGCACGCACTGCTCGCCCTGGGTCGCGACGCCCTGGCCCAGGAAGTCGATCGCCGTGTCCTTCACCAGGCCGGCGTGGCCCTCGACGGGCAGCCAGACCAGGCCGCCGGGCGCGCCCGGCGTGGTGTCGACCGTCGCGACCGCCGTCGTCCCGACCGCGTGGCGGCCGGTCTGGAACGGCCCGCCCTTGACCTGGATGACGTTCGCCCCGCCCAGCAGCGCCAGCAGCGGCTGGTTCGGGACCTCGAGCGACGGGACCGCCAGGCCCGTGTCGCTGATGCGGTAGGCCAGCTGCGAGCCCGCGCCGATGTTGAGGTAGAAGTGCGTCACGACGCCGGCCGAGAGGGCCGTCGGCGTGAGGCTCACCCCCGCCGGGTCAGGCGTGTTCTCGAGCAGGCTCAGCCCGTCCTCGACGCTGAGGTCCACGCCGTCGGTCTTGCCGGGCGCGCCCGGGACCCGCACGCCGAGCTTCAGCGCGAAGAGGGCCGCCGGGTCCAGCCCGGCCTCGGTCGCCAGCGCCGTGAGCTGCCCGCGCAGGCTGTCCGCGAGCTGCTGGCCGCCGAGGTCCGCGCCGCCCGACGAGAACGCCGGGACGGTGCGCCCGCGGGTCTTGACCAGGCCGGTGAAGGAGCGCGTCTTCGTGTCGAAGATGCCCGTGACGCCGTCGGCCCCCTGGTTCTCGTGGAGCGCCACGAAGCGGTCGTCGAGGACCGTCGCGCCCGGCGCGGCGTACGCGGCGCCGGCCTGGCCGTCGACCGTCGCCTGCCACTCGACGCCGCCCTCGGTGTTGAGGAAGACCGTCGAGCGCTTGTCGAAGGCGACGAACTTGTGCTGCCACGGCTTCACCGTGACGGTGATGTCCGAGAGCGTCACCGTCTGGCTCTGGCACGAGAAGCCCGAGCGCGGGCGGTTGAGGCTCGTGCTGGTGATCCGGTAGCTGCCGCCGGGCTGGCCCTCGGCGTTCCACGTCGTCTGCCACGCGCCGGTGTTCGGCGCGAGGATCGTGCCCGCCTTGCTCGCCGTGTGGACGACGGCCCCGTCGCTGACGCGCGTGACCTTGACGGTCGACGTGGCGCCCGCGCAGAGCGTCCCGCCGGTGGCGCCGACGGACTCCTTGATGACGACGTCGCCGCCGCGGACGACCTGGCCCGCCGTCGGCTCGGTGATCGCCGCGCCGGCCGGCGTGGCGGCAGCGACGACCGCCGCGATGGTGAGCGCTGCCCCCGCAGCGCCCTTGATGACCCGCATTCCCCCTGCTCCCTTCGATCGACTGGAAGGAGGTGCAGCGGTCTACCAGGCTGTGGAGCGCTGCGGCGCAAGCCCGACGCCGGGCGCGCCGGGCGGTGGGCCCGGCGCGCTCGACGGTACGGCGGCGTTCAGCGGCGGCGAGACGCGCCGCCCCTGAGGTCCTAGCCCGCGGGCGCCGGCTGGCGCTGCTCGGCGGGGCGGTCCAGCGCCTCGACGAGGTGCCCCTCGAGCGAGACGTTGGGCAGGATGCGGTCGAGCCAGCCCGGCAGCCACCACGCCTTGTCGCCCAGGAGCGTGACCACCGCCGGGGCGATCACGAGGCGGACGATGAGGACGTCGATGAGGATCGCCAGGCCGAGGCCCAGGCCGAACATCTTCGAGATCACGTCGTCGGTCGTCACGAAGGCCGAGAAGACGGCCGACATGATGAGTCCGGCGAAGAGGACGACCTTGGCGATGCGTCCCATGCCGTGGATGACGCTGGCCCGCGGGCCGTCGCCCTCGTTGTAGGCCTCGTGGATCCGGCTGAGCAGGAAGACGTTGTAGTCCATGCTCAGGCCGAACAGGATCGCGAACATCATCACCGGGACGAACGAGATGATCGGCACGCCGGAGTCCACCCCGATGAGGCTCGCCCCCACGCCGTCCTGGAACACCGCGGTCACGACGCCGTAGGCGGCGACGATGGACAGCAGGTTGAACACCGCGGAGACCAGCGGGATCCACAGCGACCGGAACGCCGCGATGAGCAGCAGGACCGAGAGCCCGATGACCAGCGCGATGAACAGCGGCAGGCGCGAGGACACCTTGTCCGAGAAGTCCTCGAAGCCCGGCGTGTTGCCGCCCACGTAGACCTTGAGCGGCGTGCCCTGCGTCGCCGCGGGCAGCACGTCGCCACGCAGGCGCTCGAGCAGCTCGCTCGTGCGCTCGTCCTGCGGGGAGGTCGTGGGGGTCGCGACGATGACCGCCATCTCGCCGTCGCGGCTCGGGGCGGCCGGGGTGACCGACGCGATGCCCGGCGTCCTGCGCACGTCGGCCTCGATGCGCTGGAGCTGCTCCCGGGTCTGGCCGTCGCCCTTGGGCGTGTCGACGGCCAGCAGGAACGGGCCGTTGGAGCCGGGGCCGAAGGCGTCGCTGAGCTTGTCGTAGGCGACGCGCTGGGTCTTGGACTCCGACTGGTTGCCGTCGTCGGGCTGGCCGAGGCGCATGTCGGTGACGGGGAAGGCGAAGACGAGCAGGATCGCCACGCCGGCCGCGATCGCGGCCCAGGGACGGCCGGTGATCCGCTCGCCCCAGCGCTCGAAGCCACGAGAGGGCAGGACGTGCTCGGGCTTCTTGGGCTTCAGCCAGCGGGCGAAGGCCCCGATCATGATCGGCAGGATCGTCAGGGCCGAGACGACGACGGCCGCGACGCCGATGGCCGCGCCGATGCCCATGCGGCCGATCGCCGGGATGCCGACCACGAGCAGGCCCGCGATGGCCACCATGACGATGAGGCCGGCCGCCACGACGGACGCCCCCGCGGTGCCCGCGGCCTTCGCCGCGGCGTCACGGACGGAGTCGCCCGCCGCCGCCTGCTCGCGGTAGCGGGCGATGATGAGCAGCGAGTAGTCGATGCCCGCACCGAGGCCGAGCATCACCGCGATCGTCGTCGCGAACTCCGGCAGGCCCAGGGGGCCGGCCAGCGCCGTGAGCAGCATCTGGCCGATGACGACGCCCAGCAGCGCCCCGAGGAGCGTCGCCCCCATCGCCGCGGCCGAGCGGAACAGGACGGTCAGCAGGACGAGCGCGATGGCGATGCCGACGAGCTCGCCGACCGGCGCCTCCTGCTCCTGGCCGATGTCGACGACGAGGCCGCGCATCGAGACGTCGACGCCGGCGCCCTCGCCGGTGCGCGCGGCCTCCTCGAAGGCCTCGCCGTCCTCCTTCTCGATGTCGCCCGGCTCGGTGTCGTAGCGGACGTCGACCGAGGCGATGCGGCCGTCCTCGGAGACCGAGCCGCCCGGCGTAAAGGGGTCGGAGACGTCGACGACGCCGTCGAGGTCCTTGACCGCGGTCAGCGACTTCTGGATGGCCGCCCGCTTCGGGGCGTCGCTGAGCTTGCCGCTCTCGGTGGAGAAGACGATGGTCGAGTCGGCGCCGGCCAGGGCGGGCTGGTGCTCGCGGAACAGGTCGAGCGCCTGCTGGGACTCGGTGCCCGGGGCGTCGAAGTCGTCGGCGGCGGGCGAGCCGTTCCCGGCGGCGATGCCGAGGACGATGATCGTGAAGATCGCAACCAGCAGGCTGCGCTTCCAGTGCTGGGAGAGCGAACGCGCTACTCGGGCGAGGGCGGCGGACATGCGCCGCATGGTGGCACATCCACTGCGAGTTTGCATCCACTGCAGGTTTGCATCGGTTGCAGGAGTGTGGGTACCCTCCTTGCATGCACGTGCCGGCCGGTCTCCGGGAGCGCAAGCGGGCCCAGACGCGCCAGGCGATCGCCGACGCCGCGATCAGGTTGTTCACCGAGAACGGGTTCGAGTCCACGACGATCGCCGACATCGCGGCCGCCGCCGACATCGCCCCGCGGACGTTCTTCGGCTACTTCCCGTCCAAGGAGGACGTCGCCTTCCACGACTTCGAGCGCGTCTTCGGCGAGCTCGAGACCGCGCTCGAGGCGCGGTCCGAGGGCGAGACGACCTTCGACGTGCTGCGCCGCTGGATCGTCGAGCGCGCCGACGAGGCGGTGCACGCCGACGACCTCGAGCGCCGCCGCCACGAGCTCGTCCGCGCCACGCCCGCCCTGCAGGACCACAAGCGCTCGAAGCTCGGGCAGTTCCAGACGCTGCTGACCCGCTGCCTGGCCGTGGACCTCGGCGAGCCCGAGGACGGCCTGCGCCCCCAGATGGTCGGCGCCGCTGCCGTCGCGGCGATGGAGTCGCTCGAGCGCTGGTACGAGGACCGCGAGCCCGAGGCGCTGTCGACCAAGGACGCGGGCGCCCTCCTCGACGAGGCGCTGGTCTTCCTGCGCGGCGGCATGGACGCGCTGGCCAGCCAGCCGGCGCCCCGCCGCGAGGCGGCCTAGTCGCCCAGGACCGTCCGGCGCGGGTTGGCCGGGTCGCGCCGCACCGTCCCCGCCGCCAGCGCCCGCACGGCGCGCGGCAGCAGCTCGTGCTCGAGCGGGCGCAGCGCCGCGTGGACGCGCGCGGGGTCGGTCTCCCCAGGCAGCTCGACCGCGCGCTGCAGCAGGATCGGGCCGGTGTCGACGCCCTCGTCGACGAGGTGGACCGTGACGCCGAAGACGTGCACGCCGTGGTCGACGGCCTGCTCGATGGCCCGCACGCCCGGGAAGGCGGGCAGCAGCGACGGGTGGACGTTGACGATCCGGTCGCGGAAGCGGTCGATGAACGCGACGTCGAGGATCGCCATGTAGCCGGCGAGGACGACGACCTGCACGCCCTGGTCCTCGAGCCACTGCGCGATGGCCAGGTCGCGCGAGGCGCGGTCGGCGAAGGCGCCGCGCTCGAAGACCGCCGTCTGGACGCCGGCGGCGGCCGCACGCTCCAGCGCCCGCGCCTGCGGCTTGTCCGACGCCACGCCGACGACGTCGACCTCGCGGCCGTGGAGCGTGTCGAGCAGGGTCTGGAGGTTCGTGCCCTCGCCCGAGGCGAGGACGCCGATGCGCGGCAGCTGCGCCATCACGCGGCGAGCGAGCCCTGGCGTGCGTCGCGGCCCGCCGAGAGGACCGGGTACGGGCCGCCCGACGAGACGAGCCGGCCGTCGGCGAGCAGCTCGTCGACCTTGCCCAGCAGGACCTTCGTCGGCAGGTGGGCGAAGGCGCCGTGCTCGGGCAGCCCGTCCCACGAGTTGCGCAGCACGGCCTTGGCCCGCGAGCCGCGCAGGACGTCGGCGACCTTCGAGCGGCCGATGGACGGGCGCGCCGTCGCGACGACGGAGAGGATCGCCTCGTCGAGGTCCCCCACGGGCGCGCCGTCGGTGCGCAGCGGCGCCTGCGACGGCCCGGGCGCCAGCGACGGCTCGCAGACGTCGCAGCAGGCCACGCCGTCGTCGGGCGCCGGCGCGGCGGGGTCGCCGAAGTGGCGCAGGATCGCCGCGCGCCGGCAGCCCTCGCCCTCGGCGAAGGCCCACACCGCGCGGTACTGGCGCCAGCGGGCGCGGTTGCCCTCGGCCGCCGAGGCCCTGGCCGCCCCGCGCGTGCGCGGGTCCCACGCGCCGACGACGCGGCCGCGCAGCCGGTCGACCGGCGAGGGCGCGGGCTGGAGCACGCCCGCGCGCGCGAGGTGCCCGACGACCGCGCGCACGCGCTCGGGCTCGTCGTCGAGGTCGGCGGCGTGCAGGTCGTAGCGCGGCGGCCCGTCGCCCCCCGCGGGCGCGACCGCGGCGCGCAGGATCCGCTGGGCCAGCGACTCGAGCAGCTCGTCGGCGACCTCGGCGCGCTGGATGAAGAAGACGTGCAGGCCCTTGTCGCGGGGCTCGGCGAAGAGCAGCGCCCTGGCCGGCTGCCCGTCGCGCCCGGCACGCCCGGCCTCCTGGTAGTAGGCCTCGACCGACGGCGGGACCGTCGCGTGGCAGACGGTCCGCACGTCGGCCTTGTCGATGCCCATGCCGAACGCGTTGGTCGCGACGACGACGTCGACCTCGCCGTCCATGAACCGCCGCTGGCCCTCGGCGCGCGCCTCGCGGTGCAGACCGGCGTGGTAGGCGAGCACCTCCACCCCGAGCTCGTCGGCCAGGACGCCGGCGAGCTCCTCGGTCTGCGCGCGCGTGCCCGCGTAGACGATGGCCGGCCGGGCGGCGGGGTCGCGCAGCGTGTCGGCGATCCGCCGCTCCTTGTCGATCGCCGTCCCGCACGGCACGACGCCGAACGAGAGCCCGGGCCGGTCGAAGCCGGTCGTCACCCGGGCGGGGTCGCGCAGGCCCAGGCGCGCCTCGATGTCCTGGGCCACCTCCGGCGTGGAGGTCGCGGTCGACGCGACGATGGCCTTGGCCCCGAGCCAGCGCGCGGCGTCGCCCAGGCGGAAGTAGTCGGGCCGGAAGTCGTGCCCCCACTGCGAGACGCAGTGCGCCTCGTCGACCACGAACAGGCCGATCGGGACCTCGGAGAGCGCCTCGAGGAAGCCCGGCGAGGAGAAGCGCTCGGGCGCGACGTAGAGCAGGCGCAGGGTGCCCGCCGCCGCGCGGGCCATGACCAGGCGGTTGTCGGCCGCGTCCTGCTGGGCGTTGACGAGCGCCGCCCGGCCCGGCGCGATGCGCTCGAGCGCCGCGACCTGGTCCTGCATGAGCGACACCAGCGGCGACACCACGACGGTGAGGTCGTCGCGCACGAGCGCCGGCAGCTGGTAGCAGAGCGACTTGCCCGCGCCGGTGGGCATGACGACCAGGACGTCGCGCCCCTCCGCGGCGGCGCGGACCGCCGCCTCCTGGCCGGGGCGGAAGGCCGAGAAGCCGAAGTGCTCGTGGAGCGCCTGGTGCAGACGGTCGTCCGTCACGGGCGCCCGAAGGTAGCGCTCGCCCCGGCGGCGCCCGCGCCCCGTCACGAAGTCGCTGCAAAGGCGCGCAGGACGCGGGGTAGGCTCGACGCGATGTCGCTGCGCGAGCGCCTGGGCCTCGAGCACCCGGTCGTCCAGGCCGGGATGGGCGGCGGGCTGTCGCGCGGGCGGCTGGCCGGCGCGGTGAGTGCCGCCGGCGGCCTGGGGACCGTCGGGATCCTCGGGCCCGACGAGCTGCGCGCCGAGGTCGCGGCCGCGCGCGAGCGGGCCGACGGCCGGCCGGTCGCGGCCAACCTCCTGCTGCCGTTCGCGCGGCGCACCCACCGCGACGCGGTCGCCGGCGCCGACGTCGTCGTCACCTTCTGGGGCGCGCCCCAGCGCCCCACCGACCGGGTCTGGCTCCACCAGGCCGGCTCCGTGGACGAGGCGCGCAAGGCGGTGGCGGCGGGCGCCGACGGCGTCGTCGTCCAGGGCGTCGAGGCGGGCGGCCACGTGCGCGGAACGACGCCGGCCTTCGAGCTGCTGGCGCAGGTCCGCGCCGCGGTGGGCGATGGCACGCCGCTCTGGCTGGCCGGCGGCGTCGCCGACCGCACCGACGTCCAGCGCGCGCTCGACGCCGGGGCCGACGCGGCCGTCGCGGGCACCCGCTTCCTGCTCACCGAGGAGAGCCACGCCCACCCGGGCTACAAGGCCCGCGCGACCGCCGGCAGCGAGACGCTGCTGACGATGCTCTTCGGCGCCGGGTGGCCCGCGCCCCACCGCGTCCTGCCCAACCGCGCGACCGAGCGCTGGCTGCGCGAGGACGAGCGCGGACCCGGGCCGCTGCGCGCGCTGCACCGCGCCACCGCGGCGCCGCTGTCGAAGGTCTCCATCCCCACGATGGTCCGCGTCGCGCGCACCCAGCGGCCGTGGATGCCGCTGCTCGGCCCCGCCGCCGCCTGCGAGGGCGACCCCGGCGGGCTGCTCGACGCCGGCCCGCTCTACGCCGGCCAGACCGTCGCGCGGATCACCGACGTCGTGCCGGCGGCCGACGCGGTGCGTGCGCTGTCGCCGGCCGGCTAGACGGCGAGCGGCAGGGCGCGCTCGAACGCGTCCTTGTGCTGGGCCGTGTCGGTCCCGGCCAGCGGGTACTCGCCCGAGAAGCACGCGTCGCAGTGGTCGGCGCGCTGGCCGCGGACGGCCTCGTAGACGCCCTCGAGCGAGAGGTAGGCCAGCGAGTCGCACCCGAGCTCGCGCGCGACCTCGTCGACGGTGCGCTCGTGGGCGACCATCTCCTCGCGCGTGGACATGTCCACGCCGTAGTGGCACGGGTGGCGCGTCGGCGGGGCCGAGATCCGCATGTGGACCTCGAGGGCGCCCGCGTCGCGGAGCATCTGGACGATCTGGCGCGTCGTGTTGCCGCGGACGATCGAGTCGTCGACCACGACGAGGCGCTTGCCGCCGACGATCTCCGGCAGCGGGTTGAACTTCATCCGCAGGCCGTGCTTGCGCAGCTCCTGGCCGGGCTGGATGAACGTCCGGGCCACGTAGCGGTTCTTGATGAGGCCGTCGTCGGCGACGAGGCCTGCGGCACGGGCGAAGCCGCGGGCCGCGGGCGCGCCCGAGTCGGGCACCGGGATCACGAGGTCGGCGTTGGGCGCGGGCGCCTCGCGGGCGAGGATCTCGCCCATCCGGCCGCGCGCCGCCTGGAGCACGTCGCCGTTCATCCGCGTGTCGGGGCGCGCGAAGTAGATGTACTCGAAGACGCAGAAGGCCGAGCGCTGGCCGTCGACGACGATGCGCGACTCCAGGCCGTCCTCCGAGAGCGAGACGAGCTCGCCCGGCTGCACGTCGCGGACGTACTCGGCGCCGATGATGTCGAACGCGCAGGACTCCGAGGCCACGCAGTAGCGGTCGCCGATGCGGCCGATGACCAGCGGCCGCACGCCCGCCGGGTCGCGGAAGGCCACGACGCGGTCCTTCGTCATCACGACGGTCGAGAACGCGCCCTTGAGGCGCGGGATCGCGTCGGCGACGGCGTCCTCGATGGACTCCGCGGGGTGGGAGGCCAGCAGCGCGGCGATGATCTCCGAGTCCGACGTCGAGGAGAACGTCACGCCCTGCTCGCGCAGCTCGGCGTGGAGCTCGACCGCGTTGATGAGGTTGCCGTTGTGGGCCAGCGCGAGCTCGCGCCGGTTGCCGCCCGTGCCGGCGCTGCGGTGCACGGGCTGGGAGTTCTCCCACTCGTTGGAGCCCGTCGTGGAGTAGCGGACGTGGCCGATGGCGAGGTCGCCGCCGAGCGCCCGGAGGTCGTGCTCCTTGAACACCTGGTTCACCAGGCCCAGCGCGCGCTGGGTGATGATGTAGCCGTCGCGGTCGGCGGCGGCGATGCCCGCCGACTCCTGACCGCGGTGCTGCAGGGCGTAGAGCGCGAAGTACGCGAAGCGCGAGACCTCCTGCTCAGGCGCGTAGATCCCGAAGACGCCGCACTCGTCGCGCGGGCCCTCACGGTCGTCCAGGACGGGGAGCTCGATCAAGGTGAGGCCGCTGCGGGTGGCGGGCGGAGCAGCAGAGCGGCGGCAGTCAGGAAGGTAGCACCGTGCCCGGCGGCACTTCGGGCGCGAACGGCCGCCCGGACTACGGGAAGAGCGGGGCCAGGGCGCCCCACGCCTCGCGCAGCTCCTCCAGCGACCAGCGGACCTCGCCGCTCAGCGCGAGCTCGTCGCCGCCCACCGTCCCGAACACGTCGAGCGGGATCCGCTGCGCCAGGCGCTCGAGCGCCGCACGCGGGCCCGAGACGATGAAGCCGCACGGGTCCTCGCCGAAGAGCAGCTCGTCGGACGGCGCGGTCCATGCCGCGTCGAGCCTGGCGCCGCGGCCGCCCTGGAGGCAGGCCTCGGCGACGGCGACGAGGAAGCCGCCCTCGGCGACGTCGTGGCACGAGGTCAGCTCGCCGGCGCGCACCGCCTCGCGGATCGCGGCGAGCACGTCCACGCAGTGGGCGATGTCGACCTCCGGCAGCCCGTCGGGCAGCGCCTGGCCGCGCAGCTTGGCGAGCTCGCTGGCCGCCAGCGACGGCGTGCGGTTCCAGCCCGCCAGGCCCCAGGCGTCGCCGTCGCGTGCGAAGCCGGCGCGCCCGGCCCGCTCGGCGTCGGGCAGCTCGCCGACCATGCCGACGACGGGCGTCGGGTAGATCGGACCGTCGGTGCCCTCGTTGTAGAGCGAGACGTTGCCACCGACGATCGGCGCCTCGAGCGCGCGGCAGGCGTCGCCCAGCCCGCGCACCGCCTCGGTGAGCTGCCACGCGATGTGCGGCTTCTCGGGGTTGCCGAAGTTCAGGTTGTTCGTCGTGCCGAGCGGCTCGGCGCCGACGCAGGCGAGGTTGGCCGCGCACTCGAGCGCCGCCCAGACCGTGCCCGTGTACGGGTCGGCCGCGACCTTGCGCGCGTTGCAGTCGATCGACGCGGCGATGGCCCGGCCGTTGGGCAGCACGAGCACCGCGGCGTCGCTGTCCTCGGGCCGGCGCGCGGTGCGCGACTGCACGAGCCAGTCGTACTGCTCGAAGAGGGGACGCCGGGAGGCCAGGTTGGGTGAGCGCAGCAGCGCGAGGAGCGTCTCGCGGACGCCCGCGTCGTCGGCGAGCACCCGGTCGGGCGCGGGGTAGATCGGGGCCGACGGCCGCTCGGGCGCCAGGTCGTAGAGCGGGCAGTCGTCGACGAGTGCGCGGACCGGCATGTCGCCCACGACCTCGCCGTCGCGCAGCACGCGCATCCGGCCGGTGTCGGTGACCTCACCGACCGCCACGCCGTGGACCTCCCACTTCGCGGTGACCTCGAGGACCTCGTCCACGCGGTCGGGCGTGCAGACGCAGAGCATCCGCTCCTGGGACTCGGAGACCATGACCTCGAAGGGCTCCATGTCGGCCTCGCGCAGCGGCACGCGGTCGACGTGGATGTCCATCCCGGTCTCGCCCTTGGAGGCCATCTCGGAGGCCGACGACGTGAGGCCGGCGGCGCCGAGGTCCTGCAGCGCGACGAGCAGGCCGCGCTCGAGCAGCTCGAGCGAGCACTCGAGCAGCTTCTTCTCCTCGAACGGGTCGCCGACCTGGACGGTCGGGCGCTTGTCGGCGTCGTCCTCGCCGAGCTCGGCGGAGGCCAGCACCGACGCGCCGCCGATGCCGTCGCGGCCGGTCGACGCGCCGAAGAGCACGACGACGTTGCCCACGCCGGTCGACGCGCTGCGCGTCATCCGGTCGCGCTGGGCCAGGCCGATCGCCATGGCGTTGACGAGGCAGTTCGTCTCGTACGGCCCCTCGAAGTAGACCTCGCCGCCGACCGTCGGGACGCCGATCGAGTTGCCGTAGTGGCCGATGCCGGCGACGGCGCGGTCGAGCAGGTAGCGGGACCGCGGCGAGTCGGGCTCGCCGAAGCGCAGCGCGTCGAGCACCGCGATCGGCCGGGCGCCGAGGGCGAAGATGTCGCGCAGGATCCCGCCGACGCCCGTCGCGGCGCCCTGGAAGGGCTCGACCGCGCTGGGGTGGTTGTGGGACTCGACCTTGAAGGCGACGGTCCAGCCGTCGCCGACGTCGACGGCGCCCGCGTTCTCCCCCGGGCCCATGACGACGCGCGGTCCCTCGGTGGGCAGCGTGCGCAGGAGCTTCTTGGAGTGCTTGTAGGCGCAGTGCTCGCTCCACAGCAGCGAGAACATCGCCAGCTCGACCTGGTTGGGCTCGCGCCCGAGCTGCGCGCAGACCTGCGCGTACTCGTCGCGCGTGAGCCCGAGGGCGACCGCGTCCTCGACGGTGGGCAGCGTGCCCTGCGCGCCGCTCACGCCGCCGCGGCGGGCGCGACGGCCGCCGCCATGCCCGCGAAGAGCTTGAGCCCGTCCTCGGAGCCGCCGGTCAGCAGGTCGACCGCGTGCTCGGGGTGGGGCATGAGGCCCAGGACGTTGCGCTGCTCGTTGCACACCCCGGCCACGTCGTCCTGCGAGCCGTTGGGGTTGTGGCCGTCGACGTAGCGCAGGACGACCTGGTCCTCCGGGACCTCGCCGGTGAAGCGCCCGCTCATGTGCTTGGACGGGATCGACAGCCGGTCGCCCACCTGGCACTGCGAGGTGAAGGGCGTGTCCGTGCGCTGCACCTGGAGCTCGACCTGGCGGCAGATGAAGCGCAGCGACGTGTTGGGCAGCAGCGCGCCCGGCAGCAGACCGGCCTCGCACAGCACCTGGAAGCCGTTGCAGATGCCGAGCACCGGCAGGCCCTCGCGCGCGGCGGCGACGACCGACTCCATGACGGGCGCGAAGCGGGCGATGGCGCCGGCGCGCAGGTAGTCGCCGTAGGAGAAGCCGCCGGGGACGACGACGCCGTCGACGCCGTGGAGGTCCGGGTCGGCGTGCCAGAGCGCGACGGACTCGGCGACCTTGTCGACCGCCATGCGGGCGTCGACGTCGTCGCAGGTCCCCGGGAACGTGATGACGCCGATCCGCATCAGGCCAGGACCTCGTAGTCCTCGACGAGCGGGTTGGCCAGCAGCTCGCGGCACAGGCGGTCCAGCTGCGAGGGGTCCTCGCAGTCGAGCTCGACCAGCCGGCCGACGTGGACGTTGGAGACGCCGCTGAAGCCCAGGGCGGGCAGCGCCCGCTCGACGGCCTTGCCCTGCGGGTCCAGGATGCCGGCCTTGGGCCGGATCAGGACGCGAGCCCTCACGGCGCGGTCCTGCTCAGCCACGCGTCGAAGGACTCGCCCGTGACGAGCTCGTAGGCCTCGACGTAGCGCGCCCGGGTGCCGTCGACGATGTCGGCGGGGATCTCCGGCGCCGGCGGGGTCTTGTCCCAGCCCGTCGACGAGGCCCAGTCGCGCACGTACTGCTTGTCGAACGACGGCTGGCCGCGGCCGGTCTCGAAGCCCTCGGCCGGCCAGTAGCGCGACGAGTCGGGCGTCAGGACCTCGTCGCCGAGGGTGAGCTGGCCGTCGGCGTCCAGGCCGAACTCGAACTTCGTGTCGGCGAGGATCACGCCGCGCTCGGCCGCGTGGTCGGCGGCGAAGCGGTACAGCGCGATGGAGACGTCGCGCAGGCGCTCCATGAGCTCGCGGTCGCCCACGATCTCGGCGGCCGCGTCGAAGTCGACGGTCTCGTCGTGGCCCTCCTCCGCCTTCGTGGAGGGCGTGAAGATCGGGGTCGGCAGCTTCTCGCTCTCACGCAGGCCGGGCGGGAGCTCGATGCCCGAGACCTTGCCGGTCGCCTGGTAGTCCTTCCAGCCGCTGCCGGTGATGTGCCCGCGGACGATGCACTCGACCGGGAGCATCTTGAGCTTCTTGACCGCCAGCGCGCGGCCACGGACCTCGTCGGGCACCCCGTCGGTGGCCGACAGGTGGTGGTTGGCGACGATGTGGCCGGTCTTGGCGAACCAGAACGCGGAGATCCCGGTCAGGACCTTGCCCTTGTCCGGGATCGTGTTCGGGTGCACGACGTCGTAGGTCGAGATCCGGTCGGAGGCGACCATGAGGATCCGGTCGCCCAGGTCGTACATCTCGCGGACCTTGCCGCGGGCGAGGAGCGGCAGGTCCAGAGTGGCGGCAGACACACCTCCAAGCTAGCGAACGCGGCGGCGCATCCGGCCGCCGCGTCCGCCTGCGGAGGGTGTCCGCGCGGTCAGCCCCGGCGGCTGAAGCGGATGCTCAGCGCGCCGGCCTGGTCGCGCGCGACGTAGAGGACGTCCGGCACGCCCGCCGCGCCGGGCTCGAAGGCCGCCGCGGGGACCTGGTCCGCGGCGTCCGCGGCGACCTCCTCGACGCCCGAGAACTGCGCCTGGCCCGGGGCCAGGACGGCCGCGCGCAGCGGCGAGGTGGCGGCGCCGAAGCGGGCGCCCTCGACGAACGGCACGACGGCGGCGCCGTCGGCGCGGACGGCCAGCCGGCCGCCGATGCCGTCCTCGGTGAGGGTCTGCGGCGCGGCGAAGCGCCCGTCGGCGCCCTGGACGGCGGCCCGGACGGCGGTGCGGGCGTCGTTGCCGGCGAACGGGCCGTTGAGGGTGTAGGAGACGACGGCCCGCCCACGGGCGTCGGCGCCGAGCGACAGCGGGCCGACGGCCTGCTCGATGCCCGCGGGACCGCGGTCGAGCTCCTGCGGGTCGCGGAAGGCCTGGCCGCCCGCCGGCACGACCGCCGCGTGGACCTGCGTCGGCTGGTTCTGCTCGATGCCGACGTCGCGCGTCGCCCAGGCGACGGTGACGCGGCCACCGCCGACGACCGCCTGGACGTCGGACGAGCCGAGCGACGGCCCGAGGTCCTGCAGGCCGCGCACGGTGTCGCCGGTCCCGGCGAGGCGACCCTCGACGCGGCGGCTGCCGCGCGCGTTGCGGTTGTAGGCGACGACCACGCGGCCGCTCGCGCCCACGGCGACCGCGACGGAGCGCATGAGGCCGCTGCCCCGGATGACGCGCGGCGTGGAGAAGCGGGTGGACGACGGGCGGCGGACGCTGAGCAGCGTCCGGGTGCCGTCGCCGTGGCGCTCGACGTAGGCGACCGCGGCGTGGCCGTTGGGCGCGACGGCGGCGTCGACGTCGACGAGGCCGCGGACGTCGTCGAGGCGGCGGGCGTCCCCGAGCTTGCCGGTGGTGTCGCCGAAGGAGAAGCCGAGGCGCGTGACGTCGCGGCCGAGCGCGCTGCGGCGGATCGTCAGCGTGCGGAAGGTGCCGTAGGGCAGCGGGCCGACGGCGATCGAGCGCACGGCGCGCACACCCTGGGGCGCCTGGCCGGCGCGGACGGAGAAGACGTCGACCGCGTCGCCGGCGGTGAACGACGAGTCCCACGTCGCGATGCCGGTCTCGCCGGTGCCGAAGCGCAGGACGGGGTCGTTGACCTGGTTGCCGACGGAGTTCGCGGACGCGGAGGGCGACCACGGCGGCGCGGCGTGGGCGGCGGCCGGGAGGCCCAGCAGGGCGGCGCCGGCGGCCGCGAGGGAGAGGAGCTTCGCGGGGTGCATCGACCGTGTGAACGTCCCCGGCGCGCGGAGGTCACGCGCCGGGGACGTCCGGCCGCCTGCGGCTAGCCCGCCAGCGCGGCGGGCGCCGCCGCGGCGACCTGCGCGGGCTGCGCGGCGCCCGCGCCGCGGATGAGGTCGGCCGCGCGCTCGGCCAGCGCGATGACGGGCGCGTTCGTGTTGCCGCGGGGGGTGTCCGGGAGCACCGACGCGTCGACGACCCGCAGGCCCTCCACCCCGCGCACGCGCAGCTGCGCGTCGACGACCGCCGTCGGGTCGCTGCCCATCCGGCAGGTGCCGACCGGGTGGTAGATCGTCTGCAGCGTCTGGCGGACGTGGGCCTCGACGTCCGCGTGGTCGCGGCTGGCCGGCGCGAGGTGCGGCTGGGGCGAGAGCTCGGCCAGCGGGCCCTGGGCGACGACGTCCAGCGCGAGCTGCACGCCCGCCACCTGCGCCGCGAGGTCCTCGGGGTCGGCGAGGTAGTTGTGGCAGATGGCCGGCTTGGCGGTCGGGTCGGGCGAGGTGACGGCCACGTAGCCGCGGCTGCGTGGCTTGAGCACGCAGGCGCTGAGCGTGAAGCCGTGCTCGGGCGGCGGCATCAGGCCCTCCTGCTCGAAGATCGCGGGGACGAAGTGCAGCTGGACGTCGGGGTCGCCGAGGCCCTCCTTCGTGCGCACGAAGCCGCCGGCCGGCGCCGGGTTCGTCGTGAGCACGCCGGTGCCGCCCATCCACGCCGCCAGCGCCTCGTCGGTGAGCGCGTCCTTCAGCGAGATCTCGCGGTCGATGGTGAAGGTCACGCCCGCCGTCGGGTGGTCGACGAGGCCGAGGCCCATGCCCGGGGACTCCGCGACGAGCGGGACCTGGAGCTGCTCGAGCTCGTCGGGGCGCCCGAGGCCCGAGAGCGTCAGCAGCTGCGGGGAGAGGTAGGCGCCGCAGGCGACGAGGACCTCGCGCTCGGCGTGGAAGACGAGCTCCTCGCCGAGGCGCAGGCCGGCGACGCCGACCGCGCGGGTCCCGTCGAACAGGACCTTCGCCGCGTGGACCCACGTCTCCACGACGAGGTTGGGGCGGTCCATGACCGGGTGCAGGTAGGCGACCGCGGTCGAGCAGCGCTTGCCGTCGCGGATCGTGGTCTGGTACCAGCCGACGCCGTCCTGCGTGCCGCCGTTGAAGTCGTCGTTGGCCGGCATCCCGGCGGCGGCGCACGCGTCGAGGAAGCGCTGGGAGAGCTCGCCGCGCTCCACGGGCTCGGAGACCGTCAGCGGGCCGCCGGCGCCGTGGACGTCGCTGGCGCCGCGCGCGTGGTCCTCCGCGCGCAGGAAGTAGGGCAGCACCTCGTCGTAGGACCAGCCCTCGCAGCCCTGCGCGGCCCAGCCGTCCCAGTCCGAGCGCGCGCCGCGGATGTAGATCATCGCGTTGATCGACGACGAGCCGCCGAGGACCTTGCCGCGCGGGAGGTAGACGCGGCGGCTGTTGAGCTCGGGCTCGTACGCGGTGCCCAGGTCCCAGTCGTCCTTCGTGCGGAAGAGCGCCGCCATCCCGGCAGGGATGTGGATGAAGTCGTTGGTGTCCGGCCCGCCGGCCTCGAGGAGCAGCACACGGCACGACGGGTCCTCGGACAGGCGGTTGGCGAGCACGCAGCCGGCGGAGCCCGCGCCGACGATGACGTAGTCGAAGACCTTGCTGGCGTCCATGGGAGGCGAGCCTCTTCCCCCCATGGACACCGTGTCAAGGTGGTGGGCGTCAGCGCCGGGCCGCGACCACCGCGTCCTCCGCCCCGTCCTGGGCGGCCCGGGTCGCGCCCACGAGCCACGTCGTCGCCGTTGGCAGCGCGGCGAAGGCGCTCGGGTACCACGTGAGCGCGTCGCCGAGGACCTCCTCGGCCGGCAGGAAGCCGGCGCCGGCGACCGGCCGCAGCGCGGCGAGGACGCCCGCGTCCTGGCCCTCGCCGGTGTGGCCGGACCAGACGAGGGCGGCGCGGCCGTCGGGGGCGACGGCGAGGTCGCGCAGGTCGCCGGCGGCGACGGTGGCCGGCTCGCCGAACGCGGCGCGCGTGTCCTGCGTGGCGACGCGCACGACGTTGCGGCCCTGGCTGTCCTGGCTGGTCCAGGCGGCGGTGGCGGCGCCGGTCTCGTCGGCCTCGACGCGCACCTCCTCGGCCGGCCGGGCGGCGCGCGCGGTGCGGTCGAGCTCCTTGGCCTCGGCGAAGCCCGTGGCGCTCTGGGGCAGGACCGCGCTCAGCACGCGCTGGCGCTCGTTGGCCTCCTCGCCCAGGTCCTGGGTGGCGTAGACGACGGTGGTCCGGCCGGTGGACGCGACGGCGACGTCGGCGTGCGCCATGCCGATCGAGCCGCCGACGGTGTCGACGCCGGCGCGCAGCCCGCCGCGGACCGTGCCCCGCCGGACCTCGACGTTGCGGGTGGTGCCGCGGCTCGGGCTGCCGGTGACCGTGCGCTGGTAGGCGATGGCGAAGCGTCCGTTGGGCGCGACGTCGACCGCGAGGCCGGTGATGCCGCCGGCGCTCCGCACGACGCGGGCGCGGCCGAGGCCGCCGCCGGCGCGCTTGAGGGCCAGCCACAGGCGCTCGGTCCCGGCGCCGGGCGCGGTCTCCACCCAGGCGAGGAGCGCGTCGCCGCGGGCGTTGGCGGTGAGGACCGGCGGGGCGGAGAGCCCGCCCGTGTGCAGCCAGCGCGGCGTGCCGACGGTCACGCCGGAGGCCGAGACGGACCCCAGCGACCAGCCGACCTTCGTGCGCGGGACGCTCGGGGTGCGCGCGGAGACGACCTGCGTGCGCGCGACCACGACGCGGCTGCCGGCGTAGCGGACCGGCGGCGCGTCGACCGAGGCGACGACGCGCTGGGGCCCGACGGCGCCGTCGGCGCCCAGCGGCGCCAGGACGCCCTGGCGCAGGAGCACCGAGCGGGTGAAGGACTCGCGGTCGTCGCGCGAGCCGAACAGGACGCCGGGGCCGCCGGTCCCGAAGCTCGCGTCGACGGACAGCAGCGACGGGGCGGCACCGAGCGCGCCGGCGGGCTGCCACGGCGGGGCGGCCTGGGCGGCCGGCGCGAGAGCCAGGAGGGCGAGGGGTGCGGCGAGGAGGGTCGTGCGGGGCATGCCCTCACAACGACGCCCGCGGTGGAAAGTGCCAGGCACATTCCGCGGTGGAAGGGCCAGGTGCTTTGCACCCGGTGGTGCAAGGTGCCAGGCACCTTGCATGCGCGCGCATGGACCTAGGTGAGCGCGTCGAGGCGGCCGACGACCTCGGCGGCGTAGCGGGTGTAGTGGCCGAGGTCGAAGATCTCGTCGAGGTCGAGGCCCAGCTCGTCGGCGCGGGGCTCGAGGAGCTGGCGCAGCGGGGTGCGGGTGTCCCAGGCGGTCTGGGTGAGCTCCTGGGCGATGCGGTAGGCGTCGTCGCGGACCATGGGGCGGGTGGGGCTCGAGATGAGGGCGAGCAGGAGGCGCTGGGAGAACAGCGCGCCGTAGGTGAGGTCGAGGTTCTCGCGCATGCGGTCGGCGTGGACGACCATGCCGCGCGCGACGCGGGTGCCGAGGCCGTGCATGTAGTCCAGGGCGATCGTCGCGTCCGGCAGGATCACCCGCTCGGCGCCCGAGTGCGAGATGTCGCGCTCGTGCCACAGCGCCACGTCCTCGACGGCCGCCTGGCTGTAGCCGCGCAGGACGCGGGCCAGGCCGGTGATGCGCTCGGTCGTGATCGGGTTGCGCTTGTGGGGCATCGCGCTCGAGCCCTTCTGCTGGCCCGAGCGGAACGGCTCCTCGACCTCGCGGACCTCCGTGCGCTGCAGGTGGCGGACCTCGGTGGCGAAGCGCTCGAGCCCGGCGCCCGCCAGCGCGATGGCCTGGAGGAGCTCGGCGTGGCGGTCGCGCGGGACGACCTGCGTCGAGACGTCCTCGCGCGCGAGGCCCAGCCGGGCCAGGACGCGGGCCTCGAAGTCCGGCGACGTCGCCGCGTAGGTGCCGACCGCGCCGCTGATCGCCCCCACCGCCACCTGCTCCACCGCGCGCTCCAGGCGGCGCAGGTTGCGATCGGCCTCGAACGCGAAGCCCGCGAGCTTCATGCCGAACGTCGTCGGCTCGGCGTGGATGCCGTGCGTGCGCCCGGTGCAGACGGTGTCGACGTGCGCGCGCGCCTGCTCGACCAGCGCGTCGCGGAACTCGCGCGCCCCCGCGACGACGAGCTCGCCCGCCTTGCGCAGCTGCAGCGCCAGGGCGGTGTCGAGGACGTCGCTCGAGGTCAGGCCGAAGTGGATCCAGCGCCCCGACGGCCCGGCGCTCGCGCTGAGCACGTCGACGAAGGCGGCGACGTCGTGGTCGGTGATCCGCTCGCGCTCCTGGACGGCCTCGACCGTGAACGTCGCGGCCCGGATCGCCTCGAGGTCCTCGGGGGTGGGGCCCTCCATCTCCTCGCAGGCGGCGACCTCGACCTGCCGCCAGGCCTCCATCTTCGCCTCGTCGGTCCAGAGCGCCCCGATCTCGGGGCGGGTGTAGCGCGCGATCACGCGCTGGACCCTAGAGCCGGGTCTCAGCTGAGCGCGTCGAGGACGTAGACCGCGAACGCGTCGGGGTCCGTCTCGAAGGCCCGTGCGCCGAGGCCCGTGAGCTCGAGCATCTCGGCGGTCGACATCTCGGCGGCGGTGACGTGCGCCGCGTCCTTGACGGCCTGCGGCGCGTGCGCGCCCACGAGCACCTGCACCATCGAGGTGACGTCGCCGAGCTCCTCGATGCCCTGCTCGGGGTCGCGCAGCTCCGGCGTCTCGAGCGTGGGCTCGAGCAGGACCGCACGCTCGACGAGGTCGGGCTCGCGGCGCAGCAGCTGCAGGACGACGAACGCGCCGTGGCCGTGGGCGACGACCCGCACGGGCGGCCCCGCGTCCCGAGCGACCGCCGCGAGGTCCTCGACCTCACGGGCCAGCGTGGCGTCGGCGCGCCGCTCGACGAGGTGCAGCGCGAAGCGGTCGGCCAGCGCCGGGGCGACGCCGCCCCACGCCTCCCGGGCCGTCCCGTCGCCGTGGACCGCGAGGAGCGGCGGGCCCTCGCCCAGCACCTCCACCGAGAGCGCGGTGCCGTCGGCCGATCGCACCTCGCGCACCACGCCGTCGCTGGCCATGGCGACGACCTCCCCGCCGGGTCGGCCGCCTCAAACGCCGCGCGGCGGACGTCGTCACGACCATGGTCGGACGCGAGGTGCGACACCTGCGCAAGAACGCGCGGTGACTGCCGACCACCGGAGGACCCATGCCCCGCCGCCTCCCCAGCTTCGCGACGCTCGCCGCCGCCCTCACGGCGCTCGCCTGCGCCGCCCCGCAGGCCGCCAGCGCCGCCTCAGTCGCCTGCAGCACCGCCGACCTCTCCGTGACGTCCCTGCAGAGCGCGGACTTCTACGTGGACGAAGGCGAGGACTACGTCGGCTCGTACGTCGGCTACGCCATCAAGAACGACGGCGCCGGGACCACGGACGACCTGTGGGTCCGCCTCGAGAACTTCACGGGCGGTGTCGTCAAGCCCGCGAGCGGCGCCGCCACGACCGCGCCGCGTCCCCTCGACGACCTCACCGCCGGCGCCACGACGCCGGCCTACGCGTACCTCAAGGCCCTGACGCCGACCACGACGCCCCAGGGCCATGACGTCGTCGTCTACGACGGGCGCCCGGGAGCGGGCGGCGTCGAGGTGTGCCGCGAGGCGAAGACCTTCAACCGCGTCGTCCACGTCATCGCCGCCAACCCGAACCGCGTGACCGGCGTCACCGTCACCCCCGCCACCGTGAGCCTCGGCGGCACGTTCGAGGTCAAGATCGCCGGCGAGACCGGCGAGATCGGCGCGGGCCCGGACGGCCAGGGCCTGTTCCGCTACTCGCCCGCCGTCGACGGCGACTGGCCCTCGAGCGCCTTCCGCCTCGTCGACGTCAAGCACCAGCTGCCGACGGGCAGCCTGAGCCCGCGCATGGACTGGCTCTCGCAGTCGGGCCTCGCGAGCCTGAGCTCGACGTACACAACGACCTACACCTTCCGCGTCGTCGGCCCGACCAGCGGCGCGACGACCGTCGTCCCCGTCTCCTACATCGCGTCGGGCGGCCAGATCAAGCACACGGGCGCCTTCCCGAACTCGATCCCGCCGATCCCGAAGGTCACCAGCAGCGCCCAGGTGACCGTCGCCTCCGTCGGCCAGGGCCCGTACACCAGCGGCGACCCGGTGACGCTGACCGCGACGGTCACGAACACCGGCGGCGGCCCGATCGACCTCGACGAGCTCACGATGCAGCTGCCGACCGGGTGGTCGCCCGTGCCTGGCTCCGCCGAGCGCGACGGCACGCCGCTGCCCGACCCGTTCGCCGACTCCGCGGGCCTGCACCTCACCGGCCCCCACACCGTCCCGGCCAACGGCTCGTCGACCTTCGAGGTCACCGCGACCGCCGGCGCCCCCGGGACCTCCGGGCAGTTCACGGCCGTGGGCACGCTCGCCGGCGGCCAGGTCGACGGCACGCTGGACCCTGAGGACGACACCCCCGCCTCCACCACGCTCATGGTGCTCGGCAACGGCCCGGCGCCCGTCGCCACCGCCGACAGCGACCTCGCCACGAGCGGCGTGGCCAAGGACGTCGACGTCCTGGCCAACGACGCAGACGTCGCCGGCGGGGTGCTGACGATCGCCTCCGGGCCGTCGCACGGCACGGCCTCGGTCGTCGCCGGCAAGGTCCGCTACACGCCGGCGGCCAACTACGTGGGCAGCGACCAGCTGACCTACCAGGTCCTCACCCCCAACGGCACGGCCACGGCCGTCCTGACGGTCACCGTCGCGGCCCCGCTGCCGCCCGCCCCGGCTCCGGCGAACAAGACGTCCGAGGACACGGCACCCGCGGTCCAGCAGGTGACGATCACGGTCCCCGCCGGTGGCAGCGCCGCGCTCATCGGCCCCGGCGGCCCGACCACCACCGTCACCGTCGCGAACGTCGGGCGCTACGACCTCGACGTCGCCGCGGGCACCATCACCTTCACTCCGGCCCCCGGCTACGCGGCCACCGCGCCGGCGCTGACCTACCGCGTCACCGACGCGCTCAACCGCAGCGGCGACGCGACGTACGTCGCCAAGGTCAACCCGCCCGCGCCGCCCGCCGTGAGCTCGAAGACGTCCACGGGCGTGGGGCCGGCCGTCCAGACCCAGACGCTCACCGCACCGGCCGGGACCACCCTCACGCTGCTCGACCAGCAGGGGAGCCCGTCGACGCTCGTCACCGTCCCCGGCGAGGGCACCTACGCGCTCGACGTCACCACGGGCCAGGTGAACTTCGTCCCGGCCGTGGGCTTCAAGGGCCAGGCGGGCGGCGTCACCTTCCGCGTGACCGACGCCTACGGCCAGGCGCGCACCGCGACCTACAAGCCCACGGTCGTCCTGCCCCCGGCGCCCAAGACCGAGGACAAGACCACCTCGGCCGGCGTCGACCAGCGCCAGCAGACCAAGCTCGAGGTCCCGGCCGGCTCCCACGTGCGCCTGCTCCAGGGCGACACCGAGGTGACCGAGCTCACCGTCGACGGTGAGGGCACCTACACGCTGGACCCGGACACCGCCGTGGTGACCTTCGTCCCCGCGCCCGGCTTCCGGGGCGCGCCGCGCGGCGTCACGTTCCGCGTCGTCGACGTCTACGGCCAGTCGGTCACCGCGACCTACCAGCCGCAGACCGTCGCGACGGCCGAGCCGCCCGCGACCGCCACGCCGCCGGCCGCCACGCCCGCCACCGCCAAGAAGCCGGCCCGCCGGCCCAAGGCGTCCGTCGCCCTGGCCGACCTGACGGTCGCGCGCGGTCCGCTGGACCGCCAGGTCCCCGCGGTCTGCCGGGTCACCGGCGCCCGCATGGTGCGCTGCACCGTGACCGTCACCGCCGACGTCGCCGGCCGGCGCGTCGTGGTCGGCCGCGGCGTGCGCACCGTGTCGGCGGCGGTCGTGCACCGCAAGGTCCGGGTGCGCGCCACGCTGTCGTCGCTGGGTCGCGCGCTCACCCGCCAGGTCGGCGGCGCGCGCCTGCAGGTCGTCGCGAAGGTCGCCACCGCCGGGGCCGGCGAGGTCGCGACGCGCCGTGACGCCCGCGTGGTGGCCCACACCGTCGCGCTGGTCCGCCCGGTGCTCTTCGACACCGACTCGGCCCGGCTGCGTGCCGGCGAGGTGCGCTACCTGCGCGGGCTGCGCGGCCGCCTGGGCGGCGTGCGCGCGCTGCGCTGCACCGGCTCC
The DNA here is from genome assembly GCF_017084525.1 of Conexibacter sp. SYSU D00693. Taxonomy (GTDB): domain Bacteria; phylum Actinomycetota; class Thermoleophilia; order Solirubrobacterales; family Solirubrobacteraceae; genus Baekduia. The sequence continues at coordinate 2,782,636 of NZ_CP070950.1, forward strand.
ACCGACAGCCGCAGCACCGGCGAGCACAACGTCGCGCTCGGCCGCGCCCGCGCGCAGGCCGTGTGCCGCTTCCTCAACCGCGGCACCGGGCGGCGCGCCACCGCGGTCACGCGCGGCGAGGTGCGCCCGGTGGCGACGAACAGCACCGCCGAGGGCATGCAGCGCAACCGCCGGACCGTCATCCGGCTGACGTACTAGCCCGCTGGCCCGGGTGGATCAGCCGCGGCGCTCGCGGCTGATCCGCTCGGCCAGCCACGCCACGCGCTCGGCGTCGCGCCGGCCCGTGACGACGACGACCTCGCGGTCGCCGAGCAGGTCCACGGCGCGCGCCTGGCGCGACCACCCGCGCCGGCGCAGCTCGGCCCGCAGCAGCCGGGCGGCGTTGCGCGCCGACAGCCGGAAGGCGCCTCCGAGCCGGCCGCGGGCCGACCAGCGCCCGTTGCCCTCGTCGACGAGGTCCATGGCGCCCATCCACGTCCGCGCGCGCTGCTGGGTGCCGCCGCCACGGCAGACCGCCGCGGCCTGCCACGGCGCGAGGCAGGCGGTCGCCGCGCGCGACCGCACGCGGAAGCGGTCGAAGCGCTGGGCCAGCGCCCGCGGGCCCACGGCCAGCCGCGGCACGATGCGGCGCGCCAGCGAGCGGCGCAGCGACTCCACCCGGGACAGCAGCGTGCGGCTGCCGGGGGCGACGCGCACGCCGCGGTCGCGCAGGCCCTCCTCGACCCAGGCGACCGGCGCGATCTCGCCCACCGCCTGCGCGCGCGCCTCGACGATCGCGTCGGCGACCGCGTCGGGGCCCTGCGTCTGCAGGTCGGCGAGCTGCGGCTGCAGGATCGCCTGGGCCCGGCGCTCGAGCTCGGTGCGCGACACCGTGGTGTCGCCGACCGTGACCGGCGTGTCCGCCGTGGGCTCGACCGCGACGGCGGGCGCCGCCGTGGCGCCCACCGCGAGGGCGGTGATGCAGGCCAGACGGACGGCGCCGCGCACGGGGCTCAGCCTCCCGAGCGGATGATGCGCAGGGCGAGGTGCCCCGCGTTCTTGGCGTTGTCCAGGCCCACGCAGGCCACCGGCACGCCGGGCGGCATCTGCGCGACCGACAGGATCGCGTCGAGCCCGCCCGCCGCGCTGAGGCGCGAGGAGAGCGGGACGCCGATGACCGGGAGGTCGGTGTGGGCGGCAGAGACGCCCGGCAGGGCGGCGCTGAGGCCGGCGCCCGCGATGATCACCCGCAGCCCGCGCATCCGCGCGTTCTTGCAGTAGTCGGCGACGGTCTCGGGGTCGCGGTGGGCGGACATGACGCGGGTCTCCGAGAGGACGCCCGCGTCCTCGAGGACCTTCGCGGCCCCGCTCATGGTGTCCATGTCGGACTGCGAGCCCATGATGATCCCGACGAGCGGGGCCTCGGTCTCGGCGTTGCCCAGCGCCTCGAGCTCGGGCTCGGTGCTGGCGGTCTGCTGCTGCTCGGTCACGTGCTGGTGCGCTCCACGGCCCGCAGCGCGATGTCTCGTCGCAGCTGCCGGCCCTCGAAGGTGATGCGGTCGGCGGCAGCATAGGCAGCCTCCCGCGCGTGCAACGGGTCCTCCCCGATCGCCGTCACGTTCAACACGCGCCCGCCGTTGGTGACGATGGCGCCGTCGCGCTCCGCGGTGCCCGCGTGGGTGACCTCGACGCCCTCCCCGACCGCGTCGAGCCCGTCGATGACGTCGCCCTTGGAGGACGACTGCGGGTAGCCCGCCGACGCCAGCACGAGCGTCACGGCGCTCCCTGGGGCGACGTCGACCTGCGCGCCCTGCAGCCCGCCGGTGCGCGTCGCGCGCAGCAGGAGGTCGAGGAGGTCCGAGCGCAGCAGCGGCAGGACCGCCTGGGTCTCGGGGTCGCCGAAGCGGACGTTGAACTCGAGGACCTGGACGCCGTCGGCCGTGAGCATCAAGCCCGCGTAGAGCACGCCGTGGAACGGGGTGCCGCGACGCTTGAGCGCGTCGACGACGGGCTGGTGGACCTGCTCGCACAGCGCGTGCGGGTCGGGCGCGCCCGGCACCGGCGCGTAGGCGCCCATGCCGCCGGTGTTCGGCCCGGTGTCGCCGTCGCCGATGCGCTTGTAGTCCTGCGCGGGCACGAGCGGGACCGCGCGCTCGCCGTCGCACAGGGCGAACAGCGAGAGCTCCTCGCCGTCGAGGAACTCCTCGACGAGCACGTCGCCGTCGCCGAAGGCCCGGTCCTCCAGCATCTCGCGCAGCGCCTGCGTCGCGGTCGCCTCGTCGGGGGCGACGACGACGCCCTTGCCCGCGGCGAGGCCGTCGAACTTCACGACGGTCGGGTAGCGCCCGCCGATCGCGTCGAGCCCGTCGGCCACCGAGTGCACGACGCGGTGGGCGGCCGTCGGGACGCCCGCCTCCTCCATCACCGCCTTGGCGAACGCCTTGGAGCCCTCGAGCTGCGCGACGTTGAGCCGCGGCCCGAAGGCGGCGAGCCCGTGCAGGCGCAGCGCGTCGACCAGGCCGAGGACGAGCGGCGCCTCGGGCCCGACGACGACGAGGTCGACGGTCTCCGCGAGGGCGGCCTTGACGAGGCCGTCGACGTCGTCGGCGGGGACGTCGAGGCAGCGGGCGTCCTGCGCGATCCCGGGGTTGCCGGGCGCGCAGAGGACCTCCGGGGCCTGCGGCGAGCGGTTGAGGGCGCGGACGATCGCGTGCTCGCGGCCGCCCGCCCCCACGACCAGCACCTTCATGCGCTGCGGGGAGACCGCGTCGCGTCCGTCCTCACGCCGACGCTCAAGAGGTGCCGGAGACCGCGTCGGCGTTCGTCCACGTCACAGCGACGCGATGAAGTCGTCGATCGGGATCGCCGACAGCGTCTCGTAGCGCCCCGTCCCGCGGCTGCCCAGCTCCAGCGAGACGCGGGCCATGACGCCCTCGTCGGGGGCCTCGACGATGTTCACGAAGTCGTAGCGGCCCAGCACCGACCACTGCGCCTTGACGGTCGCCCCGAGCTGCTCGATCTCCTGGTTGACCTCACGGATGCGCGCAGGGTTGTTCTTCACGGTCTGCACGCCCTCGGGCGTCAGCGTCGTGAGCATGATGTACGTGGGCATGGCGCCGTTCTACCCGATCGGCTAGGCGGCCGCAGCCGCGGCGGCCGCCTGCGCGGGCTCGAGGACGACCTCGCCGTCGCGCGCGTCGGCCCGCACGGCGTCGCCCTCGCGGAAGCGCCCGTCGAGCAGCGCGAGCGCCAGCGGGTCCACCAGGTGGCGCTGGATCACGCGCTTGAGCGGCCGCGCGCCGTAGGTCGGGTCGTAGCCCAGCTCGCCCAGCAGCTCCCTCGCCGCGGGCGTGACCTCGACCTCGACCCCGCGCTCGCGCGCCCGGGCCAGGACCCGCTCGAGCTGCAGGCCGACGATCGAGCCGAGGTGCTCGCGGTCCAGCGGGTGGAACTCGACGATGTCGTCGAGGCGGTTGATGAACTCCGGGCGGAAGTGCGCCTCGGCGCCGACCCGGCCCCCCGGGATGTTGGACGTCATCACCAGCACGACGTTCTTGAAGTCCACCGTGCGGCCCTGGCCGTCGGTGAGCCGGCCGTCGTCGAGGACCTGGAGCAGGAGGTTGAACACGTCCGGGTGGGCCTTCTCGACCTCGTCGAGCAGGACGACCGCGTAGGGCCGCCGGCGCACCGCCTCGGTGAGCTGACCGCCCTCGTCGTAGCCGACGTAGCCGGGGGGCGCCCCGACGAGCCGGGCCACGGCGTGCTTCTCCATGTACTCCGACATGTCGATGCGGACCATCGCGTCGGACTTGTCGAACATCAGCTCGGCCAGCGCGCGGGCCAGCTCGGTCTTGCCCACGCCCGTCGGGCCCAGGAAGAGGAACGAGCCGATCGGCCGGTCGGGGTCGGCGAGGCCCGAGCGCGAGCGGCGCAGGGCGTTGGACACCGCCGCGACCGCCTCGTCCTGGCCCACGACGCGCTCGTGCAGGCGCGCCTCCATGTGGACGAGCTTCTCGACCTCACCCTCGAGCAGCCGTGCCACCGGCACGCCGGTCCACCGCGCGACGACCTCGGCGACGTCCTCGGCGCCGACCTCCTCCTGGAGGAAGCCCCGATCGCCGTCGGTGCGCTCCTGCGCGGCCTGCAGCTCGGCCTCGAGCTGCGGGATCTCGCCGTAGCGCAGCTCGGCCGCGCGCTGGAGGTCGCCCTCGCGCTGGGCCACGTCGACCTCGTGGCGCGCCTGCTCGAGGCGCTCCTTGAGCGCCGCGACCGCCTCGATGGCCTCCTTCTCGGCCTGCCAGCGCGCGGTCATCGCCGCGGACTCCTCGCGCAGCTCGGCGACCTCGCGCTCGATGGCGGCGCGGCGGGCGACGGAGGCGTCGTCGGTCTCCTTGGCCAGCGACGTGAGCTCGATCTCGAGCTGCATGACGCGGCGGTCGAGCTCGTCGATCTCCGTGGGCTTCGAGTCGATCTCGATGCGCAGGCGCGACGCGGCCTCGTCGACGAGGTCGATGGCCTTGTCGGGCAGGAAGCGGTCGGCGATGTAGCGGTGCGACAGCGTCGCCGCGGCGATGATCGCCGGGTCGGTGATGCGCACCTTGTGGTGCTGCTCGTAGCGGTCCTTGAGGCCGCGGAGGATCGCGATGGCGTCCTCGACGGAGGGCTCGTCGACCATGACGGGCTGGAAGCGGCGCTCCAGCGCGGCGTCCTTCTCGACGTGCTTGCGGTACTCGTCGAGCGTCGTGGCGCCGACGGCGCGCAGCTCGCCGCGGGCCAGCATCGGCTTGAGGAGGTTCGCGGCGTCGACCGCGCCCTCGGCGGCGCCCGCGCCGACGATGGTGTGCAGCTCGTCCATGAACAGGACGACCTGGCCGCCGGCGTCCTTGACCTCCTGCAGGACCGCCTTGAGGCGCTCCTCGAACTCGCCGCGGTACTTCGAGCCGGCGAGCATCGCGCCGATGTCCAGCGAGACGACGCGGCGGTCGCGCAGCGACTCGGGGACGTCGCCGTCGACGATGCGCTGGGCCAGGCCCTCGGCGATCGCCGTCTTGCCGACGCCGGGCTCGCCGATGAGCACGGGGTTGTTCTTCGTGCGGCGCGAGAGGACCTGGACGACGCGGCGGATCTCGTCGTCGCGGCCGATGACGGGGTCGAGCTCGCCCAGCTCGGCGCGCTCGGTCAGGTCGACGCCGAAGCGCGCGAGCGCCTGGACCTTGTCCTCGGGCGACTGGTCGGTCACCCGGTGCGACCCGCGCACGGCCTGCACGGCCTCGAGCACGCGCTCCTTGGTCAGGCCGGCGGCGCGCAGCGCCTCGCCGGCGCCCGAGCCGTGGGCGCTGAGGGACAGCAGGAGGTGCTCGGCCGAGACGTACTCGTCGCGCAGCTGGCGCATCTCGTGCTCGGCGGCGCGGAGGACCTGGAGCAGCTCCGGGGCGGTCGCGGGCTCCTGGACCTCGGCGAGCGTGGGCAGCGCGTCGAGCGCGGCGTCGACGTCGGCACGCAGGGTGGCCACGGGCACCCCGACCTTGCGCAGGACGGACGGGACGAGCGAGTCCTCCTGCTCGAGCAGGGCGGCGAGGAGGTGCTCGGGCTGGGTCTGCGCGTGGCGGCGCGCGTGTGCCAGGTCGATGGCGCGGCGCAGCGCCTCGGCGGTCTTGGTGGTGAAGCGATCAGGGCTCATGGGCAGAAATCTCAGTGGGACTGACTCAAGTCTAGCGCGGAGGCGGGGCGCGTCAAGGCGCCTGGCGGGGGGTAGTGGCCGACCATGGCCGAGAAGCCCGAGGACTTCGCCCGCAACGACCCGGTGTACGGGTCGCAGACCGAGACCGAGGTCGGCGGCGAGAACGCCCCGCCGCCCGACGAGCCCACGCACCAGGGTGGCCCGGCCGACGAGGGCAAGGACGAGCCGCTGGGCCCGTTCACGCCCGACGACGAGCGGCCCGCCGGCGACACGCCGGAGGCCCACGACGAGATCTCCCCGCACGACCTGCCGCCCGACCACCCCGGGCGCCTCGAGGCCGAGCGCCTCGCCGGTGGTGTGGACGGGACGACGAAGGGGAACGTGTGAGGCCCACATGACGGAGCACCAGCAGGAGGACATGGAGCGCGAGGACCCGGTCTACGGGTCGGGCTCCCAGACCGAGGTGGGCGGCGAGAACGCCCCGCCGCCCGACGAGCCCACGCACGAGGGCGGCCCGTCCGACGAGGGTCGCAAGGAGCCGCTGGGTCCGGTGACGCCCGACGAGGAGCGCCCGCTCGGCGACACGCGCGAGGCGCACGACGAGATCTCCCCGCACGACCTCCCCAAGGGCCACCCGGGCCGTGCCGAGGCCGAGCGCGAGGCCGGCGGGCCCGACGGCACGACGCGCGGCAACCAGTAGCGACAGACGGCGGTAGGGTCGCGGCGTGGCAGGCGCCTCCCGCGGCACCACCGCCCCGGCACGAGCGCTGGGCTTCCTCTTCTCCGGAGGCTCGGCGCTCGGCCTCCTCACCCTGGCGCTCGACCGCCACGACGAGACGCCGGTCGCCGGCTCGGCGGCCCTCGCCGTCGCGGCGTTCCTCAGCGGCCTCGTCATGCTGCTGCGGCCGCGGCTGGCCGCGACGCGGCTGCGCGTCGACGCGCTGTGCGCCGCCGGGACGCTCTTCATCGCCCTGGCCTGCGTCATCGCCGGCCCGTCGCCCTACGCGGTGATGTTCGTGTGGACCGGCGTGTTCGCCGCGGCGTACCTGCCGCGGACGGCGTGGCTGCACATCGGCCTCATCGCGGTCCTGCTGCCGGCCGTCCACGTCGCCGCCGACCACCAGGCCGAGCACGGGGTGGCCCGGTCGCTGATCGTCCTCGGCGTCATCGTCATGGCCTCGCTCGTCGTGGGCCGGCTGCTGGACCGCCTCGAGGAGCAGGGCCGCGCCGTCGGGCTGCGCGCCACGACGCTGGCCCGCAGCGAGGACCGGCTGCGGGCGATGCTCGAGTCCTCCCAGGACGGCTTCGTCGCGGTCGACGACAGCACGACCATCATCGACTGCAACGCGACGCTCGCCCGGATGCTGGGTGCGGAGCAGCGCGAGGAGCTGCTCGGCCAGCCCTGGGTGCGCTTCCTCGCCGAGGAGGAGCGCGCGACCGTGGAGGAGCGCCGCCAGCGGGCGCTGGTGGCCGGCGCCGAGCCCGAGCCCTACCAGCTGCACCTGCGCCGCGTCGACGGCAGCACGGTGCGCACGCTGCTGCACGCCAGCGTCCTCGACGTCGGCGGGGAGCGGCTCGTCGCGGCGTTCGTGCGCGACCTCACGCTCGTGGACGTCGTCGCGCGCGAGCACCGCATCGCCGAGACGCTCCAGCGCTCGCTGCTGCCCCAGCGCCTGCCCGACCTGCCCGGCGTCCACCTCGCGGCGCGCTACGTGCCGGCCGCCGCCGAGGCCGACGTCGGCGGCGACTGGTTCGACGCGCTGGAGCTGCCCGGCGGCCGGCTCGCGCTGGCGATGGGCGACGTGGCGGGCAAGGGCCTGGCCGCCGCGGCGTCGGTCGGGCGGCTGCGCAGCGCGCTGCGCGCCTACGTCCTCGAGCACGAGGACCCCGCCATCGCGCTGGACCGCCTCGAGCGTGCCGTCGAGCTGGAGGGCGAGGCGCTCGAGCTCACCACGGTCGCGCTGGCCGTCGTCGACGTGGAGCGCCGCGACGTGCGCTGGGCCAGCGCCGGGCACCCGCCCCCGCTGCTGCTCGAGGGCGGCGAGGGGCGCTTCCTCGAGGGCGGCACCGGCGCACCGATCGGCGCCGGGACGTCGCGGCGGCGGCGATCGGCCTCCGCGCCGCTGGGGCCCGACGCGACGCTCGTCCTCTACACCGACGGCCTGGTCGAGCGCCGCCAGGCGCCGATCCAGGAGGGGCTCGAGCGCCTGCGCGACACCGCCCGCCGGCTGGCCGGCGAGGGTCCCGAGGCGGTGCTCGACGGCGCGCTGCAGGCCGCGGAGGTCATGCGGGGCGGCGCCGACGACGTCGCGCTGCTCGCCGCCCGCGTCCAGCCGCTGGGCGACCGCCTCGAGCTCGCGCTGCCCACCCGACCCGACGAGCTCGCGCGGATGCGCGCCGCGCTGCGCCGGTGGCTGGCCGAGCAGGAGCGCACCGACGCCGACCTGCTGCTGGCCGTCGCCGAGGCGGCGACGAACGCCGTCGAGCACAGCCGCGGCGACGAGGCCGCCGAGTTCCAGGTCACGGCGTGGCGCGAGGACCTCGAGCTCGTCGTGGAGGTCCGCTCGCCCGGCCGGTGGCGCGAGCGCGAGGAGGGCCGCGTCGACCGCGGCCGCGGTCTGGCGATGATGGAGCGCCTGGTCGACGAGCTCGACGTGCGCCGTGAGCCGGAGGCGACGACGGTCCGGCTCGTGCGACGGATCGCCGGCTAGGCCGAGCGGTCGCGGTCGTCGTCGCGCTCGACCTTGATGGTCGTGCGCAGCGGCTTGACGTCGCGCGCGCGGACGACCTCGGCACCGGGCTGCTCGTAGCGGACGATGTCGGCCTTGACCTCGTCGCGGCGGACCTCGAGGCCGGCGATCTCCTCCTGCAGCTGCGCGGCGCGGCGCTCGAGCTGCTCGACGCGGCGCTGGGCGCGCTCGAGCTGGGACTCGAGCTCGAGGACGCGCTCGACGCCCGCGAGGTTGAGCCCCCACTCGGTGGTCATCTGCTGGATGCGCCGCAGCCGCTCGACGTCGCGCTGGGAGTACAGGCGCGTGCCCTTGGGCGAGCGCTTGGGCTCGATGAGCCCGCGCGCCTCGTACATGCGCAGCGTCTGCGGGTGCATCTCGGCGAGCTCGGCCGCCACGGAGATCATGAAGACCCCCTGGTCGGCGCTGATGGTGACTCGGGTGCGGCGCTTCACGTGAACAGACCCTCCCGCGGGTTGCCGGTGAGCGTCTGCGAGAGCTTGTCCACCGCCTCGGACTGCTCGTCGGACAGCGAGCCGGGGACGTCGATGACGAAGCGGTAGTGGATGTCGCCGCGGCCGGCCCGCGGGCCGCCGCCGAGCTTGGGCGGGCCCTCGCCGCGCAGGCGCTGGACGGTGCCGTGGCGGGTGCCGGGCGGGACGCGCAGCTTCTTGCGGCCGTTGAGCGTCGGGACCTCGACGTCCGCGCCGCGGATGGCCTCGGGGATCGTGAGCGGCACCTCGACCTCGAGGTGGTCGCCCTTGCGCTCGAAGACCGGCGACTCGGCCACGCGCGTGACGACGAAGAGGTCGCCCGGCGGCCCGCCGTTGCGGCCCGGCTCGCCCTTGCCGGCCAGGCGCACGCGGCTGCCGTCCTTCACGCCGGCGGGGATGTTGACCCGGTAGCGCTTGGTCTTGCGCACGTGGCCCGAGCCCGCGCAGGTCGGGCAGGGGTCCTCGATGATCGTGCCCGAGCCCTTGCAGCGCCCGCACGGCTGGGAGATCGAGAACAGGCCCTGGCCCTGGGACTCGACGCCGCGGCCCTGGCAGCGGGGGCAGACCTTGGGGCTCGTGCCGGGCTTGGCGCCGGTGCCGTGGCAGGTGCCGCACAGCGCCTGGCTGTCCACGCTCAGCGGGACCTGCGTGCCCTCCATCGCCTGCTCGAAGGAGATGGAGACCGACGCCTCGAGGTCGGCGCCGCGCTCGGCGCGCGGGGTGCGCGCACCGGCGCCGCCGCCCGCGCGGCCGGTGGCCTGGCCGAAGAGGTTGGAGAGGATGTCGCCGAAGCCGCCGACGTCCGGGCCGCCGCCGGCGCCGCCGAAGCCGCCGGGGAAGCCCTGGCCGCCGACGCCGCCCGGGCCGAACAGCCCGCCGCGGTCGAACTTCTTGCGCTTCTCCGCGTCGCCGACGAGGTCGTAGGCGGCCTGGACCTCCTTGAAGCGCTCCTCGGCGGAGGCGTCGCCCGGGTTGCGGTCCGGGTGGTAGGTCCGCGCGAGCTTGCGGTAGGCGCGCTTGATGTCCTCCTGCGAGGCCTTCTTGTCGACGCCCAGGACCTCGTAGGGGTTCTTGGTCACGCCGCGACGACCACCTTGGCGGCCCGCAGCACCTCGTCCTTGTAGCGGTAGCCGGGCTGGTAGACGGTGACGATCGTGCCGGTGGCCACGCCCTCGACGGGCTGCTGGGCCATGGCCTCGTGGTGGTGGGGGTCGAACGGCTCGCCCTCGGGCGAGTAGGGCTCGATCCCGATGCGGGCCATGGCGCCGAGCAGCTCCTGCTGCACGAGGCGCACGCCCTTGGTCATCTCGTGGTCGCCCGAGCCCTCCTGCTGCTCGGCCGCGGCGATCGCGCGGTCGAGGTTGTCCAGGGCGGGCAGGAGCTCGCGGGCCAGGCGCGCGACGCCCTTGGCCTGCGCCAGCTCGACGTCGCGCCGCGCGCGCTTGCGGACGTTCTCGGTCTCCGCGGCGGCGCGGAGGTAGAGGTCCCTGAAGTCGGGCTCGGCCTCGGCGGGCGCCCCGGCCCCGGCCGCCGGCCCGTCGCCCGAGGGCTCCGGGTCGGGGGCCTCGACGGGGGCGGCCGGGTCGGCCGCCTCCGCCACGGGCACCTGCTCCTCGCCGCCGGTCTCCTGCGGCTCCTCGCTCACTAGCGGCCCTCGTCCACGACCTCGGCGTCGACGACGTCCTCGGTGTCGTCGGCCGCGTCGGCGGCGCCGTCGGCCGCACCGGTCGGCGCGCCGTTGGCGGCCGCCTGCTGCTCCTGGGCGCGCTGGTACATCGCCTCGGAGACCTTGTGGAAGGCCTGCTGCAGCGCCTCGGTCTTCGCCGTGATCTCCGCCGCGTCCTCGGAGCCCAGGGCGTCGCGCAGCTCCTTGATGCGCGACTCGACGTCCGCCTTGGCGGCGTCGTCCATCTGCTCCTCGAGGTCCTTGACCTGGCGCTCGGCCTGGTAGGCGGCGTTCTCACCGTTGTTGCGGGCCTCGGCGAGCTCGCGGGCCTTGCGGTCCTCCTCGGCGTGGCTCTCGGCGTCGGTGACCATGCGCTTGATCTCGTCGTCGCTCAGGCCGCCGCCGGCGCGGATCTCGATCTTCTGCTCCTTGCCGGTGCCGAGGTCCTTGGCCGACACGTTGAGGATGCCGTTGGCGTCGATGTCGAACGCGACCTCGATCTGCGGCACGCCGCGCGGCGCCGGCGGGATCCCGGTGAGCTGGAACTTGCCCAGCGACTTGTTGTAGGTCGCCATCTCGCGCTCGCCCTGCAGCACGTGGATCTCCACCGACGGCTGGTTGTCCTCGGCGGTCGAGAAGACCTCGGACTTGCGCGTCGGGATCGTCGTGTTGCGCTCGATGAGCTTCGTCATCACGCCGCCCTTGGTCTCGATGCCGAGGGTGAGCGGGGTGACGTCCAGCAGCAGGACGTCCTTGACGTCGCCGGCCAGGACGCCCGCCTGGATGGCGGCGCCGACGGCGACGACCTCGTCCGGGTTGACCCCGCGGTGGGGCTCCTTGCCCGTGAGGTCCTTGACCTTCTCCTGCACGGCCGGCATGCGGGTCATGCCGCCGACGAGGACGACGTGCTCGACCTGGTCGACGCCCTTGGACTTCGCGTCGTCGAGCGCCTGGCGGACCGGCGCGACCACGCGGTCGAGCAGGTCGGCGGTGAGCTCGTTGAACTTCGAACGGGCCAGGCGGACGTCGAGGTGCTTGGGACCCGAGGCGTCGGCCGTGATGAACGGCAGGTTGATCTGGGTCTCCTGCGCGGAGCTCAGCTCGATCTTCGCCTTCTCGGCGGCCTCGTAGAGGCGCTGGAGGGCCATCGGGTCCTGCGTCAGGTCGATGCCCTGGTCGCGCTTGAACTCGGCGGCGAGCCAGTCGACGATCGCCTTGTCCCAGTTGTCGCCGCCGAGGTGGTTGTCACCGGCGGTCGACTTGACCTCGAAGACGCCGTCGCCGATCTCGAGGACCGACACGTCGAACGTGCCGCCGCCGAGGTCGAAGACGAGGATCGTCTGGTCGGACTCCTTGTCCAGGCCGTAGGCGAGCGACGCGGCGGTCGGCTCGTTGATGATGCGCTTGACGTCGAGGCCGGCGATGCGCCCCGCGTCCTTGGTGGCCTGGCGCTGGTCGTCGTTGAAGTACGCCGGGACGGTGATGACCGCGCTGTCGACCGTGTCGCCGAGGTAGGCCTCCGCGTCGGCCTTGAGCTTCGCGAGGATCATCGCGCTGATCTCCGGCGGCGAGTGCTCCTTGCCGCCGGCCGAGACGCGGGCGTCGCCGTTGGGGCCGGAGACGACCTTGTACGGCACCATCGACTCCTCCTCGCGCACCTCGGCCTCCTTGCGGCCCATGAAGCGCTTGATGGAGAAGACGGTGTTCTGCGGGTTGGTGACCGCCTGGCGCTTGGCGACGGTGCCGACGAGGCGCTCACCGGACGTCGCGAAGGCGACGACCGACGGGGTCGTGCGCCCGCCCTCCGCGTTCTCGATGACGGTCGGCTCGCCGCCCTCCAGGACGGCCATGCACGAGTTCGTCGTGCCGAGGTCGATGCCGATGGTCTTGCCCATGGGGTGCTGGGGTCTCCTTCAGGGATGCCGTGGGGCCAAATCTGAGTGAGAGTGTAGAAGATCTTGGGCGGAGGGTGGAGTGCGGGGGTGCGGGAGCCTCAGTCGGGCTTCTGGGGCTGAGGGGTGCAGTCGTGGTGGAGCCGCTCGGGGCGCTTGAGGAACCCGGGGCGCTCGCCGTTGGGCACTGAGGAGGGAACCGCCCGCGGTCGCGTCCTCCGTGAGCGGTCTTGCGGGTTCGGCCCGCGTGAGTGGGGACTTGCGCTCGGCATGCGAGCGCAAGTCCCCACTCACCGGCGGTCTGGCACGCCGGCACCCACCACCGACCGGAGCGCCACCGCGCCAGCGCGGGGTGGAAGGTGCCTGGCACCTTTCATGCGGGGCGCCTCGGGTACCGGCGCCGCCGTGGCCTTCCTGCGCGCGACGACCGCCTCGTTCTGGCCCGTGGCGCTCGCGCTGGCGCTGAACCCCGTGGTGGCGCTGGTGGCCCGGACGACGGACCCGCAGCCGGCCATCGACCGCGGGGCGCAGCTCGCGGACGCCGAGCGCGCGCTGGGACTCCTCGTGGAGCCCGACCTCGCGGGGTGGCTGGCGTCGCACCCGACCCTGCTGGGGATCGCGTCGGGCGTGTACCTCCTGGCGCATGTGCCGGCGGCCGTCGGCGCGCTGGTGTGGCTGCGCCTCGAGCGCCCGCACGCGTTCGCCGCCGCGCGGGCGACGTTCGTGGGCGTGCAGCTCGTCCTCGTCGCGGGCTACCTCGCGCTGCCGACCGCGCCGCCGCGGCTGCTGCCGGGGCTCGGCCTCGACGACAGCCTCCAGGCGACGGTCGGCACGTCCGGGACCGGGATCGCCTACCTCCTGCAGAGCCCCTACGCGGCGCTGCCCTCGGGCCACGTCGCGTGGGCGCTGCTCGCGGGCGTCCTGGTGTGGCGCCACGCGCGGCCGCCCGTCGTGCGCGCGCTGGCGCTCGCCTACCCCGTGGTCGTCGTGGCGCTGGTCCTCGCGACGGGCCACCACCTGTGGCTCGACGCGATCGCCGCCGTGGCGGTGGTCGTCGTGGTCAGCGCAGCCGTGCGCGCACCGCTGCCGCGAAGCGCTCCGCGGCCCCGGGCGCCAGCCCCAGGAACAGCGACGGCTCGGTGAGCTCGAGCTCGAGGAGCAGCGGGCGGCCGTCGTCGCCCTCGACGAGGTCGACGCGCGCGTACAGCCACCCGGCGGGCGCGGCGGCGAGGACCGCGCCGGCCACCTCGCGCTCGGCCGCCGTCGCCTCGCGGGCGGCCATCTCCTCGGACGCGTAGTCGTCGCTGGTCGGCTCGGCGCCCGGCTTGAGGATCGCCGCCTTCGTCACCGCGTGCGAGAACGCGCCGTCGAAGAACAGCAGCGCGGTCTCGCCGCGGGCGTCGACCGAGGCGACGTAGGGCTGGACCATCGCGGTGCGCCCCGATCCGTGGATCTCGGCGACCAGCGCCCGGGCGCGGTCCTCCTCACCCGGCGAGAAGCGCGCGGTGTGGCGCGAGCCGGCGGAGACCGTCGGCTTCACGACGACCTCGCGCTCGAGGTCGGCCAGCGGCTCGCCCGGCGCCAGGAAGGCGGTCTCGACGGCATGGGGCAGCTCGGCGAGGTAGCGCTTGTCGGTGTTCCAGCGCACGACGCCGGGCGGGTTGAGCAGCCGGTCGCCGAGGCGGTCGACCCAGGCCAGGAAGGCGTCCCGGCGCTCCTGGTAGTCCCACGTCGAGCGCAGGACCACGAGGTCGAAGGCGTCCCAGTCGACGGCGGGGTCGTCCCACACCGCCCAGGTCGCGTCGCCGATGAGCCCGGGCAGCGGCGCGTCGTCCTCGTCGCCCTGCGGCATCGCCGCGTACGTGGCCAGCGCGACGCGCGCCATCACGCCCTCCGGCTCGGGCACAGGCGCCGCAGCGCGCACGACGGGCAGGCCGGGCGCTGCGCGTGGCAGGTGCGCCGGCCATGGCGCAGGAGGTTGACGTGGAGCTCGAGCTCCGCGCCCGGCGGGGTCAGCGCGACCATCAGGTCGTGCAGCCTGTCACTCGAGCCCTTCCCGGGCAGGAGGGCCAGCCGCGCGCCGACCCGGCCGACGTGCGTGTCCACCGGCACGTCGCGCAGCCCGTAGGCGAAGACCAGGACGCACGCCGCGGTCTTGCGGCCCACGCCCGGCAGCGCGCAGAGGAAGGCCTGGGACTCGGCGACCGGGGCGTCGCGCATCCACGACAGGTCCAGGTCGCCGCACGCGCGCAGCACCTCCTGGATGCGGCGCGACTTCTGCACGTGCAGGCCGCCGGGCCGGATCGCGTCCTCGACCTCCTGCACCGGCGCGTCGCGCACCGCCTCCCACGTGGGCAGCGCGTCGCGCAGGGCGAGGAAGGCGACGTCGCGGTTGCGGTCGTTGGTCGACTGGCTGAGGATCGTGAGGACCAGCTCGCCGAGCGGGTCCTCGTGCGGCGGCGCGCACGGCACGCCGTAGACGTCCGCCAGCCGCCGGCGGATCCGGGCGACGCGGGCGCGCGAGGGCGCCGCCCACGTCGCGCTCACCCCAGCGCGCCCCAGTGCTCGGTCGTGCGCGCGGCCACGTCGACCGCGTCGCGCAGCGCCGCGGCGATCGCCGGCGCGTAGAAGCCGCTGGCCGACAGGCGGGCGAGCAGGACGCCCATGAACGCGTCGCCGGCGCCCGTGGTGTCGACGGCCCGCGCGACCCGGCCGGGGACGTCGCGGTCGAGCTTGCCTCCGCGCAGCAGCGCGCCGTCCTGCCCGAGCGTCACCACGACGTGGCGCGCCCCGCCGGCCAGCATCGCGCGGGCGGCGGCGTCCGGGTCGCGCTCGCCGGTCAGCAGGTGGGCCTCGGTCGCGTTGCACTTGACCAAGAAGGCACCCTTGACCAACGGCCGGGTCTCCTCGACGGCGCGCGCGGCGCTCGGCCACCGCGCGATGCGCAGGTTCGGGTCGAGCAGCACCGGGCGCCCGAGCTCGAGCGCCTTGGCGTGGGCGCCCAGCGTCAGCTCGCGCTCGTCCTCGCCGACCAGCGTGTTCGAGGCGAGGAACAGCGCGTCGCAGGCCTCGACGGCCTCGTCGATCCGGTCGGCCACCGAGCGGATGCCGGTGGCGATGCCCTCGCCGTAGATCGAGAACGTCGGCTGGGCCTGCTCGTCGACGGTGACGAAGGCGATCGGCGTCTGGGCCCCCTCGACGAGGCTGAACCACGTGAGGTCGACGCCCTCGCGCTCCAGGCGCTCACGCAGCCACTGGCCCCAGCCGTCGGCGCCCGCCCCGCCGGCCAGCGCGGCCCGCCCGCCGTGGCGCACGCAGGCGACCGCGACGTTCGCGGTGGCCCCGCCGTGGTGCGGGACGAAGGACGGGGCCTGGGCCAGGCCGGCCGCGGGCTCGTGGCAGACGAGGTCGACGAGGGCCTCTCCGAGGCAGAGCGTGCGCAAGGTCCCGTGAGGCTAGTGTCGCGGGCGCCATGGCGGAGGTGCGGGAGGAGCACGGCGAGGTCGGCGGCGAGCCGGCGCGGTGGTTCAGCGCGGAGGGCGACCCGGCGCGCCCGCCCGTGCTCTACGTGCACGGCGTGCCGACGAGCGGCCGGCTGTGGACGCCGTTCCTGGAGCGCACGGGCGGCCTGGCGCCCGACCTGGCCGGCTTCGGGCGCTCGACGAAGCGGGCGGACCACCCCTACGACGTCCCGTTCCTCGCCGGCTGGCTCGAGCGCTTCCTCGAGGCCCGCGGCGTGGACCGCGTCCGGCTCGTCGTGCAGGACTGGGGGGCGGGCGTCGGCCTGGCCTGGGCGCAGGAGCACCCGGAGCGCGTCGAGCGCCTCGTGGTGATGGACGCCGTCCCGCTGCTGCCGGGCTACCGCTGGCACCGGATCGCCCGGGCCTGGCGCACCCCCGTGCTCGGCGAGCTGTCGATGGGGCTGCTCGGCGGGCCGGTGCTCGGGCTGGTCACCCGCGAGTCCAACGCGACCAGGGGCCCGATGCCCCGCGCGTTCCTCGACCTCGTCAAGGAGGGCCTGGACCAGGGCACCCAGCGGGCGATCCTGCGCCTCTACCGCAGCGCCCCGCCGGACGAGCTCGCGCGGCTCGGCGAGCGCCTCGGCGCGCTGCGCTGTCCGGCGCTCGTCCTCTGGGGCGCGCAGGACCCCTACATCCCGTCGCACTTCTGCGAGGCCTACGCGAACGCCCTCGGCGGGCCGGTCGAGCACGAGGTCCTCGACGGCGCCGGGCACTGGCCGTGGTACGACCGGCCGGAGCTCGTCGACCGGGTCGCGCAGTTCCTCGTGTGACGACGGTCACACAGGGTTTCAGGATGCGCCGGCCGTGGCGACGGTGGCCCCTCGATGCCGTACGCAGACATCCCGAACCACACCAAGACCGAGCACAACATCGCCTGGGCGATCAACGCGGAGCGCCGCCGCCACGGCCTGCGCTCGCTGCGCGCCCGGCGCGGCCTGGCGAGGGTCGCCGACGGCCACTCGGCCGACCAGCTGCGCTTCGACCGGATGCAGCACGACGGCTTCGACGGCAAGACCGTGATGCAGCGCATCCGCTTCGCCGGCGGCTACAAGAACGGCGGCGAGGTCATCGCGTGGGTGCCCGACGGGCTGAGCCACGCGGGCCGCAAGGTCGTGGCCATGTGGATGGCCTCGCCCGGCCACGCCCAGCAGCTCCTGCGCGGCGACTTCCGCTTCCTCGGCGTCGGCGCGAAGTTCGGGACGCTCGGCGGCGAGCGCGGCTGGATGATCACGGCGGACTTCGGCGGCTAGCCTGCCCGGCCATGCGGCGGCCGTCAGCCCGGAGGGTGCCCGTGTGGGCGCTCGCCGCGGTCCTGGCCGCCGCGTGGCTGGCGTGGCAGCCGCCGGTCGCCGACCTGGTCGCGCAGCGGTTCCGCGCGCACCTCGTCGACCTCGAGGGACCCGCGGTCGTCTGGAACGGCTGGTGGTACGCCGGCCACCCCCTGCCGGGCTACTCGATCCTCTTCCCGCTGCTGGGCTGGGCGCTCGGGCCGTCGCTGGCCGGGGCGCTGAGCGCGGTCGGCTTCGCCGCGGCGGCCGAGCGCGCGGCCCACGCGGTCTTCGCCCCCGCCGCCGCGCGCGTCGCCGCGCTGTGGGCGGCGCTGGGCTCCGCGACGCTCCTGCTCACCGGGCGGCTGACCTTCGCCCTCGGCGCCGCGCTGGCCACCGCCGCGGTCGCCGCCGCCGCGCGCCACCGGCCACGGACCGCGGTCGTCCTCGCCGCCGCGGCCTCGCTCGGCTCACCGGTGGCCGGCGCGTTCCTCGCCATGGGCGCCCTGGCGTGGCTGCTCACGGGGGGCGGGCGGTCGGCGGTGGCGCTCGGCGTCGCAGCGGTCGCGCCGGCCGGGCTGGTGGCGCTCGCGTTCCCGGAGACGGGGACCTTCCCGTTCACCTTCTGGGCGGCGGCCCCGGCGATCGCCGGCGCCGTCCTGCTGCTGGCCGTGCTGCCGCGCGAGCGCCGGACGCTCTACGCCGCCGCGGCGCTGTACCTCGTCGTGCTCGTCGGCGCGGCCGCGGTCCCCAGCGCGCTGGGCGGCAACGCCGCACGCCTGGGCTCGCTCGTCGCGGGACCGGTCGTCGCCGGCGCCCTGTGGCCCCACCGGCGCGCGCTGGTGCTCGCGCTCGCCGCCCCGCTGCTGTGGTGGCAGTGGGGCTCGGCGGTCGACGACGTCGTCCGGGCGTCGGGGGACCCGCTGGCCGAGGCGTCGACCTACGCGCCGCTGGTCCGTGCGATCGAGGCCCGCGACGGCCGGCTCGCCGCGTACCGCGTGGAGGTCGCGTTCACCGACGACCACGCCGAGGCCCTGCACCTCGCGCGCCACGTCCCGCTCGCGCGGGGCTGGCTGCGCCAGGCCGACCGCGCGCACAACGACCTCTTCTACGACGACCGGCCGATCGGCGCCGCGGAGTACCGCCGCTGGCTCGACGCGCACGCGGTGGCGTTCGTCGTCCTGCCGCTCGGGGCGATCGACTACGCCGGCGCGCGGGAGGCCGACCTCATCCGCTCTGGCCCGGGGTACCTGCGCGAGGTGTGGCGTGACGCGCACTGGCGGCTCTTCGCCGTGCGCGACCCGGCGCCGGCGGCGACCGGCGCGGTCCGGGCGACGGAGCTCGGGGTCGACCACGTGGGGCTGCGCGCCCTCCGCCGCGGCGACGCGCTCGTGCGCGTGCGCTGGTCGCCCTACTGGCGGCTCGCGGGCGTGCCGGGCTGCGTCGCCGATGCGGGCGGCTGGACGCGCGTGCGCGTCGACCGCCCCGGCCCGGCGCGTCTCGTCATGGCCTGGTCGCCCGGCCGCGTCCGCGCGACCTCGCCGCGCTGCGGCTAGCCGGACACGACCTCTTCACCTGCCAAGCCACGCGCCGCCCGTAGCGTCGCGCTGCGTGCTGGCCCTCACCGTGCACGCGCGTCGCCGCGCTGTGCCGGCGTGGGCGCTGGCCGGTGGCTGCGCGCTGCTGTGGCTGGCGCTCGCGCCGCGCACGCCCGACCTCGCCGCACAGGTCTACCGCACGACGCTCTTCGCCAAGGAGGGCTTCGCCGTCTGGGACACGGGCTGGTACGGCGGCCACCACCTCCCGGGCTACTCGCTGCTCTTCCCCCCGCTGGCCCACCTCGTCGGGCCGCGGCCGCTCGGGGTGCTCGCCGCCGTCGCGTCGGCCGTCCTCTTCGAGCGCCTCGCCCGCCGCCACTGGGGACCGCGGGCGACGCTCGGCGTCGCCTGGTTCGCCGCGGCGACGTGCGCGGACCTGCTCATCGGCCGGCTGACCTACGCGCTGGGCGTCGCGGTGGGCCTCGGGGCGCTCGTCGCACTGCAGGCCGGGCGCTCGCGCCTGGCGACCCTGCTCGCCGCGGGCGCGTCCGCCGCCAGCCCGGTCGCGGGCCTGTTCGTCGCCCTCGCCGGCGGGACGCTCGTCGTCGCCTGCCGCGACCGCCGCGGCGCCGCGCTGGCCGCCGCCGCGCTCGGCACCATCCTCGCCCTCGCCGTCGCGTTCCCCGAGGGCGGCCGCCAGCCGTTCTCGACCGTCGCCCTGCTGCCGACCGTCGGCTTCAGCGTCGCCCTCGCGCTCCTGCTTCCCCCGCAGGAGCGGGTCCTGCGCACGGGCGCCTGGCTCTACGCGCTGGCGGCCCTCGCGGCGTTCGTCCTGCACACGCCGGTGGGTTCGAACGTGACCCGCCTGGGAGCGACGTTCGCCGGCCCGCTGCTGGCGTGCACCGCGCTCGGCGTCGCCGCCGCGTCGCCGCGCCGGCGCGCCGCGCTCCTGCTCGTCGCCGTCGGCATGGCGGGCTGGCAGTGGAAGGCCCCCGTGGTGGAGACCGCCAAGGGCGCGAGCGACCCGAGCGTGCACGCCCGCTACTACACCGGCCTGCGCGCGTTCCTCGCCGAGCGCGAGCGCCAGCTCGGCGGCCCGCTGCGCGTCGAGGTGCCGTTCACCCGCGGCCACTGGGAGGCGGTGCACCTCGCGCCGCGGTTCTCGCTGGCCCGCGGCTGGGAGACGCAGCTGGACACGGAGCGCAACGCGCTCTTCTACGCCAAGGGCAGGCGCCTCTCGGCCGGCGCCTACGAGCGCTGGCTGCGCCGCAACGCCGTCGCCGTGGTGGCCCTGCCCGATGCACCGCTGGACCCGTCGGCGCGTGCCGAGGCGCAGCTCGTCCGGCGCGGGACGCCGTACCTGCGCGAGGTCTGGCGCGACGCGCACTGGCGGGTCTTCGCGGTCCGCGGCGCCACGCCGCTGGTGGCCGGACCGGGCCGGCTGCTGGCGCTGGAGCCCGACGCGATGGCGCTGCGTGCGAGCCGGCCGGGGACGCTGCGGGTGCGCGTGCGCTGGACGCCCTACTGGACCGTCGTGCGCGGCCGCGCCTGCCTCGAGCGCACCCGAGGCGACTGGACCGCGGTCCACGCCCGCGCCGCCGGGCGCGTCGTCCTGGAGGCGCGGCTGACCGCCGAGGGCCTCGTGCGACGCCGCGGGAGCGCCTGCTCCTCGCGCTAGACGCGACACCGCGACGCAGCTCCGTGGGCGGCTGGCCGCACCTGCCCCCCGTTCACCACCCGGTAGCATCTCCGCGGTGCAGGGGCGACTCACGACAGTGCGGGCGCGGGTGCTGCCGCAGGGTCCGGTCGACCTGCTGCGCCAGATCGCGCTGCTCGCGGTCGCCTACTACGCCTACCGGCTGACCCGCGGCTACATCGACAACCCGCAGGGCGCGGCGGTCGCGTTCGAGAACGCGCGCCACCTCATCCGCATCGAGGACTCGCTGGGCCTGTTCGTCGAGCCCTCGCTCCACGAGTTCTTCCGGGACGTCGACCCGCTGAACTGGTTCGCGAACATGCTGTACATGAACGCCCAGACCACGGTGGTCCTGACGGCGCTCTTCTGGATGTACTGGGTGCACAACGAGCGCTTCTACTTCGTGCGCAACATGTTCGTGGTCTCGTTCGTGATCGCGCTCGTGGGCTACATGGTCTTCCCGACCGCGCCCCCGCGGTTCTTCGGCGAGTACGGCTTCGAGGACACCGTCTCGAACTTCGCCGGGGTCGAGCCCAAGGACTCGGTGAACGCGCTCTTCAACCCGTACGCCGCGGTGCCGTCGATGCACTGCGCGTTCGCGCTGATGATCGGCATCCCGCTCATGCGCCTCTCGCGCCATCGCGTGACGCGCGTGCTGTGGGCGGTCTACCCCGCCGTGATGATGTGGTGCGTCGTGGTCACGGCGAACCACTGGTGGCTGGACGCGGCCCTCGGGGCGGCGACCGCGGCCGCGTCGGCCTATGCTGCCGCGTGGCTCGCTCGGGCCCGGCCCGCCGCTTGGGCGTTCAGCCCGGCGCAGGCCTAGTCCGCCGGCAGCCCCCACCCGCATGGCCACCTCCCCCTCCCCAGGCAGCGGCCGACGTGCGCCGCTCTCCGGCGCCGAGCGCCGCGAGCTCTACCGCAACCGGCTCATCGAGTCGCGCCTCACGCCCAACGCGATCTCGCTCACGGGCCTGGCGCTGCACGTCGTCGCCGCCGTCCTGCTCCTGCAGGAGTGGTGGATCGTCGGCGGCCTCGCGTTCATCGTCGGCTCGGTGTGCGACACGCTCGACGGCCGCTACTCGCGGATGTCGGGCAAGGGCACGGCCTTCGGCGCCTTCCTGGACTCGACGCTGGACCGCATCGAGGAGTCGATCATCCTCTGCGTCGTCGCCGCGCACTACGCCGACGAGGCCGACCAGGCGGCGGTGCTGGGCTGCGCGATCGCGATCGCCGGGTCACTGCTGGTCTCCTACACGCGGGCCCGGGCCGAGGCGCTGGGCGTCGAGTGCAAGGTGGGCTTCGCCAACCGCGCGGTGCGCGTCGTGATCCTCAGCGCGGGCCTGCTGCTCGCCGAGGGCTCGATCATCCCGGACGTCGACGCGCTGGCGCCCGCGGTCTACGTGCTGGCGGCGATGAGCGTCGTCACCGTCCTCCAGCGGATCATGCACGTGCGCCGGCAGCTGCTGGCGCCGCCGCCGGCCGCCTGAGCTAGCGCGAGACGGCGCGGCGCGACGCCGAAGCGCCCTTGCGGCGCTGGCTGCCGCGACACAGGAGGCTGGCCCGCACGAGCTCCGTCTGGCGCCGGTGGGCGTCGGTCGCGGACGTGGCCTGGACGACGAGCTGGCGGACGGTGGTCATGGTGCGATGGTGCTCCTGACGAGGGCCGGACGGGCTGCGGCGCCCACCCCTCTTCGGGTGCGGGTGCCTCCACCCGGGTGATCGGCGGGCACGGCCCTCCGGTTGAGGCCCGCCTAGCATGTGCGCTGTGGAGGCCCTGTCGATCGCGCACGTCTCCCCGTTCACCTGGGAGGAGCGCCACGAGGTCGGCACGTACGTGCGCGAGGTCACGGCCCGCCTGGCGGCCCGCGGCCACCAGGTGACGGTCCTCGCCCCGTCGCGCGACGGCGCGGCGGTCAAGGAGGTCCGCGCCGCGGTCCGGGCCGGGCGCTTCGAGGCGCTCGCCGGGCGGCCGTTCCTGCCGGTGAGCGAGGCGCTCGAGGTGCCCGTCGCCTCCCGCACGCGCGCAGCGTTGCCCGTCGACGCCGCCCGGACCATCGAGGAGCTGCTCACGGCCCTGCCGCTCGACGTCGTCCACGTGCACGAGCCCTTCGCGCCCTCGGTCTCGTCGACCGCGCTGCGCAACTCGCGCGCGCTGACCGTCGGCACGTTCCACGCGCCCGCCGAGCGCCTCGTCGCCACCCAGGTGGCCCGCAAGCTCACGAAGCTCGTCTTCGGCCGGCTCGACGCGCGCCACGCCGCCTTCGGCGCCACCGCCCAGCTGCTCGAGCGCTTCTTCGGCGGCCACTACGCCGTGGTCGGGCCGGGCACCGACGCGCCCGCCTCGCGCCTGCATCCCGACGACGGCCCGCTGCGCCTGGCCTTCGTCGACGGCGAGGAGCGCGCGGCGCTGCGGACGTTCCTGCGCGCGCTGCGCCGGCTGCCGCGCGAGCTGGACTTCACCGCCACCGTCGTGAGCCCGCGGGGCCCGTCGACCTCCACGCCGCTGCGCGCCGACCTGCGCGAGCGCGTGACCTTCGCGGAGGACGGCGAGCAGGAGGCGCTCGAGGGCGCCGACGTCGTCGTCCTGGCCTCCGACGGCGACCGTCCGGCCCCGGCGCTGCTGCTGCGCGCCCTGGCGGCGGGCGCGGTCCCCGTCGCCTCGCGCCTGCCGGTCTACGAGGAGCTCGCCCAGGACGCCGGCCTGCTCTTCGAGCCCCGCGACAGCGAGACGCTCGCCGCGCAGCTCGCGCGGCTGGCCGACCCCGACCTGCGCGCCGCGCGGCGCGCCGCCGCCCCGCCGCCGCGCTCGTGGGACGACGTGTGCGACGACGTCGAGGCCTCCTACGCCGCGCTCGTCGCCCGCCGCCACGACGCCGAGGGCGACGGCCGCCTCTGGCAGTCGCTCGCGCCCCGGCGGACGATCGACGTCGACCTGCACATGCACACCGACCACAGCCCGGACTGCGCCACGCCGGTCGAGCACCTGCTCGCCACGGCGCGCGACCAGGGGCTGGGGGCGATCGCGGTGACCGACCACAACGAGGTCTCCGGGGCGTTCGAGGCGCTCGAGAAGGCCGAGGCCTACGGCGTGAAGGTCATCGTCGGCGAGGAGGTCAAGACCGCCACGCAGGGCGAGGTCATCGGGCTCTTCCTGCAGGAGAAGATCCCGCGCGGGCTGTCGCTGCGCGAGACGGTCGACGCGATCCGCGCCCAGGGCGGCCTGGTCTACGTCCCGCACCCGTTCGACCGCATGCACGCGGTCCCGGACTACGAGCACCTGCAGACGATCCTCGACGACGTCGACGCGATCGAGGTCTACAACCCGCGCGTGGCGATCGGCTCGTTCAACGAGGAGGCCGAGCGCTTCGCGGCCAAGTACCGGATCGTGCGCGGGGCCGGGTCGGACTCCCACGTGGCCGCCGGCCTCGGCACGGTGCGGGTGCGCATGCGCGACTTCGACGGGCCCGAGGAGTTCCTCGAGTCCCTGCGCCACGCGGAGATCATCACCAAGTCGGGGACGCTGCTCTACGTGCAGGCCCTGAAGTTCCTCGAGACGAAGGCGACCCCGCCCGCGGCCCGGCGCGCCCGGCGCGAGCGGCGGGTGCGGCGGGCGACCCGCAACGGCTGATGCAGGCGGAGGGGCGCTCGGAGCGGACGTCGAACCCCTCGTCGGTGCCCGCGACCGACGACGAGATCCGCGAGAAGTACCTCGAGCGGGCCATCCGTGAGCTCAACGCGCTGACGCGCGAGCTGCAGGAGTGCCGCGCGTGCCCGCGCGGGAGCCTGATGCCGGTGCTCGGCTCGGGCCACCCCCAGGCCGACGTCTTCCTGCTCAAGCACGCGCCGCAGCCCTCGGAGGTCGAGGAGGGCGTCGCGTTCTACGGCCGGGCGGGGACCGCGCTCATGAAGTCGCTCAAGCGGCTGGGCATCGACCCGCTCGCGGTCTACGGGACGCTGTGCGCGAAGTGCCCGGTGGGCGACCCGTCGCTGGCCGACGACGGGTGCGTGCGCCGCGTGGCCGACGAGCTCGCGATCGTGCAGCCGAAGGTCGTCGTCGTGATGGGCGAGGACGCGCTCGCCGTCCTCAACGACCTCGACGTCCCGCTCTCGCGCGAGGTCGCCCCGACGCCCGGCGTCATCCAGGGCTTCACGCCGTCGATCGACGCGATCTGGACGCCGGACATCGACGCGTCGCTGGACGAGGAGTCGGCCAAGCGGGCGTTCTGGTCGGCCTTCCGGGTGCTCGGCGCGTGGTACGACGAGCTTCCCCCGTACTGAGCGCCCGCGCCGCCGCGCTCCTGCTGGCCGCGCTGCTCGTCGCCGCGCAGGCCTACGTCCTGCTGGCCGGGGACCTGCCCGACGTCGGCAGCGCGTCGGACACCGCCATGGCGGGCGGTTGGGGCGGCGTGCTGGCCGTCGTCGTCGGCGTGGCCGCGGTCGCGCCCCTGGGCGACGAGCCGCCGCTGCTCGTCCTCGCCGGCCTCGGGACGCTGCTGCTCGTCGGGATGCTGGCGGTCGCCGACGCCGGCTCGGGCGCGACCGTGGTCGAGGCCATGGGCTGGGGCGCGGTGGGCGCGCTGTTCGCCATCGCGACCCAGACGCCGGCGCTCGTGGTCGCGCTACCGGTCTTCGTCGCCGCGGTGGACCTCGGGTCGGGCCTGGTCGGCGGCGGCGGGCCGTCGGGCCTGCTGCTGACGGGCGACCCCCAGACGGGCGACGTCCTGTCGCTCACGCTGCCGGGCTGGGACGGGGCGCCGGCGCCCGCGCGCCTGGGGATCACCGACGCGGCCTTCCTCGGCGTCTTCCTCACCTACGCGCGGCGCTTCGACCTGCGGCCCGTCTTCGTGGCGGCGGCCAGCGCGACGTGGCTGGCCGCGGTCTTCACGCTCGAGCTGCGCGAGGACGTCGTCGTGCCGACCGTGCCGGTCCTGGCGGGCGTCTTCCTCGGCTGCAACCTGGACCGCCTGCCGCGGGTGGTGCGCGCGGCGCGCACCGCCTGAGCCTCAGAGCTCGAGGACGACCTTGCCGAGCTTGCCCCCGGCGGTGAAGCGCTCGTAGGCGCCGGCGACGTCGTCGAGCCGGTGCGTCGCCGCGACGGGCACCCGCAGGCGACCGCCGGCGACGTGCGGGAGGACGTGGCGCTCCATGGCGCGGGCGGTCAGCGCCTTCTCCTCCAGCGGCCGGGCGCGGAGGGTCGAGGCGCGCAGGACGCCGCGCTTGCCCATCAGGGCGACGAGGTTGACCTCGGCGCGGAAGCCGGCGCCGATGCCGATCACGACGATCCGCCCGCCGGTGGCCAGCGCCTTGACGTCGCCCGGGACGTTCGGCGCCCCGATGAGCTCGAGGACGACGTCGAACGGCCCGTGCTCCTCGAAGCCCTCCGGGTCCAGGACGTCGTGGGCGCCGAGCTCGCGGACGGCGTCGCGCAGGTCCGGGTTGCGGACCGTCGCGGTCACCTGGGCGCCGGCCGCGGCGCCGAGCTGGACGGCCGCGGTCCCGACGCCGCCGGCCGCGCCGTGCACGAGCAGGCGGTCGCCCGCCCGCAGGTCGCCCTGCGTGAAGAGCGCGTCGTGGGCGGTGGTGAAGACCTCCGGCAGGCCGCCCGCCGCGGGCCAGTCGACCCCGTCGGGCACCGGCATGAGCTGGCGCTCGTGGACGGTCGCGAGCTCGGCCTGCCCGCCGCCGCCGACGATCGCCATCACGCGGTCGCCCTCGCGGAAGCGCCGCGCGCCGGCACCGAGGCCGGCGACCTCGCCCGCGAGCTCCAGCCCGGGGATGTCCTGCGGCGAGCCGGGCGGCGCCGGGTAGGCGCCCTTGCGCTGCAGGACGTCGGCGCCGTTGAGCCCCGCCGCCTTGACGCGGACGAGGACCTCGCCCGCCCCGGGCTCGGGGTCCGGGTGCTCTTCGACGACGACCTCGCCGTCGCGGATCGTGGCGGCGCGCATGGGCGCGGACCCTACCCAGCAGGTGGGCGCCCGCACGCTCCGTCGCCGGGCAGGCCCGGCGCATGAGCGAGTTCAAGAAGGGCGACAGGGTCACGTGGAAGTCCCACGGCGGCGAGGCCGTCGGCAAGGTCGAGCGCAAGATCACGTCGGAGACCGAGGCCGGCGGGCGCAAGGTCAAGGCCTCCGAGGACGAGCCGCAGTACCTCGTCAGGAGCGACAAGAGCGGCGGGACGGCCGTCCACAAGCCCGGCGCGCTGAAGAAGGCCGGGCGATGACGGCGAAGACCGACCACGCCACGGAGGTCCGCCGCGAGTTCGAGGACGTCGTGAACCTCGCGCCCAAGGAGCTCGAGGCCTGGCTCGAGACCGACGAGTCGCGGTCCGTCGGCTGGGGCAAGGACGACGGCGGCGAGTCCGTCGGCCACGAGATGGGCCGGCGCATCGTCGAGCTGCGGCGCACGACCAAGGACGACCTGACCGACGACGACCTCGCCGCGATGCGCAAGGTCGTCGGCTACGTCAGGCGCCACCTGGCCCAGGGCGGCCCCGAGGAGGACGTCGAGCACTCCCGGTGGCGCGCCAGCCTCATGAACTGGGGCCACGACCCGCTGCGGAAGTAGCCCCTCTGCAGCCCTTTGCGAAGAAGGGGACAGTCCCCTTCTTCGCAGCGCCCCCGGATCCGGGGGTTCCCTAGTGCACGACTGAGGTGCGGTCACCCACCCTTCTGGGGCCGAACGGTCGCTGGCACCGTCGTCGGCATGTCCGGTCCCGCCAGCCGCATGAGCCGCGAGTGGAAGGTGCTCCTCGTCACGAGCGTGGGCGTCTTCATGGCGCTGCTCGACGTGACGATCGTCAACGTCGCCTTCCCCGACATCGAGGCGACGTTCCGCGACACCCCGCTGACCGACCTCTCGTGGGTGCTCAACGCCTACAACGTCGTGGTCGCCGCGCTCCTCGTGCCGTTCGGGCGCCTGGCCGACCGCGTCGGCCGGCGGCGCATGTTCTACGTCGGCTTCTGGACCTTCCTGGCCGGGTCGCTGGCCTCGGGCGCCGCCCCGAGCGCCGAGGTGCTCATCGCCGCCCGGGTCCTGCAGGCCGTCGGCGCCGCCGCGCTCATCCCGTCGTCGCTGGGCCTCGTGCTGCCGGAGTTCGCGCCCGACAAGCGCGCCACCGCCACGAGCGTCTGGGCCGCCGTGGGCGCCGTCGCCGCGGCGACCGGCCCGTCGCTGGGCGGCGTGCTGGTCGACGCCGCCGGCTGGCGCTGGGCCTTCTACGTCAACGTGGCGTTCGTCGTCGTCCTCGTCGCCTGCCGCCGCCTGCTGCGCGAGCACCGCGACACCGAGAGCGCGCAGCGCATCGACGGCATCGGCGCCGGGCTCATCGCGACGGGCGTCGGTGCGCTGGCGCTGGGCATCGTCAAGGCCCCGGACTGGGGCTGGGGCGACACCCGCGTCGTGGCGGCCTGGGCGACGGCCGGCGTCCTGCTCGCGCTCCTCGTGCGGTGGTCGCGGCGCGTCGACGAGCCGATCCTGGAGCCCGAGCTCCTGCAGATCCGCTCGTTCGCCCTGGCCAACGGCGCCTACTTCGTCTTCTCGCTGGCGTTCTTCTCGCTGCTGCTGGCCAACGTGCTGTTCCTGACCTCGGTCTGGGGCTACACCGTGCTGGAGGCCGGCTTCGCCGTCTCGCCGGGCCCGCTGGCCGCGGCGGTCGCGGCCGGGGTCGGCGGCCGGTTGGCCGACCGGCTCGGACCGCGCCCGGTCGCGCTGGCGGGGACGCTGGTCTTCGGCGTCGCCTGCCTGCTCTACCGCGACCTGACCGGGATGGCGCCGGACTACCTCGGCCACTGGCTGCCCGCGCAGCTCGTGTCGGGCGTCGGCATCGGCCTGGTGTTCAGCGGCCTGACGACCGCGGTGGTCATGGACCTGCCGGCCGACCGCGTCGCGACGGGCACCGCCGTGGCGTCGTGCTCGCGCCAGGTCGGCGCGGTGCTCGGCATCGCCGGCCTCGTCGCGATCGTGGGGACGCCGCAGAGCCTCCAGCAGGCGGCCGAGCGCTTCGACCAGGCGTGGCTGCTCATGGCCGTCT
This sequence comes from Conexibacter sp. SYSU D00693, assembly GCF_017084525.1. GTDB lineage: Bacteria > Actinomycetota > Thermoleophilia > Solirubrobacterales > Solirubrobacteraceae > Baekduia. The sequence goes on from NZ_CP070950.1 coordinate 2,811,131, forward strand.
GCGCGTTCGCGTCGATCGCCTGCGTGCTGCCGCTCGCGCGGCGCGTCACGGCCGTCGAGGTCGAGCGCGAGCGCCCGGCGGTGCGTGAGGAGGCGCTCGTCCTCGCCGGCTAGGCCGGCCGGCCCTCGGCCACGAGCCAGCGGTTCTCGGGGTTGGGACGCCCCTCCTTGAGGACCCGGCGCTGGTGCACGACGACCGGCCGGTAGCCGTGGCGCACCAGGAGCTCGCCGCACGCCTGCTCGAGGCCCGCCGAGTGCGTCTCGAGCAGGACGTGGGGCCGGCGGCGGGCCAGCAGCTCCCGGGCCCCGCGCAGGACCGCCACCTCGGCGCCCTCGACGTCGACCTTCAGCAGCCCGGGCTCGGGCAGCGCGCCGCGGGCGACGAGCCCGTCGAGCGTCGTGGCGCCGTGGGCGGGGTCGACGACGTCGGCCGCGTAGGCCTCGACGACCCGCACGTGACGGGCGAGCTCCGGGTTGCGGTCGAGGTTGCGCCGCAGCAGCGCGAGCGCCTCCGGACGGAACTCGAGCGCCGCGACCGGCGCGCGCACGAGCTTGGCCAGCGTCAGCGCGTACAGCCCCTCGCTGGCGCCGACGTCGGCGCACGGCGTCCCGGGGACCGCCAGCCGGCGCAGCCAGCGCACGAGCTCGACCTCCGCGCTGCCGAGGTGGACGTGGAGGGTCGAGTCGGGGCTCACCTCGAGGCGCACGCCCCGGGCCAGGCCCGCGGGCACCGTCCGCACCGCGCCGGGACGCAGCAGCGTCCGCCGGGCGGCGCCCGACAGCAGGCCGCGGAGCGTCTGGGGGGCCGGCATCCCCGTGGAGCATGCCGGGTGTCGCGCCTGCGGCGTCCCCTGCGTACCCTCGACGGGCGAATGCGACGGCGCGCCGCCATCCTCGGGACGGTCCTGCTCGCGGCGGCGCTGCCCGCCAGCGCCGGCGCCGCGTTCCCGGGCGCCGACGGCGCGATCGTCTTCACCAGCGCGTCCGACGGCGACGACGACCTCTACGCGATCGCCCCCGACGGCACCGGCCTGCGGCCGCTGACCGCCACCCCGGGGCGCGAGCAGCAGCCCGCGGTCTCGCCCGACGGCCGGTCGATCGCCTTCAAGACCGTCGTCAGCGGCCCCCGCGACGAGGAGAGCTGGGTGGCCGCCTTCGACGGCTCCGGCGCCCGGCAGGTGACGACGACGCCCGGCGACCTGCGCTTCAGCACGCAGCCCGCGTGGTCGGCCGACGGCCAGCGCCTGCTCGTGCGCTCCAACCGCGACGAGGGCCACTACGACGTCTGGTCGGTCCGCGTCAGCGACGGCGGCGACCCGCGCCAGCTCACCGACGACACCGCCGACGACCGCTATCCCGTCCCCTCCCCCGACGGGACGCTGATCGCCTTCCGCTCGGACCGCGCGGGCGACCCGGACGTCTGGGTCATGGACGCCGACGGCGCCAACCCGCGCAACCTCACGGCCGGCTCGGGGCGCTGGGAGTCGGCGCCGTCGTGGTCGCCCGACGGCACGCGCCTGGCCTTCGAGCGCGCCGAGCTTCCCGGCAACCCGGAGGACGACCCGGCGGTCGAGGCCTCCGGCGAGATCTGGACGATGGCCGTCGACGGCAGCGACCAGCGGCGCCTGACCACCAACGGCGCCAAGGAGGAGGGACCGGCGTGGTCGCCCGAGGGCACCCGGATCGCCTTCACCACCGAGCGCGACGACCCCGACGGCGACATCTGGGTGATGGGCGCCGACGGCAGCGACCAGCGCCCGGTGTTCGCGACGCCGGCGCTCGAGGAGTCGCCGGACTGGCAGCCGCTGCCGCGCGGTGGTCTGGGGACGCCGTCCGGGGGCGCGAGCGGCGGTGGGGCGAGCGGCGGCACCCCGGGTGGCGTCCCGCGCACCGCCGACACCGACCGCGACGGGCTGCCGGACCGCCTCGAGGACCGCGACGGCGACGGGCGCCTGGACCGCGGCGAGACCGACCCGCGGCGCAAGGACACCGACCGCGACCGCATCTGGGACGGCCGCGAGGACCGCGACCGCGACGGCCGGCGCGACCGCCGCGAGTCCGACCCTCGCAAGCGCGACACGGACCGCGACGGCCTCTGGGACGCCCGGGAGGACCGCGACCGCGACGGCCGGCGCGACCGCGGCGAGAACGACCCGACGCGGCGCGACACCGACCGCGACGGGATCCGCGACGCGCGCGACAAGCGCTCGTCCATCCGCTGAGCCCAGGCATCACCAGCTTCAAGACGGGCAGGATCCACCCGACCACCGGGCCGTGTCCCTGCCGGCCCTCCGACCCGCCCTGGCCGCGTTCCTCGCGGCGCTCCTGCTCGCGCCCCTCGTCGCCGACGCCGCCCCGCGCGCGACGGCGTCCGTCGCCGGCTGCGACCGGGTCGGCACCGGCCGCGGCGACCGCCTCGCGGGCGGCTGGGCCTCGGACGCCATCTGCGGCATGGGCGGGGGCGACCTCGTCTCCGGCGCCGTGGGCAACGACCACCTGCGCGGCGGGTCGGGCAACGACCGCCTGCGCGGCGGCTCGGGCAACGACCGCCTCGACGGCGGCCCGGGCAACGACGAGGTCGGCCTGCCCGACGAGTTCGTGGCCGAGCGCGGCGACGACGTCCTGCTCGGCCGCGAGGGCAACGACACGCTGACCGCCGGCCAGGGCGACGACCGCGTCGACGCCGGCGTGGGCGACGACGTCATCCAGATGGGCTTCGGCGACGACCTCCTCGCGCTCGGCGGCCCCGGCAACGACCGCGTCGAGGGCGGCAACGGCAACGACGGCACCCGCTCCGCCGACGGCGGGCTGTTCGGCGGCGAGGGCGACGACCTCGTCTCGGGCGGCCCGGGCGACGACCACGTGGTCGGCGACGAGGGCGCGGACGTCCTGCTGGGCGGCGGTGGCGGCGACGTCATGGACGGGGGCCCGGGCGACGACATGCTGCGCGGCGGCAAGGGCGGCGACGAGCTCAACGCCGGCGAGGGCAACGACGTCCTCGTGGGCAACTCCGGCGCCGACACGCTGCGCGGCGGCTCGGGCGACGACCTCCTCTGGGCCACCGACTTCGAGCGCAACTCCACGGAGATCGTCGACCCCACGACGTTCACCACGCCCGGCGACAACGCCATCGACTGCGGCGAGGGCAACGACATCGCGATCATCGACCTCGCCGACGACCGCTCGCTGATGACCGACTGCGAGCACACGATCGTCCTGCGCTCGGAGCGCTCGAACTGCACCGGCGTGCACCAGTGGACGCTCGGCGGCGTCGTCAAGGCGACCATCGGCACGCTGCTGCCGGTCCCGCCGAGCCTCAACAGGGTCCTGCAGACCGACTCGCCGTACCCCGAGAAGCGTGCCCTGCCCGTCGACCCCGAGTCGCTGCGCTTCTGCGGCGAGTACGCGGCCACGCACCTGCTCGACCCGACCGACGACGTCCGCCCCGCCCTGCGCGGCACCGACGGCGACGACGTCCTCGAGGCCATCCCCGCCGGCGCCGTGGCCGACGCCGCCACCCTGCGCCCGGCCGGCGCGCCCGACGGCGCGACGATCTTCCAGGCCAAGGCCGGCGACGACGTCATCACCGGCTCGCCGGCGTCCGACGCGATCATGGGCGGCGACGGCGACGACCGCCTGCGCGGCGGCGGGGGCGACGACGCCTCGCTCGAGGGCGAGGCCGGCGACGACACGATCTGGGGCGGCGAGGGCAACGACGTCGTCTTCGGCCGCACCGGCGAGGACCTGCTCAGCGGCGAGGCCGGCGACGACTACCTCGAGGGCGGCCGCGGCCGGGACCGCATCAACGGCGGCGCGGGCGACGACGAGCTCTTCGGCGGCTTCGACGCGGACGTCCTCAAGGGCGGCTCGGGCGACGACACCATCTCCGCCTACGACTCCTCGCGCGACGTCGTCGACTGCGGCCCGGGCTACGACGTGGCCGAGGTCGACAAGCGCGACGTCGTCGTCGGCTGCGAGGTCATCGTGGCCACCAAGCGCGCGAAGAAGGTCATCGCCGCCCGCGCCCGCGCGTCGCGCAAGGGCTAGCTAGGCCGGGACGCGCTCGAGCGCCCAGGCGGCGTCGAGCTCGGTGCGCAGGAAGTCGATCCCGAACGCGTTGACGTAGCGGCCGGTGCGCGGGTCCATCGGGAGGTCGCGCTCGATGGGGTACCACTCGTTGTGCTGGCGGATGAGGAGGTTGACGTCCTCGAACGACCAGGTGGCGACGCGCTCGCGCCACGCGGCGGCCAACGCCTCGGGGTCGCCGGGGAAGAGCTCGCGCAGCTCGTCGCGGGCGGCGCGCAGCTCGCGCTCGTGACGGGCGGTCTCGCGCTCGATCTCCCGCGCCCGGGTGATGTAGCGCGGCAGCATCTCGCCGCGCAGGTAGCCCTCGACGGTCCGCTCGCGCTGGATGGCGCGCGCCGAGAGCGGCCGGCCCTTGCCGGACTCGTCGATGGTGGCCCGCTCCAGCAGCCGCTCGGTCGCGGACAGCGGGAGGGTCTCGAGGCGGGGGCGGTCGTCCTTGCGCTCGGTCACGACCCTCCCCAGCGTAGCCCTCAGCCCAGCAGGGTCCAGGGGTCGAAGTCCGCGATCGGGATGACGCGGACGCGGGGCAGGGCGACGGTGAAGGCCTGGGCGTCGTCCTCGAGGTCGTAGAGCTCCAGGCCGTCGCCGACGAGGTCGCGCAGCTGGGAGGAGATGAGCTCGCGGAAGCCCAGGACCCCGACGCGGCGGCCGTCGTCGCGCACAAGGGGTGCGAGGGCCTCGGCGAAGTCGCCGTCGTGGCTGGCGAGGAGGACGTCGCCGCCGTCGGTGCGCTCGGCGAGCGCCTCGAGGGTGCGGACGATCGCGACGTCGACGACCTTGACCTCCGACGGCCCGCTGAGCAGGACCGGGCGGAAGTCGAGGGCCTGCAGCGCCTGGACGAAGGCCATCGGGACGTGGCCGGTGCCGTTGAGGAAGAACAGGCCGCGGACGGGCTGGTCCCAGACGTCGCGGGCATGGTCGCGGACGCGGTCCCAGCGCGGGCGCTCCTCCGGCGCCCGGCCGGCGGCCGAGCAGCGACCCGCCGAGCGTCGCGTCGATGTTCTCGCCGTCGACGAGGAGGAAGGTCTCGGCCACGCGGTGAGGCTACGCGACGGGTCTCGCAGGGCATGACGGGACCGTGCGCGCCGCTCCGGTCCTCGCCTGCGCCCTGCTCCTCGTCGCACTCGCCGGCTGCGGCGGCGACGAGCTGCCGACGCGTGCTGAGGCGTGCGAGGGCCTGCGGACGGCGACGGACCCGCGCGCGCTGACGGTCACCGGCGCGCTGGACCGCTACGACCGCGCCCGGCTGTGCCGTGAGGGCGGTCGCCCCGATGCCGTCACGCGCGTGGACGGTCGCGAGGTGTGGACCTACGGCGACACCGCCTTCGTCCTCGACGAGGACGGGCGGACCGTCGACGTCCGCGACGCGCCGCGCTAGGCGGCGGCCTGCCGGGCCCGCCAGACCGTGCCGTACAGGTCGTGGAGGCGCAGCTGCGCCGCCAGGACCTCCTCGTCGACCGGGCCGTAGGCGGCCAGCAGCGCCTGCTCGTAGGCGGCGCCGAGCTCGCGGCGGCGCGCCGCGTCGACGAGGCCCGCGACGTCGGCCTCGACGGGACCGTGGCGCACGTCCTCGAAGTCGGCCCACACGCGCCGGCCGTCGGCCAGCGCCAGGAGGTTCGACAACGAGGCGTCCCCGTGGACCGGCTGGCCCGCGGCGCCGCCGGTGAGGGCCCCCTCGGGCACCGCCGCGAGCTGCGCGCGCCATCCGTCGGCACGCGGGTCGTCCGCCACGTCGGCGATGAGGCCGCCGACCTCGTCGCGCACCGCGTCGAGCGGCTCCAGCGCGACGTTGACGTGGGCCATGGCGCGGTGCAGGTCGCGCAGCGCCTGGCCGAGCTCCTCCGGCTCGGGCTCACCGGCGGCGCGGTCGACCGCCACGTGCTCCCAGCCCGTGAGCCACAGCCCGTCGACCAGGTGCGGGCCGGGCGGCAGCTCGTCGCTGGGCGCGACGACCGCCGCGCCCAGCCCCGCGAGCCGGGCGCAGACCTCGACCTCGCGCGCCAGCCAGGCCCGCGGGTCGTCGTGCAGCACCGCGGTGCCGGTCATCACCCGCACGACGACCGGCGCCGGTGCGAGGTGGACGACGACGTTGCTCCCAGCGTGCAGGACCGTCGCCCCGCCGCCGGGCAGGCCGTGCGCGGCGGCGAGCGCCCGCGCCGCCGCTAGCGCTCGAGCAGCGCCACGCACTCGATGTAACCCGGCCCCCGCCCCTGCCGGGGCACGAAGCCGTCAGGCGGAGTGCCTACCGTCCACCCCGTGCCGCTCAGATCCGCTCAGACCGGTACTTCGAGCGGTACCGGCAGAGGCTCGACTGGTACCCCCACGCGAATTAGGGTGCTCTTCGTGCTCAGAGCCGCCCTGTTGACCCGGTGAGCGCTGCCGGAACCCGCATCCGCTACATGGGGAACAAGCAGGCTTTGGCAACGAAGGTTGCTGGCCTCTGCGCCCCATACGCGCGCACACGGCCCCTTGTCGACCTGTTCGGCGGAATGTGCTCAGTGGCAGGCGCGGTTGCGCCCTCGGGCCGCTCGGCGTACGTCAACGACGTCCAGGCCTTCGCCACGCTGGTCGCTAGATGCGTCGTCGCTAGCCCCAACGGACCTCCCAGCCGCGACCGGGCTGAAGCGGTCCTGGCGGAGCCGTACCGGCGCAATCTGCTCGCACTTCGCGAACGGTTCGCGAGGGAGCTGGCAACGGAGAAGCACGTTCACCGCAAGGCCCGTCCGGACATATACGGCGCAGCCGCGAGGTCCTGGGCGCATGCCGGCAACGACCTTGCCGTGGCAGCCGAGGTCGCCGGGCTCCGCCTTTCACCTGCCTTCCCGTACCGCCTCGCAACGCTCACGTTTGCGTGGGGGTATTTCGGGCTTCAACAGGCCATTGAAATCGACAGCCTTCGTTACGCGATCGATCACGTGCGCGATCAGTCCGTTACGGACACTGACGAAGACGCGTGGCTCAAGGTGGCCCTACTCCAGGCTGCAAGCCGATCGGCCAGCGCGCCGGGCCACTTTGCGCAGTTCCTCCGGGGCGAGACCGACAGTGGCCTGGCGCGGGTCCTCTCAAGCCGACGTCGTAGCCCCTGGGACACCTTTCTCGACGATCTGGCCTCGCTACGTCCGTACGGAACTCGCGAGTGGCGCTTGAACAACGCCGTCTTCGAGGGCGACGCGCTCGATCTCGGCCGGACACTGGACAGGCACGGGCTCCGAGACCCCCCGGTGTTCTACGCCGACCCGCCCTACTCCAAAGAGCACTACTCGCGCTATTACCACGTGCTCGAAACCCTCACGCGGTACGACTATCCGGAGTCGAACGGTATGGGACGCTATCGCCCCGACCGATTCCGGACTCGTTTCAGCATCAAGAGCAAGGTGCTTGATGCACTAGTCGAGCTGTGCCAGATGACCGCTAGCCGTGACGGCGTTCTACTGCTGAGTTACCCCAGTTCCGGCTTGCTCACTGGAGGCCTCGGGATGGATCTGGCGGAGGTTCTTCGGGGCCACTTCAAGAAGGTGACCTTGGCTATCGATGCGCCCGCCTCTCATTCCACCCTCGGCGCCCGACATGGCAAGGCCCGGCAAGCGGTCTCGGAGTACGTCTGGGTCGCCGAATAGCCCGAAGGAGCTGCATGCCCACTCGCCTCGCTGACATCCCGCCTGAGAACATCGAACGGAACCCCGAGAATCCTCGGATGCACTTTCGCGAGGCCGGACTCAATCGCCTCGCCGAATCGATCGACGAGTCCGGCGGTGTCCTCGTGCCGGTCTATGTGTATCCCGACCCGGATATCCCGGATCGATTCCGGTTGATCGACGGGGAGCGGCGCTGGCGTATGGCCATGCGGCTCGGGCTAGAAACGATCCCCGCGATTGTTCGAGACGGGCCGCCGGACCTGAAGCAGAACATCGTTGAGATGTTCAACATCCATAAGGTCCGCGAGGACTGGGAGGAGATGCCGACGGCCCGTGCGCTGCGAGAAGTCATGGAGCGACACGAGACCGACGATCCCGAAGAGCTTCGCAGCCTCACCGGGTTGTCGAAGGAGCAGATCTCTCGCTTTAAGCTCGTGCTCGAATTGCCGGAGAGGTATCAGCAGCTCATCGAGAGCGGGGACGTCCCGATGAATTTCTTCGTAGAGCTCGACCGAAACGTCATCCGCCCGCTGGCGCGGAATCGCACGCATATGTCGGAGCGGTACGACGCAGAAGCCCTGAGGTCAGCCTTTGTGGAGAAGCGTGAGCATGGTGCGCTTGACGATCTGATCGACCTGCGCAAGGTCAAGCCGATTATCCAACGGGCCCAGGTCGACGCGGGCGCCCCCGACGCCGAGTCAGCCCTGGACGCCTTTCTTCGGAAGCTCTTCGATGACCCCGCCACGACAATCGACGAGGTCTACGACGCGTCCGTCGCGTTCTCGGTCGAGGCGGACAAGCTCGCCGAACAGGCTTTGAGACTCCCGGCACAATTCGCCCGTCTGTTGGAAGACGCGTCGGAGGGCCCGCCGCGAACGGCACTCCTAGCCGCGCTCCGCGACACGAGGGACTCTCTGTCCTCGCTGCTTGAGGAGTACTCGGTGGAGTGAGCGAGGACCAGCCAGAGGCTCGCTACGGACCAGGGGACGGCGACCGGGGTCGGGCGCTAGAGGTCTTGCGCGCCACAGATCCAAAGTTGAAAGAGACCAACGAGCGGCTGGCGCTGGGCGACACTTCGTGGCTTCCCGACCTAGTTGGCGATAAGCGTCTGGTCGTGCATCTTTCGATCGACGGGGATCTCCCCCGCGCATTCAGTCGACGCCTTGTCGCGGCCGCCGCGGCCGAGCACCGGGTTGCCTTTGCCACAGGCGCGACGGGGCTCGAGCTCTCGACGATGCAGACCCTGCAGAACCTTGACGCGCGCGTGTGGCACGTCGACCTCACGCGGTCACCGGTCGCGGTGGAGAGATACCGCTCCGTCGCTGACTGGGTCGCGGGCCGCCGTGTGTCGATGACCCCCGCGGAAATGGTTGTCCTCGTCAATGATCGGCTAGCGGATGGAGCGGGAGACGGCACGAATGCGGCGCGCGGACGGTGGTACGAGGAGGCGCTGTGTCTCCTGTTCAGCCAGGTGTCCTGGCTCGAGGTGGAGGAGCACGCCTATCGCAACGCCTCGGAGGAGATCGACATCGTGATGTCCTCTCGGGCGGCTGGCCACGTGGCGCAACTCATCGGCGGGCCAGTAGTGATTGCCACTGCCAAGAACGAGGCCACTCCGACAGGCTCGGACGTCGTCAAGTACTTGAAGGAGCAAATGGCAAATCGCAAAGGCCGGTGCAAGCTTGGGTTTCTGTGCTCGTCCAGCACCATCTCGAAGGACGCTGTCATCGAGATCCTGCGTGGCTCGCAGGGCAACGATGCTGTGATCGTCCCCATCGACCGCGATGTAGTCGAGGGCCTACTGAGTTCGCCGGATGATCTCGATGCCCGGTTCGAACGGCTCATTCTCGAAGCGGTCGACGCCTGAGACGAGCGCTACTCGAAGCCGTCAAACAGCTGGGAGGGCCGCACTCCCAGGGCCCGCGCCAGGTTCACGATGACCGTCACCCCTGGTTCGTGAACGCCGCGTTCGTAGCGGCTCACCTGCGTGAAGTGCAGACCAGCGGCATCACCTACCGCTTCCTGTGAGAGGCCCTTGCTCTCGCGAAGAGCGCGCAGGTTGCGCGCGAAGCGCTCCGCTGGCTTCACGCCCAGGATCCTGCGGCCCCCTAGACGTATTCGACCAGAGCAAAAACGTCTAACCTGCTGTTCATCCCGGCGGCTTCGAAAGCACCGAGGGTGGCCGAGCGCTTCCGGCTCCTGGCCACAGAGGCCGGCTACGACTTGCTCCCTAGTCAGCCGCTTCCGTGGCTGACCACGCGTGGGCACGTCGCCGTCGCGGCTCACCTGCCGACGGACGTCCACTCGGCCCTGCAAGCGATCTTCGAGCTCCTCGATGGAGACGAGGCCGCTCTGGCAGCGAAGCCCCAGCGTTCCGTCGCCCCCGACTTTCTCCTGGAGGGTCGAATCGTCGAGTTCGACGAGGACCAGCACTTCACGATCCAGCGTCTTGCGACGTTCGCGCTCTATCCAGCGGATGCTCAGCTGGCCTTCGAGCGCAGCGTCTACGCCAAGGCCTGCCTGGCCACCGCCAAGAGGGCCGAGCGCGCCTTCGCGCACAAGACCGCTACGGAGTTCCCCGGTCCGTACGGACGCGCCAGGCAGAGGGCGTACTTCGACGCCGTCCGCGATCTCCTCAGCCCGGTCTTGGGCAGCGGCCCGGTCGTGCGCGTCCTAGCTCCCGAGCGAGACCCGGTGCTCGCCCTGGACCGCTTCAGGCAAGTGCTGGCGTAGCCGGGTCGGCAGAGCCGACAAGACGAGAGAGCTGATCGGCGTGCTCCGTCTTCGGCACATGGTGGACATAGCCCATCGTGGTCTTGATGTCGCTGTGGCCCATGTAGCCCTGCACCGTCGGCAGATCCCAGACCTTCACAGCGAGCGTGCCGAAGGTGTGGCGGAGGTCGTGGAACGTGATCGGCTTGTCCTCGTGGCGCCTGTGCCAAAGACCGGCCAGCCGCAGCGCGGCGTAGAACCGCCGCCGCAGATCACCGTCGTGCACATACGAGCCAAGCGGGTTGCAGAAGACCAGATCCCCTGGCTGCGTGAAGAGCTCACGCCGGCTCAGACCGTCGAGTCGGGCCGCAGCTAGATCGATCAGAGGGACTGCCCGGACCTTGCCGGACTTGGGACGGCGGACTTGGTTGTGCGTGTAGTTCTCGCGGACGTGCAGCGTGTGGTTGGCGAAGTCCACGTCCCGCCAGCGCAGCGCGCGCAGCTCGCCCATCCCTGGGCGCGTTCCTTCGCTCTCCATCCGTCAGGATGCGGGCGTACAACTGGCACGGACCGCGCCGAAGGCGCCTGCGTCCACGCTCTGCCTCTCCGCCGTGGCAAAACGTCCCCCCAAGCCCTCGAAGCCGGCGAGCCCAGTCCGCATTCGCTACCGCTCAGCGATCACGGGCCGCTTCGTCAGCAAGAGCTACGCGAAGACCAATCCCCGGACGACTCTCAGAGAGAAGACGAGCTACGAAGGAAAACAGAAGGGGCGGAAGGGATGGCAGTAGACGAGGCAGTCGCACGTCTCTCGTACGACGAGGCGATAAGAGCGATGGAGATCCAGCGAGCGTCCGTCGACCAGTTGCGGACTCGTGCGGGCACACTGCTCGCCGCCGCTTCCCTCGTCACCTCGTTTCTCGGCGGACAGGCGCTCAGCCAGGGTCATGACCCCGGCACGTGGGGTGTCATCGCGCTCCTTGCATTCATCCTGACCGCCGGACTGTGTGTTTGGGTCCTGATGCCAGAGGAGTTCAACTGGTTCATGAGCCCGGCAGCCATTGTCGACGACTACGCAGACGATCCCGACGTTAGTTCCGCCGATGCAATGCGGGATCTGGCCCTTCATTACGACGAGTCGCTGAACGCCAACAAGAGCGCGGTCGAGGCGCTGCAGTGCCGCTATCGATTGGCAGCGATCTGCCTTGCGGTTGAGGTTGTGACTTGGATCCCGGCCCAGCCTGGAGGAGGCTTGCTGGCATGACCGATCGCGAACCGAACGAGAAGCCAAAGCCCAAGCCGCCTAGTTCAGATCGACCCAAGCCGGAGCCGCTGAAGCCACACCCCGGCACTCCCGGCCATTACAGCGACGACCATCCCGCCGAGAAGCGGCTCAACCTAAGCGACGACTAGGGCGCCACGCGGTACCCGCCTGGTACTCCCCCGTTCGAAAAGAGCCGCTTTACAGGGCTCTTTCCAGCAGCGCCACGCACTCGATGTGCGGCGTCTGCGGGAACATGTCGACCGGCGTGACGTGGCGCAGGACGTAGCCGCCGTCGGCGACGAGCTGCGCCGCGTTGGGCGCGAGCGTCGTCGGGTTGCAGGAGACGTAGACGATGCGCTTCGGGCCGGCCTCGATGACGCGCCGCACGACCTTCTGGGACAGCCCCGCGCGCGGCGGGTCGACGACGAGGACCTCGGGACGCCCGGCCTCCTCGACGAGGTCGCGCATGGCCAGGCGGACGTCGCCCGCGAAGAACTTCGCGTTGCGGATGCCGTTGGCCTTCGCGTTCTGGATCGCGTCGGCGACCGCCTCCTCGACGACCTCGACGCCCCACACCTCGCCGGCGCGGGCGGCCATCGACAGGCCGATGGTCCCGATGCCGCAGAAGAGGTCGTAGAGGCGCTCGTAGCCGCGCAGGCCGGCGGCGTCGGCGGCGATCCCGTAGAGGACCTCGGCCATCTCGGTGTTCGTCTGGAAGAACGACTCGGCGCCGATGGAGAAGCGCAGGCCGCTGAGCTCCTCGGTGATCCGGTCGGCGCCGGCGACGGTCTGGGTGACGCCGCCCGCGGTGACCTCCGCGACGCCGGCGATCCGGGTCCACAGGACGCTGTCGGCCAGGCCGACCAGCGCCTCGCCGAGCTCCTCGGCGCTCAGCGCGTCGGTCTCGCTCGTGACGAGGCGGACCTGGAGCTCGCCGGTGCGCCGCCCCTCGCGCACGACGAGGTTGCGCAGCAGCCCCTCCTGCGCGCGCCGGTCGTAGGCGCGCAGGCCGGCGCCGCGGGCCCAGTCGAGCACCGCCCGGCGCGCCTCGTTGCCGCGCTCGGACTGCAGCAGGCAGTCCTCGAGGCCGACGATGTCCTCCCACGAGCCAGGGGCGTGGAAGCCGCAGACGAGCGCGCCCGAGTCGTCGTGGCCGAAGGAGAACTCGAGCTTGTTGCGGTAGCGCCACTGCTCGACGGCCGGGACGATGTCGCGCAGCTCGAAGCCGTCGAGCTTGCCCAGGCGCCGCAGCGCGTCGTCGACCTGGTGGTGCTTGACCTCGAGCTGGCGCGCGTAGGGCAGGACCTGCCACGGCGCGCCCGGGTGGTCGGCGACCGGGTCGACGCGCTCGGGCGAGGGCTCGAGGACCGCGACGGTCCGTGCCTCGGCGTAGTGGCGCTTGCGCTTGGTGACCACCGCCCGGACGCGGTCCCCCGGGATCGCGTCGCGCGCGAAGACGACGTAGGGCGGGCGGCCGGCCTCCAGCTCGACGCGCGCGACGCCCGCCCCGCCGAAGGCGAGGTCGTCGATGGTGAGCTCGAGCTCCTGGCCGCGCTCGGGGCGCGTCTTCGTCGTGGCCTCCATGGCGCACCTAGGATGCCACCGCCGTGGACGTGGCCGCCGTGCAGCGCCAGCTCGAGGACGCCGCCGCCGGGCCGCGGGCGGCACGCGAGCGGCTGGCCGAGGAGCACGGCGTCCCCGCGCTGACCGACGCGCTGGCCCGCGAGCCGGGAGCGCTGCAGCGGGCGCAGCTGGCCGAGCGGCGCCTGCAGGTCGTCGTCGACGTCCTCGCCGCGCCCGCCGCGCAGGAGCTCGAGCGCGTGCGCCGGGCCGTGCGCGCGCTGGGCTGGCCGAGCGCCCGCGCGCTGCACACGGCGCTGGGCACCGACGTCGCGGCACTCGAGGGCTGGGCGGCCCAGACCCTGCAGGGACCGCCGCCGCGCCTCGGCGAGGTCGACGCCGCGCACGACCTGCCGCGCCTGCGGGCCGCCGCGGCGGGAACGACCGACGCCGCCGCCCGCGACGCCCTCGCCCGGCTCGACGCCCGCCTGGCCGCCGCCGCGGTCCTGCACGACCTCGAGCTCCTCGAGCACGGCCCGGTCGAGCCGCTGCGCGACCGCTACGCCCGGCGCATGGCCCACGCCTCCGGCCTGGACTGGCCGGCCGCGGCGTGGCTGGTGGACGGCGACCCGCTGCTGGGCAGCGCGGCCTACGCCAGCGCCTTGTCGACGGCCGCCAGCACCGACTTGCGGTTGGCGTTGCGCTTCTCGTAGTCGCGCACCGCCCGCAGCTGGGCGGGGTCCAGCTCCTTGAGGCGGCCGGTGATCTGTGCCGCGGTGAGGTCGTCGTAGTCGTCGATCGGGAAGCGCCCGGCGCCGTCCGAGCCGCCGACCGCGCGGCGGGCGCGGTCCACGACCGTCCGCGCCGGCGCCGTCGCACGGCGCGCCCCGGTGGCCACGCCGGGCGGCAGCAGCCGCTCGAGGTCGGCCAGGAGCTGCTCGGTCTGCGTGCGCCCGGCGCTCACCAGGCCGCTCACGAGCTCCTCGGCGTCGTGGCGCGTCATGCGCCCGCGGCGCACCGCGTCGTCGACCGCCTCCTGCAGCCGGTCGGTCGACAGCGTCACCGACTGCAGCAGCCGGTCGCGCAGCGCCTGCAGCTGCTCGCGCAGCTCCTCGGGCGTCTCGCTCGTCGCCGCCGTGCCCTTGCGGGACCGCTTCGGCTGAGGCATCGCCGCGACCCTACCCGAGACGCGCGGATGGGACCGTCACGCGAACGGGCCGACCTCGAGGAGCCACTCGAGCATCGCCTTCTGCGCGTGACGGCGGTTCTCCGCCTGGTCCCAGATGCGCTGGCGGTGGCCGTAGAGCAGGCCCTCGCTGATCTCCTCGCCGGGGTGCGCGGGCAGGCAGTGCAGGGCGATCGCCCCCGGCGCCGCCTCGTCGAGCAGCGCCTCGTCGAGGCGGTAGGGCTCGAGCGCCATCCGCTTGGAGCCCGAGTCCTCGTCGCCCATCGAGATCCACACGTCGGTGTAGACCGCGTGCGCGTCGCGCACCGCCTCGCGCGGGTCGGTCTCGGCCGGGACGCCGTCCAGGGTGTAGGCGAGCGGCGAGGCGGCGACCACCTCGACGCCCGCGAGCGCTCCGACGTCGTGCAGCGAGCGCAGGACGTTGTTGCCGTCGCCGACGTAGGCGACCCTGAGCCCCTCGACGCGCCCGAAGGCCTCCTGCAGCGTGAGCAGGTCGGCCAGCGCCTGGCACGGGTGGTGGCCCGCCGTGAGCATGTTGAAGACCGGAAGCTGGTCCTCCGCGGCGAGCGCCTCGAGCTCGCCGTCGTCGTGGCCGCGGACGCCGACCGCCGCGACGTGGCGGCCCAGGACGCGCGCGGTGTCGCGCAGCGACTCGCCGCGCGAGATCTGCAGGTCGTCGGGGCGCAGGACCATCGGGTGGCCGCCGAGCTCGACCACGCCGGACTCGAACGAGACGCGCGTGCGGGTCGACGGCTTCTGGAAGACGAGGGCGACGGTGCGGCGGTCCAGCGCGCGCGACGCGAGCGGCTCGCGCTTGAGCTGCGCCGCGCGGTCCAGGAGCGCGAGGAGGCTGTCGCGGTCGAGCTCGTGGCCGGTCAGGAGGTGGCGCATGGCCTACGAGTTCCTACCAGCGGGCACCATCGAGCGGCGTGCGGGTGCTCACCTGGAACCTCTTCCACGGCCGCGCGGTGCCCGACCGCCCGCGCGAGCTGCTGCCCGAGTTCGGCGCCGCGCTCGCGGCGTGGGACTGGGACGTCGCGCTGCTCCAGGAGGTCCCGCCGTGGTGGCCGCCGGACCTCGCGCGCGCCACGGGGGCGGCCGCGGCGCGCACGGCGCTGACCTCCCGCAACCAGTGCCTGTGCGTGCGCCGCGCCATCGCCCGCCGGCGCCCGGACCTCATCAAGTCCAACGGCGGCGGGGCCAACGCGGTCCTCGTGCGCGGCGGGATCCCGACCGACCACCGCACGCGGCGCCTGCGCCGGCGTCCCGAGCGCCGGGTCGTGCACGCCGTCGCGCTGCCCGACGGCACGTGGGTCGCCAACCTCCACGCCCAGGTGCGCCCGCACAGCGAGACGCGCAAGGACCTCGCGCTCGCGGCGAGCACCGTCCTGCGCTGGGCGGGCGCCGCACCGCGGGTCGTCCTCGGCGGCGACCTCAACGTCCCCGACCCCGCCCTGCCCGGCCTCGCGCGGATCCCGGGCTCCCACGGCGTCGACCACGTCTTCGCCCGCGGTCTCAGCGGCCGTGCTCGGACCCTCGACGCCGGGGGCCTCTCCGACCACCGGCCGGTGCTGGCCGAGCTGGTGTGATGATGCAGCCATGCGCACCACCGCCGCCGTGCTCGCCGCCCTCGCCCTGGCCGCCACCGCCGCGGGGTGCGGCGACGACGACGGCGGGGACGTCGCCACGTCGCCCGCCTCGCCGTCCCAGACGAGCAAGGGCGGCGAGGCCCCGCTCGAGGAGGGCACCGTGCGCGTCGGGATGCGCAACCTGCGCTTCGACCCGGAGGAGGTCACCGTCGCCGAGGGGCAGACGATCCGCTGGGTCAACGACGAGTCGATCCAGCACAACGTCGTCGCCGAGGAGGGCGCGGACTTCAAGTCCGAGCTGATCGACGAGGGCGGGACCTACGAGTTCACGCCGGAGCAGACCGGCACGATCCAGTACGTCTGCACGCTGCACCCGGGCATGGACGGCACCATCGAGGTCACGGCCGAGGGCTCCTGAGCCCGAAGCCCTGGAGCATCAGCAGCAGCCGCTCCCCCACCCCGCCGCGCGCGGGCAGCACGCCGAGCTGACGGCCCGCGTCGGCGGGGTCGAAGAACGCCCGCGCCCGGCGCACGAGCGCCGGCTGGGAGCCGTCGAGCTCGCACCACAGGATCGCGTGCATCGCGAGCTCCTTGCCGGTCGGCGGCAGCTCGGCGCTCGTCTCGCCCGTGTGCGTGCCGCGCACGAGCACGGGCGCCGCGGCGTGGCGGCCGCCGGTCAGGACGTCGCCGATGCGCTCGACGCGGCCGTCCGGGAACGCCGCCCAGAACCGCGCGAGGTGGTCGCTCAGCGCCTCGGCGCCCACGAGCGGCTCGGCGGTCAGCGGGTCCTCCCAGTGGACGTCCGGCGTCGTGATGCGGCCGAGGCGGTGGCGGGAGCGCCCGCCGATCGCCTCGAGCAGCTCGTGGACCGGCGCGCTCACCGCGTGGGCGGAGCGGCGGCCGCGCCGCCGTGCTCGGCCGGGTCGCCCGCCGGCACCGGCGCCGCGGGATCCGACGGGTGGACGAACTCGGCGACGCCCGCCTCGGGCGAGGACGCCTTGGCGTAGGTGCGTCGTGGGATGCGGCCGGCCTCGCGGGCGAGCAGGCCGGCGTCGACGGCCAGGCGGATCGCCCGGGCCATGGCGACCGGGTCCTCGGCGCGCGAGATCGCGCTGGCACAGAGCACCGCGTCGCAGCCGAGCTCCATCGCCAGCGCCGCGTCGCTCGCGGTGCCGACGCCGGCGTCGAGGATGACCGGCACGCCCGCCTGCTCGACGACGAGGCGCAGGTTGTAGGGGTTGTTGATGCCGTGGCCCGAGCCGATCGGCGAGCCCAGCGGCATGACGGCGGCGCAGCCGACGTCCTCGAGGCGGCGGGCGAGGACGGGGTCGTCGGTCGTGTAGGGCAGGACGACGAAGCCGTCGGCCACGAGCTCCTCGGCGGCCAGCAGGAGCTCGGGCCCGTCGGGCAGCAGCGTGCGCTCGTCGCCGATGACCTCGAGCTTGACCCAGTCGGTCTCGAAGGCCTCGCGGGCGAGCTTCGCGGTGAGGACCGCGTCGCGCGCCGTGAAGCAGCCGGCGGTGTTGGGCAGGACGTCGACGCCGCACGCGTCGAGGACGTCGACCAGCGAGCCGCGCGCGGCGGGGTCGACGCGCCGCAGGGCGACGGTGACGAGCTCGGTCCCCGACTCGCGCGTGGCGGCGGCCAGCGTGTCGAGCCGGGGGAAGCCGCCGGTCCCGAGGATGAGGCGGCTGGAGAAGTCGCGGTCGGCGATGCGCATGCTCGTGGGGTCAGCCGCCCTGGACCGCGTGGACGACCTCGACGCGCGCGCCGTCGGGCAGGACGTGGTCCTCCCAGGCGCTGCGCGGCACGACCTCGGCGTCGACGGCGACCGCGACGCCGCGGTGGCCCAGCTCGAGCTCCGCGAGCAGGGCGGCGACGGTCGTCCCGTCGGCGACGGGCCGCGGCTCGCCGTTGAGGACGATGCTCACGCGCGCACCTCGGCGGCGAAGCGCCCGGGGGCGAAGGCGTGCTCGGGCGCCTCGCCGCACAGCTCGGCGGTGACGAGGTCGGCCGTGGCCGGCGCCAGGAGGACGCCGCCGCGGAAGTGGCCGGTGGCCCACACGAGGCGCGGGTCGTCGGGGTCCGGGCCGATGAGGGGCGCGTTGTCGGGCGTGCCGGGGCGCAGGCCGCACAGCGTCTCGGTGAGCTCGAGCTCGAGCACGCCGGGGACGAGCTCGCCGGCGTCGCGCAGCAGCTCGTAGACGCCCAGCGCCGTGACCGCGGTGTCGAAGCCCTGCTCCTCCATGGTGGCGCCGAGGTAGTAGCGCCCGTCGCCGCGCGGCACGAGGTACCCGCCGTCCCAGCGCAGGACGCGGTCCACGAGGCCGGGGCCCGACGGGTCGCGCAGCGCCAGCGCCTGGCCCTTGACCGGGCGCACCGGCGGCCCCGACCAGGGGCCGGCGGCGAGGACGACCCGCCCGGCGTCCAGCGCGCGCGGGTCCGGGACGTCGGTGTGGGGCTGGAGCTGGACGCCGGCGCGCCGGCAGGCCTCGGCCAGGGCCGCCAGCAGCGCGCGCGGGTCGACGGCGTGGTCGCCCGGCAGGTCGAGCGCGAGGCGCAGGGCGGGCGCCAGCGCCGGCTCGAGGCGGCGGGCGGCCGACGGCAGGACGCGCTGGGCCCGGACGCCCAGGCGGCCGCGCAGCTCCAGCTCGCGCTCCAGCGCCTCGGCCTCGTCGCGGTCGCGGGCGACGAGCAGCGTGCCGCAGGACCGGTAGCCGACCTCGAGGCCGGTGACGTCCTCGAGCTCGGCCGCGAAGGCCGGCCAGCGCCGCGCGCTCTGGAGGCCCAGCGCCAGCAGCGGGCGCTCACCGGGGTCGGCCTCGGCGACGGGCGCGAGCATCCCCGCGGCGACACGCGAGGTGCCGCCGCCGAGCTCGCCGCGGTCGAGGACCCGGACGGTCAGGCCGCGGGCGCGGGCGCGCCAGGCGACGGCGAGGCCCACGACCCCGCCGCCGACGACCGCGACGTCGACGCCGTCAGACACCGTCCCGATGCTAGCCCGCGTCCGATGCGGGCACCCGGGAGGCCATGGCCACCCCCACCGTCGGCGAGTTCGTGCTGCAGCGCCTGCGCGAGCACGGCATCACGCGCATCTTCGGCTACCCCGGGGACGGCAGCACGGGGCTCGACCTCGCGCTCGAGCACGTCGAGGGCATCGACTTCGTGCAGACCCGCCACGAGGAGCTCGCCGCCCTGGCGGCGTGCGCCCACGCGAAGCTCACCGGCGAGGTCGGCTGCTGCCTGGCGACCTCCGGCCCGGGCGCGATCCACCTGCTCAACGGCCTCTACGACGCCAAGCTCGACCACGTCCCGGTGCTCGCGCTCGTCGGCCAGCAGGACCGGATGTCGATGGGCGGCGACTTCCAGCAGGAGGTCGACCTGCTGACGCTCTTCAAGGACGTCGCGAGCGACTTCGTCCAGCAGTGCACCGTCCCGGAGGCCGCCGCGCACCTCGTCGACCGCGCGGTGCGGACCGCCCAGGCACGGCGCAGCGTGACGGCGCTCGTCTTCCCCGGCGACGTGCAGGACGAGCCCCACCGCGACCCGCCGCGCGCCCACGGGGCGGTCGTCTCGTCGAGCCGGCCCGCGTCGGGGTCGGTCTTCCGCGCCGACGACGCGGCGATCGCCGAGGCCGCCGAGGTGCTCAACGCGGGCGAGCGGGTGGCGATCCTGGTGGGCCAGGGCGCCAAGGGGGCGCTCGACGAGGTCCTCGAGGTCGCGGAGCTGCTCGGCGCCGGCATCGCCAAGGCGCTCAACGGTCGCGCGGTCGTCCCGGACGACCTCCCGCAGGTGACAGGCCCCGTCGGCCTGCTCGGCTCGAGCGCCTCGGACGCCCTGATGGAGGGCTGCGACACGCTCCTGCTCGTCGGCACGGCGTTCCCCTACGCCGAGTGGCTGCCCGAGCCGGGGCAGGCCCGGTCGGTGCAGGTGGACCGCGACGCCAAGCTCATCGGCATGCGCCACGCCACGGAGGTCAACCTCGTGGGCGACGCCGCGCAGACCCTGCGGGCGCTCGTCCCGCACCTGCGCCGCAAGGCCGACCGCGGGTGGCGCTCCGCGGTCGAGCGCGAGGTGGCGCGGTGGTGGGCGCAGCTCGAGGCTCGGGCGCACGTCCCGGCCGACCCGGTCAACCCGCAGCTGGCCTTCCACGAGCTGTCCGCGCGCCTGCCCGACGAGGCGATCGTCCTGACGGACTCGGGCAGCGCGACGGCGTGGTGGGCGCGCCACCTCAGGCTGCGCCGCGGGATGGACGCCGCGCTCTCGGGGACGCTGGCCACGATGGGCTGCGCCGTGCCCTACGCGCTGGCGGCGAAGCTCGCCCACCCCGACCGCCCGGTCGTCGCGACGCTCGGCGACGGCGCGATGCAGATGATCGGGATCAACGGCCTGATCGACCTCGCCGCCTACGCCGACCGGTTCGGCGAGGGCGGGCTCGTGGTCCTCGTGCTCAACAACGGCGACCTCAACTTCGTGACCTGGGAGCAGCGGGTGATGGGCGGCGCCCCGCGCGTCGCCCAGACGCAGGACCTCCCGCCGTTCGACTACGCGCAGTTCGCCCGCAACGTCGGCCTGGAGGGCATCCGCGTCGAGCGCCCGGAGGACGTCGGGGCGGCGTGGGACCGCGCGCTGGCGGCCGGGCGGCCCGCGGTCATCGACCTCGTCTGCGACCCCGAGGTCCCGCCGATGCCGCCGGAGATCCGCTCGGAGTTCGCCAAGGGCCTGCTCGGCGCGGTCCGCGGCGGCGACCCGGGCACGGGGCGCTTCGTGCGCCAGGCCGTGCGCGAGAAGGTGGCCGACTGGCGCGCCGGGCGCTGAGCGTCGCTGCGAGGATGTGGGCGTGACCGCCGACCGGCACGCCCGCCTGGCGACCGCGCGCCTCTACTACGTCAGCGCGTCGCTGCACGCGCTCGAGGGCGCGCTGCGCGGCGGTGCCGACCTCTTCCAGCTGCGGATGAAGGACGCCCGGGACGACGCCGTGCTCGCCGCGGCCGAGGAGGCGCGGGCGCTGTGCCACCGCCACGGCGCGCTCTTCCTGCTCAACGACCGGCCGGACCTCGCGCGGGCCGTCGGCGCCGACGGCGTGCACGTCGGCCAGGACGACGAGCCCGTCGCCGCCGCCCGCGCCGCCGTCGGGACCGACCGCGTGGTCGGCCGCTCGACCCACGCCCCGGAGCAGCTCGCCGCCTCCCCGGACGCCGACTACGTCGCGGTCGGCCCGGTCCACGCGACGCCCACCAAGCCGGGCCGCCCCGCCGCCGGCCTCGACTACGTCCGCCATGCGGCGGCCCACGCCGGCGACCAGCCGTGGTTCGCCATCGGCGGGATCGATGAGCAGACCGTGGGCGACGTCGTCGATGCGGGTGCCCGGCGGATCGTCGTCGTCCGGGTGCTCGACGAGGCCGACGACCCCGAGCGCACCGCCCGCGCGCTGCGCGCCGCGCTGGACCGCGCGCCCGTCGGGAGGGCCGCGTAGTGGGCAGCCGCTCGCGCAAGCGCCGCGACGCCGGCAGCGCCCCGAAGGCGACGGCCACGGCCCCCGCCGCCCCGCCGCGCACGGAGCGCCCGCCGCGGCGCTCGGGCGCCGAGCGCGACGCCGAGGCCCGCGCCGCGCTCGAGCCGCTCGCCCCCGGCGAGCGCCCGACCTGGGTCACCGTCGCCGCCGTCGTCGCCGCCGTCATGGCGGTCGCCAACGTCGTCGCCGTCCTCGCGGGCGCCGACTTCCAGGGCGACGAGCGCAGCGCCGTCTCGACGACGGTCGTCACCACCGCGCTGCTCGTGCTCGCCGCGGGCGGGATGTGGAAGGCCAGGTACTGGGCGGTGCTGGGCTTCGAGACGATCCTGCTCTTCCAGATCCTCGTCCTGTGCCTCGCGCTCATGCGGGCCGAGGGCGCGCTCGCGGCGCTCGTCGTCACCGCCGCCATCGCCTTCCTGGGCCTCCTGTTCTGGAAGCTCATCCGCGCGATGGCGCGCATCCAGATGCCGCAACGCGACATCTAGATCCGTCTTCATAGACTCGGCGCCATGGCCGACTCCTTCGACTGCATCGTCATCGGCTCGGGTCCCGGTGGGTACGTCACCGCGATCCGCGCCGCCCAGCTCGGGTTCACGACGGCGGTGGTGGAGAAGGACGACGTCGTCGGCGGGCGCTGCCTGAACTACGCCTGCATCCCGGCCAAGGCCGTGCTGCGCGTCGCCGACGTCCTGCAGGAGATCCGCGAGGCCGACGACTTCGGCATCAAGGTCTCCGAGCCCGAGGTCGACTTCAGCGCCGTCGGCGAGCGCCGCAAGAAGGTCATCAAGACGCTCACGGGCGGCGTCTCCGGCCTCTTCCAGAAGAACGGCATCGAGCTCATCTCCGGCGAGGCCAGGCTCACGGGCGGCCGCGGCGTCGCCGTCGGCGACCGCCAGCTCGAGGCCACCAAGGTCCTGGTCCTCGCCACGGGCTCGGTCAAGAAGCCGATCCCGGGCACGCAGTTCGGCGGGCGCGTCATCGGCACCGAGGAGGCCTGGGCCTTCGAGGAGCTGCCGGGCTCGCTGGCCGTCGTCGGCGCCGGCGCGTCGGGCACCGAGATCGCCTCCGCCTACGCCCGCCTGGGCACGCAGGTCCAGCTCTTCGAGGGCCTGGACCGCGTGCTGCCCACCGAGGACGCCGACATCTCGAAGGTCGCCAACCGCGGGTTCAAGAAGCAGGGCATCGACGTGCACGTCTCGACCTTCGTGCAGGACGTCCAGAGCCACGACGACCGGGTGACCTTCACCTACGGCGACGGCACCGCCGGGGAGGCGGACTACCTCGTGATCGCCGCGGGCCGCGGTCCCGACGTCGAGGCGCTCGGCCTCGACGGCGCCGGGATCACGCTGGCCGACACCGGCCTGGTCGAGGTCGACGAGGTCGGGCGCACGAGCGTCGAGGGCGTCTACGCCATCGGCGACCTCGTCCGCGGCCCGGCGCTCGCGCACAAGGCCTCCGACGAGGGCGTCATCGCCGTCGAGCACGCGGCCGGCAAGGACGTGCACCCGATCGCCTACCCCGACGTGCCGCGGGCGACGTTCTGCCTGCCCAACGTCGCGAGCTTCGGCCTCACCGAGGAGCAGGCCAAGGAGCAGGGCTACGACGTCGTGGTGGGCAAGGTCCAGTACGGCGCCGTCGGCGCGGGGACGGTCTACGGCGACCGCACCGGCCTGGTGAAGGTCGTCGGCGACCGCAAGTACGGCGAGCTCCTCGGCGGCCACATCGTCGGCGCGAAGTCCACGGAGCTCATCCAGGAGCTCGTCAACGTCCGCACGCTCGAGGGCGGCTTCCACGAGGTCGCCCAGCAGATCCACGGGCACCCGACGCTGAGCGAGGCCGTCCAGGAGGCCGCCCGGGCCGCCGACGGCTGGCTCATCCACGGGTGAGCCTCGAGGTCCACCTCGAGGACGCCAGCGCCCCGGAGCCGGAGCGGGGCGCCTTCTACTTCGACCTGCGCTCGCCCGAGGCCTACCTCGCGGCCGAGCGCGTCCTGGCGGTCCTCCCGGTCGTCGCCGAGTGGATCCCGGTCCGCTCGCAGGCGCTACCGGGCGCCGACACCTGGGAGGGCTTTCGCTGCGCGACCGACCGCGAGGTCGCGCTCGGGCGCATCGAGGAGACGGCCGCCGCGCGGCAGCTGCAGCCGGTGCGCTGGCCGGACCCCTTCCCCTTCGACAGCGAGCTCGCGCTGCGCGCCGCGACCTACGCCAAGGAGGTCGGGCGCGTCGTCGCCTTCGCCCAGGCCTGCTTCCGCCAGGTCTTCGCGGGCGGCCGCGTGCCGGACGAGACCACCGTCCTGGTCGCCGGCGCGGCGTGCGAGATGCACCCCCGGGCGCTGCTGCAGGCCGTCGAGCGCGACGCGATCGTGGCGCGCCTGGACGCGGCCACGGAGCTGGCGGCGCAGCGCGGCGTGCGCGACGTCCCGGCGATCTGGCTGCCCGACGGTCGCGTCCTGCACGGCGACGCGGCGCTCGAGGAGGTCCCGGCGCCGTGAGCGCGGCGCGGCGCTTCGAGGTCCGGGTGCAGAAGCACCCCGACCGCGTCGACAGCGTCGAGGTCGTCGACCTCGACGACCTCGAGGTCGTCCTGCTCTGGGACCTCGAGGCGCGGGAGGCCGCCCACCGCGCCGAGGCGCTGCGGGCCGACCTGCGCCGGCTGGACGCGGACGCGTTCCTCGCCCGGTGGTCCGACGCCTAGGCGGCGAGCTTCGCGAGGAGGTCCAGCGCGACGGGCTGGGCCAGCACGGCGGTGTCGGCGGCCAGGACGACGCCGGTGGCCAGGACGTGGGCCGCTGGGCGCCCGACGGTCACCGGGGCGTCGCCGTCGAGGCGGGCGGCCACGTCGCGCAGCGCCGGCGGGCAGCCGCCGCGCTCGGAGACGAGGAGCTCGAGGGCGGCGCGCAGGTCCGGGGCGCTGGCGGCGGGGAGGGTGACGCAGGGCATGGGATCCCGATCGGCGCGGGCGGCACCGCGGCTGACGTGCGACGCCCTGCGGCGGACAGTCCGCGCCGCGTCCCTCCCCGATGTTGGGGACGGCCTGGCCGGACGGCCCCTTTGCGCGGGGCCGGGCCGGCCATAGCCTGCGGGCCATGCGCATCGGGGTGCTGACCGGCGGCGGCGACTGCCCAGGGCTCAACGCGGTGATCCGCGCCATCGTCCGCAAGGGCGCCGACGTCCACGGCCACGAGCTCGTGGGCTTCCGCTACGGCTGGGCGGGCGTCCTCGAGGGCGACACGACGCCGCTGACCCACGAGTCGACCGCCGGGATCCTGCACCGCGGCGGCACGATCCTCGGCACGTCGCGGACCAACCCCTACGGGGGCGACGCCGACGGCACCGCGGCGGTGCGCGAGGCCATGGAGCGGGCGGGCGTCGACGCGCTCATCCCGATCGGCGGCGAGGACACGCTCGGCGTCGCGGGCCGGCTGAGCGCCGACGGCGTCCAGGTCGTCGGCGTCCCGAAGACGATCGACAACGACCTCGCGGGCACCGACGTCACCTTCGGCTTCCAGACCGCGGTGCAGATCGCCAGCGACGCGATCGACCGCCTCCACACGACCGCCGAGTCGCACAACCGCGTCATGGTCGTCGAGGTCATGGGCCGCCACGCGGGGTGGATCGCCGCCCACGCGGGCATCGCCGGCGGCGCCGACGCCATCCTCGTGCCCGAGCGGCCCTTCGACGTCGGGGACGTCGCCGCCTCGCTGCGCCGCCGTCACGAGCGCGGCCGCACGTTCTCGATCGTCGTCGTCTCCGAGGGCGCGGTGCCCAAGGACGGCTCCGGCCTGACGACGACCTCGGGCGAGAAGGACGCCTTCGGCCACGAGCGCCTCGGCGGTGTCGCCGTCGGCCTGGGCCAGGAGCTCGAGCGCCTGACGGGCTACGAGACGCGCGTGACCATCCTCGGCCACGTCCAGCGCGGCGGCACCCCGACGGCCTACGACCGCGTGCTGGCCACCCGCTTCGGCGTCGCCGCCATCGACGCGGCGCACGAGGGGCGCTGGGGGACCATGGCCGCGTTGCGCGGGACCGAGGTGGAGCTGGTGCCGCTCGCCGACGCGGTGGCCGAGCCCAAGCTGCTGGACCCGGCGCTGCTCGAGGTGGCCGAGGTCTTCTTCGGCTAGGGCGACTCGCGCTCGGCCGCCCGCGCGAGGTGGTCGACGAGCAGCGAGACCACCGGCCCGTAGGTCGCGCGCAGCGCGAGCTCCACCGGCGCGGGCGCGCTCATGGTGACCGCGACGACGCAGCCGCCCTCCCCTGGCGCGGCGGGCTCGACGCGGTGGTCCATCTCCACGCCGCCGACGCGCCAGGTCCACGACGTCCCGTCGACGACCCGGACGATCCGCGCCGGAACCGGCACCGCCCCGAGCAGGCGCGCCGCGCCGCGCGCGCCCTCGCGCACCCAGCCGTCCGTGCCCGCCAGGCCCCAGGCGCCGCGCAGGTGCGGTGCCCACGCCGGCCAGCGCGAGGGGCGGGCGATCAGCGACCAGGCGACGGCGGGGTCGGCGCGGGCGGCGGAGGCGTAGCGCAGCACGTCCGGCAGCTACCCGGCACGGCGCGACGGTGGAAGGCGCCTGGCGCGTTCCGGTGGGGAGGTGGAACGTGCCTGGCACGTTCCGGTCCTGCGCTCAGGCGGCCCGCTGGCCGAGGAGCGACTCGAGCGGCGCCGGCTTGCCGACGTGGAAGCCCTGCGCGTGGTCGACGCCGTGGGCGCGCAGGAAGCGCTCCGTGCGCTCGTCGCCGACGAACTCCGCGATCGTCGCCTTGCCCAGGCCGTTGGCGATCCGGACGACCGCCTCGATGACGAGCTGGTCGGTGCGGCTGCGCAGGCAGTTGCGCACGAACTCGCCGTCGATCTTCAGGTAGTCGAACGGGAGGTGCTTGAGGTAGTAGAAGGAGCCGAAGCCCGCGCCGAAGTCGTCCAGGGCGAAGCGGCAGCCCAGCGACGCGAGGCGGTCGGCGAACTCGCGGGCCTGGTGGATGTTGGCCACCGCCGCGGTCTCGGTGACCTCGAAGATCAGCCGGGTCGGGTCGACGCCCGAGATCTGCAGGCCGGTCTCGACGGTCTCGAGCAGCAGCTGGTCGTTGAGCGACTTGCCCGAGACGTTGACCTCGAAGACCGTGCCCGGGTGCTGGTGCAGGAGCTCGATGGCGCGCGAGGCGACCCAGCGGTCGATGTCCTGGATGAGGTCGTAGCGCTCGGCCACGTAGAGGAACGCGCCGGGCGGGACGACCTCGCCGTGCTCGTCGAGCATCCGCAGCAGCAGCTCGTACTGGGCCACGTCGCCGCTGTGGAGGTCCTTGATCGGCTGGGCCTCGAGGACGAAGCGGTCGTCCTCCAGCGCGTCGCGGATGCGCTCGACCCAGGCCACGCGGGCCTTCATCCGCGGCTCGGCGAAGCGGTCGGAGGCGAAGATCGCGAACTGGTCGCGGCCCGCCTCCTTGGCGTCGTACATGGCGAGGTCGGCGTTGACGAGGACCTCCTCCCCCGCGGCCAGGCCCTCCTCGAAGAAGGCGACGCCCAGCGAGCAGGTGACCCGGCGGGGGCGCTCGCCGTTGAGGACGGTGGCGTGGCGGCGGATCTCCTCGACGATCGTGGTGGCGACGGTCTCGGCCCCGCCGCGGTCGGCCTCGGGCAGCAGGACGGCGAACTCGTCCCCGCCCAGACGCGCGACCACGTCGGTCTCGCGCAGGCGGTGGCGCAGGAGGTCGGCCACCGAGACGATGAGCTCGTCGCCCGCGTTGTGACCGAGGGTGTCGTTGATCGTCTTGAAGTGGTCGAGGTCGAGGACGAGCAGCGCACCGCTGGAGCCGTAGCGCTGGACCTTGGCGACCTGGCGGTCGAGCTCCTCCTCGAAGCGCCGACGGTTGAGCAGGCCGGTCAGCGGGTCGTGGTCGGCCATGTGCTGCAGCCGGCCCTCGAAGCGCTTGCGCTCCGTGACGTCGAGGACCTGCGCGAGCAGGTGGCGCGGCGAGCCGTCGGCCGCCTTGACCAGGGTGAGGTGCAGCGAGACCCACACCGGCTCGCCCGCGGCGTGCAGCAGGCGCTCCTCGTGGTGGTGGGTGGCCAGCCGGCCCTGGAGCAGCGCGGTGATCGCGGCGACGTCCTCCTCGACGTCATCGGGGTGCACGAGCGACTGCAGCGAGGTCTCGAGCAGCTGCTCGGCGCTGTAGCCCGTCAGCGCGCAGAAGGCGGGGTTGACCTGCAGGACGCTGCCGTCGAGGTCGGCGAGGAGCATGCCCACGGGCGCGTCCTCGAAGGCGTGGCGGAAGCGCTCCTCCTCGTCGCGCAGGGCGGCCTCGACGCGCATGCGCTCGGTGATGTCGACCGAGAGGCCGCCGAGCGCGATGACCCGGCCGTCGGCGTCGCGGACGGGGAACTTCGTGGCGAGGTGGTGGCGCTCCTCGCCGTCGGCGTTGACGATCGTGGGCTCGAAGCGGACGACCTCGCCGGCGAGGACGGCCTCGTCGCGCTCGAGCGACGCATCGATGGCATGGGGCGACAGGACCTCGCGGACCGGCCGGCCGACGATCCCGTCGGGGCTCGCGCCCAACGCGTGCGCGGCGGCGCTGTTGGCCATCAGGAACGTGCCGTCGAGGTCCTGCAGCCAGGCCGACGCCGGCCAGTGCTCGACCATCGACTCCAGCCGCAGGCGCGCCTCGTCCGAGGCGCGCTCGGCCTCCTTGAGGCGCGTGATGTCGGTGACCGTCCCGAGGTGGCCGACGAGCTCGCCCTCGGCGTCGACCATCGGCGTGCTGGCGAGGCTCGCCCAGGTCGTCGTGCCGTCGGTGTGGCGCAGGCGCAGCTCGAGCTGGAGCTCGCGCCCCATGGCGATCGCGCGGGCCCACGCGGAGAACGCCGTCTCGCGGTCGGCGGGGTCGAGGGCCTGGACCCAGCCGTCGTCCCAGGCGTCGCGGGGCCGCAGGCCGGTGAGCTCGCACCAGCGCGGGTTGACGTACGTGCAGCTGCCGCTCGCGTCGGTCTCGATGATCCCGACGGGCGCCAGGGTCGCCAGCATCCGCTGGCGACGCTGGCTGGCCTGGACCTGGGCGACGGCGACGCGCCCGGTCGCCTCGGAGACGGCCGCGCGCAGCTCGGCGTGGCGCAGGGCGCCGGCGACGAGGGCGATCGCCACCGCGCACAGGGCGGCGAGGGCGAAGCGCCCCTCCGTCGCCAGCAGCGTGGCGCCGAAGAGGGCCAGCAGCGTGCCGGCGAGCGCCGCGCGCCGCCAGGGCGAGGACCACGCGAAGGCCCCGCCGCGGCCGACCTGGACGGCCTGGCGGCGGGCGACGAGCGCGGCGACGAGCGCCCCGATCGTGCCCGGCAGGGCGGCGTCGCGCGGGAGGACGTCGACCGCGCCGGCGCGCAGCGCCTCGAGCACCGCGTCGCCGTCGAGGTCGCCGACGGCCAGGACGTCGACGCCCGGCGCGGCGGCGGTGACCCGGTGCAGCGCGTCGAGCGACTCGAAGGCGTCGTCGGGGAGGTCGAGGAGGACGAGGTCGAAGGCGCCGTCGCGCAGCGTCGTCAGGACCACCTCGACGCCCTCGCGCACGTCGACGTACGCCCCTGCCTGCTGCAGGCGCGCGTGGACGAGGCGTGAGAGGCCGTGGCCCTGGTCGGCGACCAGGACCCTGGCGATGGGTGAGACGGAGCCGGGCATGCCCTCCCCTGGCATGTCGGCACCGAACGGCCTGGACGTGAGCGCCGATCGGCCGACGGCGTCCAGGTGCCGGGCACTACGGTGCGGCCTGTGGCCGACCAGGCAGCGCAGGGCAACAGGGGCGACGTGACCGAGCGCCCCGCTGGGCGCCTCCAGCAGGCCGTCGCCCGCCGGGCGGCGGAGGCCCGCGCGACGGTGCCCCACGTCGACCTCGAGGCCGAGGCCGACGTCGAGGCGGCGCTCGCGGCGACCGGGGAGACCGTCGGCCTGGTCCACGTCGCCGTCAAGGCCTTCGCGACCGCGCTGGCCGAGCACCCCGTGGCCAACGGCAGCTGGCGCGGCGACGGCGTGGAGCGCTTCGGCCGCGTGAACGTCGCCCTGGCCGTCCTGCTCGACGACGCCGTGGTCCTCCCGGTCCTGCACGACGCCGACCGCGCCCCACTGGCCGCGCTCGCGGCCCGCGCCGGCGAGCTCGAGGCCGAGGCACGGGCCGGGACGATCCTGGCGCCGGCGCTGGCCGGCGCGACCGCGTCGCTCTGGGACCTCGGGGCCCACGGGGTCGAGCGCAGCGCGCCGATCGTCGCCCCCGGCCAGCTCTGCGCGCTCGGACTCGGCGCGCCGCGCGAGCGGCCGGTCGTCCGCGACGGCGGGGTCGTCGTCCGCCGCACCGCCTGGCTCAGCCTCGCCTGCGATCACCGGGCGCTGTTCGGCGTGGGTGCCGCGGCGCTGCTGGACCGGGTCCGGGCCCTCCTCGAGGACCCGGCGGCGCTGCTGCAGGCCTAGGCGGCCGCGGGCGCGCGCCTGACCCGCGCGACCGCCACGGCCACGTCGTCGCGCGGCGCCCCGCCCTGGGCCGCGACCGCCGCGTGCTCGAGCTTGCGGGCGATCGCGTCCGCGCTGAGCTCGTGGGCGCCCTCGAGCAGCTCGCCGACCCACTCCTCGCCGTCGGCGCGCCGCGACACGAGCGCCTCCGAGACGCCGTCGGTGTAGAGCACGAGCGCGTCGCCCGGGCCCAGCGACGC
The DNA here is from genome assembly GCF_017084525.1 of Conexibacter sp. SYSU D00693. GTDB lineage: Bacteria > Actinomycetota > Thermoleophilia > Solirubrobacterales > Solirubrobacteraceae > Baekduia. The sequence continues at coordinate 2,841,353 of NZ_CP070950.1, forward strand.
CCGGGCGTCGTGCAGCGACGGGTCCTGGACGTAGCCCAGCAGCGTCCCGGGCCGGCCGATGGGCTCGACGCGGCCGTCGGCGCGCACGACGAACGGCACCGGGTGGCCCGCGCGGCTCACCGTGACGCCCACGGAGCCTGCGCCGTCGGCGCCCGGCTCGAGCACCGCGAGCGCGACCGTGCAGTAGCGCCCGCGGCCGACGCGGTCCAGCACCAGCGCGCGGTTGAGCGCCTCGAGCACGCGGCTGGGGCGGTCCTCGTAGCCGGCGGCGGTGCGCAGCGTGTGGCGGGCCAGGCCCGTGAGGGCCGCGGCCGACGCGCCCTTGCCCGACACGTCGCCGACGACCAGGACGGTGGCGCCGCCGAGCATCGGGAACGCGTCGTAGAAGTCCCCGCCGATCTCCATGCCCTCGCCGAAGGGCCGGTAGGACGCGGCGAACTCGAGCGCCTCGAGGTCGGGCAGCCGGCTCGGCAGCAGCGAGGACTGCAGCGCCTGCGCGACGCCGCGCTGGGACTCGTAGAGGCGCGCGTTGTCGATGGCGAGCGCCGCGCGGCGCCCGATGTCCTCGGCCAGGCCGAGGTCCGGCGCCTCGAAGGCGCGCTCGCGCTCCAGCGACGCCAGGACGAGCGCCCCCAGCGCCCGCCCGCGGGCCTTCAGCGGGACGACCATCGCCGACCGCGGGCGCCGGCGCTCCAGCCGGACGCCCTCGGGCCCGAGCACCTTCACCGCCTGCTCGGTGTCGAGGACCGCCGGACGGCCGCTGCGCATGGCCTGCACCACGGGGTCGTCGTCGCGCGCGGCGTAGGCCTCCGGAAGCCGCTCGACCGCGCGCTCGACCAGCGGGTCGACCGCCGCCACGGCCAGCCGCTCCACCACCTCGTCGCCGAGCACGTCGACGAGGCAGACCTCGGCCAGCCGCGGCACGGAGACGCGCGCGATCGAGTCGAGCGTCGCCCGGAGGTCGAGGGTCGCGTCGATGACCGGGCCGGCGGCCGCGAGGTACGCGGCGCCGTGGTCGTGGAAGCCGGCGTCGCGGTAGGCGGTGACGTCGATCTGGACGCCCACGAAGCGCACGACCTCGCCGTGCTCGTCGCGCACCGGCGAGACGTGGACCTCGTTGTGGAACGGGGTGCCGTCCTTGCGGTAGTTGCGCAGCTCGACGGTGACCGCGCGCGCCTCGCGCACCGCGTCGCGCAGGACGTCCAGGGCCTCGGGCTCCGTCGCCGGCCCCTGGAGGAAGCGGCAGTTGCGGCCGAGGACCTCCTCGAGCGCGTAGCCCGTCATGTGCAGGAACGACTCGTTGGCGTAGACGATCGGACCGTCCTCGAGCCGGGGGTCGGTGAGGATGAAGCCGGTGCCGGTGAGGTCCAGCGCGCGCCGCAGCAGCGCGAACTCGCCGCCGACCCGGACGTGCTCGGCCTGCAGACGCGCGTAGTGGGCGGCCAGCGACAGCCGGATGGCCACGTCGCGCGGCAGGTCGTCCGCCGGCGCGATGCCCCAGACGTCGTTGGCGCCCGCGTCGAGCGCCGCGACGACGTCGACCTCGGGTGCCTCGCCGACCACGACGACGACCGGGCCGTCGCCGGGCGTCTGCGCCCGCAGGGCCTGGACGAGCTCGAGCGCGGGGTCGTCGCCCACCCGCCAGCCCACCGCCACCAGCTCGGGCGGCGGGTCGGCGTGCTCACCGGCCAGCAGCTCCTGCGTCGAGGTCGCGACCGTGACGTCGTGACCGTGGCGCGCCAGCTCCTCGCGCAGCGCCTCGCGGCGGACCTCGTCGGCGTCGGCGATGAGCGCGCGCACGCCGGCGGCCCTACTCGAGGTCGGCCGCCGTCAGCCGGTCGGCCACGCGGACCATGCGCATCACGCGGGCCGCCTCGCCGTCCCCGGCGGCGACCACGAGCCGGCGGCCGGCGTCGGCCGCGCGGACGTCGGCGTCCAGCACGATCCCCAGGCCGGTCGAGTCGAAGTACTCCACCTCGCGGAGGTCCAGCTCCAGGACCCCGTCGCCGACCGCGTCCTCGGCCTCCCGCAGGGCACGCTCCAGCCGCTCGCCGGTCGTCATGTCCAGGGCGCCGCGGACGACGAGTCGCACCCGGTCCCCGCGGTCGTCGCGCTCGACCTCCAAGGCCATCGGGGCGCCAGCATAGTCGGCGCGGCATGGCGCGCACGCGCCGTGCCGGAGCGGCTTGCGGCGGGTACCTTGCCCGGCGGATGCGCCGTACGGCCTCGCTCCCGCCGGACCCGACCGCCCTCCGGCTGGCGCGCGACGCCGTGGACGCCTTCCGCGACAGCCTGTCGGAGGTCCGCTGGCGCGACGCGCGCATCGCCGTCTCCGAGCTGGTCGCCAACGCCGTGCGCCACGTCGAGCACCGCGAAGGCGACACGCTGGACCTCGCGCTGGAGCTCGACGACCACAGCCTGCGCGTCGAGCTCGCCGACGGGGGGCCGGGCTTCGACCGCGCCCCCACCTCGCGAGGCGACGAGCACGGCGGCTGGGGCCTCTACATCGTCGACCTGGTCGCGCGCGACTGGGGCGTGGACCGCGAGCCGCGGACTCGCGTGTGGTTCGTGCTCGACGTGGCCGACGGCGACGGCGCGGGCGCAGCGCAGCAGGCCTGAGGCCTACTGGCCGCCCTTCTTGGCGCCGCCGAGCAGCTGGTCCACGACGTTCGCCGCGGCGTCGCCGACGCCCTTGACCGTCGTCCCGACGGTGTCGCCGATGCCCGTGACGGTGTCGGCCAGCGTCGGCGAGGCCGGCTCGAGGCCCTTGCCCACGGAGTCGGTGACGGACTCGACGCCGTCGGCGAGCGGGGTCGTCGTGTCGCGCAGGGTCTGGCCCGTGGACCCCTTCTTCGCCGGGGCCTTGGGGGCGGCGGCGTGGGTGTCGGGCTGCGAGGACTGCGGCGTCGTGGTCGACCGTGAGGTGGAGCTCGGGCGGCGGATCACCGGCTTGACCTGCGAGCCGGGGGCGGTCACGCGGACCTGGCGGGCCTGGACACGCTCGGCGCGCTGGACCGCTCGGACGGCGCGCGGGGCTCGGCGCTGGACGGGCTGCGACGCGAGGGCCACCGCGCGGGCGCTCACCGGCGTCCTGGCGGCGGCGGGGAGCGCGGCGAGGGTCGAGACCTCGCCCTCGGCGCTGGGGCGCCGCAGCTCGGGCCAGCCCTTGAAGGCGACGACCGTGCTCACGGCGAGCAGGGCCAGCGACCCGGCGAGGACGAGGCAGGTGGCGGCGCCGAGGCCGGCGAGGAAGCTGCGCGTGAAGCGCACGGGTTCCCCATCGGCGCCTCGCACCAAGACCTTGAGCCCGATGGCGAGGCTGCCGGACCTCGCGCCGCGCGAGGCGGCCTACTGGCCGCGACGACCGGGGTTGAGCGGGCCGCTGACGACCGCGTTCGGACGCTGGTCGGGGTCGCGGAAGACGCGCGGCGGGTCGCGGCGGGTGTCGACGAACAGGCACAGGTGCCGCCCCGCCTCCGGCCCGGGGACGCAGGTGCGGAAGAAGTCGCCGCCGGGCTTGACGGTGTCCGCCGCCGCCAGACCCGGCCGGAACTCGGGCGCCTGGTGGGCGACGTACTGCCGGACGGCCTGCGCCTGGGCGGCGAGGTCGTCCTCGGCCTCCTGCAACGCGGGCCGGTGGGCCAGGCCCGCGCCGACCAGCACGGCGAGACCGGCGAGCACCGCCGTCGTGGCCGCCCGGTCGCGGGCCACGAACCCCGGGAGCGCCCGGTTGCGGCGGCGCAGGAGCCCGCCCCCGATGCGCCCGCCGAGGGCGACGAGCGCCAGGTTGAGGAAGGCCGCGAGCAGGAACGCCGGGACGACGTCGACGCCGTCCTCCCCCGCCGGCGGCAGGACGCCGAGGGCCACGGTCTCGGCGATCGTGGCCAGCGCCGCGGCCGGCGCCTGCCACGCGCCGCGCAGCCGCCAGCGCAGGCGCGTGAGCCAGAGCCGGCCGTCCTCGGGCTGTGGCGCTGCGGCCAAGGGGCGAGTGTGCCACGGCGTACCATCGAGGTCGTGGCGGAGCTGTGGGTCGCGGACCTCGGGCTGGTGCCCTACGACGAGGCGCTGGCGCTCCAGCGCGCCGTCCGCGCCGCGCGTCAGGCCGAGCGCGTCCCGGACGTCCTCCTGCTCCTCCAGCACCCGCCCGTCTACACCCGCGGGCGCCGGACCGACCCGGCTGAGCTGCCGCTCGGCGAGGCCTGGTACCGCGAGCGGGGCATCGACGTCGTCGACGTCGACCGCGGCGGCAAGGTCACCTTCCACGGCCCGGGGCAGCTCGTCGGCTACCCGATCGCGCGGGTGACGGACGTCCTGGGCTTCGTCGGCCTCCTCGAGGACGCGATGGTCGCGGCGCTCGAGCAGGAGGGCCTCGCGGCGCGCGGCCGGGCGGCGGAGGGGCGCGACTGGACCGGGGTCTGGGTGCAGGACCGCAAGATCGGCTCGATCGGCCTGCACGTCTCCCACGGCGTGACGACGCACGGCTTCTCGCTGAACGCCGACCTGGACCTCGAGCCGTTCTCGTGGGTCGTGCCGTGCGGGCTGTCGACGCCGATGACGTCGCTGTCGGCCGAGCGCGGCGGCGGGCCGGTCGACCTGCGCTGCCTGCGCAAGCGCGTGGCCCACGAGGTGGCGGGCCGGCTGGGCGTCAAGCAGCGGCTCGTCACGCGCGCGCGGCTCGAGCGCGCGATCGCCCTAGAAGACGATCGTGCGCCCGTCGTGCACGAGGACGCGGTCGTCCAGGTGGCGGGCGACGGCGCGCGCTAGGACCACGCGCTCGACGTCCTTGCCGATCCGCTGGAGCGCCGCGACGTCGTCGCGGTGGCTGACGCGGACGACGTCCTGCTCGATGATCGGGCCGGCGTCGAGCTCCTCGGTGACGTAGTGCGCGGTCGCGCCGATGATCTTCACGCCGCGGTCGTGGGCGCGGCGGTAGGGGTCGGCGCCCGCGAAGGCCGGCAGGAACGAGTGGTGGATGTTGATGACGGGCGCCTGCAGGCGCTCGAGGAAGTCGCCGCTGAGGACCTGCATGTAGCGGGCCAGGACGACGAGGTCGACCTCGTCGCGCAGCTGGTCGAGCATCGCCTGCTCGGCCTCGGCCTTGCTCTCGCGGAAGACGGGCACGTGGACGTAGGGGACGCCGAAGGCCTGGACGCGGTCGCGCAGGTCCTCGTGGTTGGAGAGCACGAGCGCGACGTCGGCGTCGAGCTCCCCGTTGGCGTGGCGCCAGAGGAGGTCCAGGACGCAGTGGTCGGGGCGCGAGCAGAGGATCGCCATGCGCTTGCGGCGCTCGACCGGCCAGATCCACCAGTCCAGGTCGAAGTGGCGGGCGACCGCGTGCTCGAAGTCCTGCTCCAGCGTGGGCAGCCGGCGGCGCTCGACGTCGAAGGCCAGGCGCATGAAGTACTGGCCCCCGCGGGGGTCCGTCGAGTGCTGGTCGAGCTCGACGACGTTCGCGCCGGCCTCCGCGAGGAAGCGCGAGACGGCCGCGACGATCCCGGGCCGGTCCGGGCAGGTCCCGACGAGCCGGACGATCGCGTGCTCGGCGCCCGGGGCCTCCTGCGGCTGCATGCGCCGACGCTATCTTGGGTCGCCCATGGCCGCGACCGAGCCCCGACCGCTGTCGACCCGGTCCCGGGCCAACCCGGGCGGGATGGACGTCCTCACCGTCCTGGGTCCCGACGTGCTGCCGCTCAAGGCGCGCAAGCCGGCCTGGTTCAAGGTGCCGGCGCCGGGCGGCCCGCGCTACCGCGAGCTCAAGCGCTCGATCGAGGGCGACGACCTCCACACGGTCTGCCAGGAGGCCGCCTGCCCGAACATCGGCGAGTGCTGGGAGCGCGGCACCGCGACGTTCATGATCCTCGGCGACACGTGCACCCGCCGCTGCGGCTTCTGCAACGTGCGCACGGGCAAGCCGACGTGGAACGACCCGCTCGAGCCCGCCCGCGTCGCCCGCCAGGTCGCGCGCATGGGCCTGCGCCACGCGGTCATCACGTCCGTCGACCGCGACGACCTGCCCGACAAGGGCGCCTCGGCCTTCGTCGGCGTCATCCGCCAGATCCGCCGCCAGGCGCCGGGCTGCCAGGTCGAGGTCCTCACGCCCGACTTCCAGGGGCAGGAGATGCCGCTCGCGA